>RGPS01000090.1 GCA_010084195.1 Terriglobia bacterium
ATAATTGGCAATTACCGTCTTATCGGCCCCAGCATCAAGTGAAACGCTACTGGGGCTTGCGAGCTTCCAGCATCCGCCACTCCAACTCTCCAAACTCCGCCTCCACCACCATCCCCGCCTTCTCCAGCGCAGCCTGAACTCCCGCCACATCCGCAGCTTCAAAACCGCTCAGAATCGCCAAACACCCCGGCTTCAGAATCCGAAACCAGTCCGTCGCGAGTTCCGCAATCCATGCAGGGCTGATATTAGCCACAATCAGATCCGCCACCCCATCGGCCACCGCATCCGCCGACCCCGTAAACACTCCCACCCGAACGCCGGCTTTTCCAAAATTCTCCAAAGCAGCCGCGGCAGCTTGCGGATCCGTATCCGACGCGAACGCCCGGGCTGCGCCCAACTTCAACGCAGCCTCAGACAAAATCCCCGAGCCCGTCCCAATATCGATGACGGTCATGCCATGCCCCACCCGACGCTCCACCGCTTCCAAACAGAGCCGCGTCGTCTGGTGCGCGCCGGTACCAAACGCCAGCCCTGCATTCGTCACAATGCGAATTCGCCCCTCCGGCGTTGGGTCATCCCGCCATTCCGGAACCACATAAATCCGCTCCCCAAACTCCATCGGGTGCAGGTGCTCGCGGGCGAACGCCACCCAGTCGCGGGTATCGGCCGGAGCCGCTTCGCCCCCGAAGCGCGCCACCAGAGCGGCCTCGTCGGCACCGGTATCGAAGAACACTCGGAGCCGAACAATGTCGTCCCATTCTTCGAGCTCGTTAATGCCCGTACAGCCAGCCTCGAAGAGGTCGGCAATCATGATGTCTTTGTCCGCTTGCGGGCAATCAAGGTCGATTGAGAACATATAGTTTGATGAAAATTCAGGGAATCTATGTGGCAGCCGCCACACCGTTCGATCACACTGGTGCCATCTACCGCACCAAGGTCCAGCATAACTTCGAGAAGTGGAGCAGGACGGACATCGCCGGTTTCCTCGTCGGGGCCCATGCCGGCGAAGGCCCGCTGCTCTCCCACGATGAAAAGGTGGAAGTCGTCGCCCTGGCCGCAAAGTCCGTGCCGGAAGGCAAGGCCATCCTGTTCGACGTCTCCTGTGAAGGTGTGCGTCTCGCAGCTGATCTGGCGAAGCGCGGGGCAGCCGTGGGCGCTCATGCCGTCGTCAGCCTGGTCCCCCATGAATACCGCGGCATGATGTACGGCCCCGAAGCGCAGATGCTCTACTTCCGCGCCCTGGCTGACCAGTCACCCATCCCCGTCCTCATCCACAACGCACCCCTCACTACCGGCGTGGATCTCTCTCCTGAAACCGTGGCGAAACTCGCCGCCCATCCCAACATCCGGGGTATTATCGAAACCGGCACGCCCGTCGGCCGTATTGCCCACCTCCGCGCGGTCTGTGGCAAAGGCTTCGCCATTCTCGCCGGTACTGAAGGCCAGCTTCTCGAATCTCTCCGGACCGGTGCCAACGGAGCCGCCCTCGCCTTTGCCAGCGCCGCGCCCTATGCCGCTATTGCTGTCTGGGAAGCCAATCGCACCCGCGAGGAAGAAGCAGGCGTCGACTGGCAGGGCCGCATCGCGCACCCGTCCATCCTGGTGACAGACCTGTACGGAGTCGCCGGCCTGAAGCACGCCATGGACCTGAACGGCTATTACGGTGGCCCGCCACGCCTGCCCTTCCCGCCGGTCAGCCTCGAGGCCCGCAACGAAATTGAAGACGCCTTCCGCGATTTGAAAGGTTAATCCATGCCCGAAACGCTGCAACAGAAGCTCGACCTCGTGCAGCAGCGAATTCACCACGCCTGCGCCCGCGCAAATCGGAACCCGGGGGAAGTTCGCCTCCTCGCCGTCACCAAAATTTTCCCGGCTGAGATTATCCGCGAAGCCTGGGCAATCGGCCTGCGCGAGTTCGGCGAAAACTATGTTCAGGAGATGGAGAACAAAGCCGCCGCCGTGGCCGATCTTGCAGGCGCCCGCTTCCATCTCATCGGTCACCTGCAATCCAACAAGACGAAGAAGGCCTCGCAATTCTTCCAGACTATCGACAGCGTCGACAGTGTCAAACTCGCCCGTCGCCTCGATGCCGAAGGTATCCCGCTCGACATCACCGTCGAGGTGAAACTCTCGCACGAGGAATCCAAGACCGGTGCCGACGCCGCAGGGCTTGTCGACATCGTCGAAGCAGTCCGCACCAGTCAAAACCTCCGGCTCAAAGGCCTGATGACGGTCCCGCCCTGGTCCGAGGACGTGGAACTATCCCGCCCGTACTTCGCCAAACTCCGCGAACTTGCCGCTCGCCACGCGATCCAGGAACTCTCCATGGGCATGTCCCACGACCTCGAGGTCGCCATCGAAGAGGGTGCCACCTGGGTGCGCGTCGGAACCGCGCTGTTCGGCAAGCGGAAGAAACCTTGAACGGCTGGCACCACGCGCCACCCCTCGGTTCCCGCTCCGGGGTGGCCGACTACGCCGCCGCCCTCGACCCCCATCTTCACGGCACGGATCAGCCCCTCTATCACGTCGGCAATAACGGCCTGCATCGCGAGATCTACGCGCGGGCTCTGGCGAAACCGGGCATCGTCATCCTCCATGACGCCGTCCTGCACCATTTCCTGCTGGGCACTCTCACCAGAGAGCAGTACATCAACGAGTTCGTCTTCAATTACGGCGAATGGAAACGCGATCTCGCCCAGGAACTGTGGGACCACCGCGCGGCCAGCGGCACAGATCCCCGCTACTTCGATTTCCCGCTTCTCAGGCGCATCGCAGAGGTCGCTACCACAGTGGTCGTCCACAATCGGGGAGCGGAGCGCCTGGCGCGCGAACACGGGGCACAAACCGTACACGTAATCCCTCATTTCCACCAACCGGCCAGTGTCGATGTGGTCGATGGCCTGGCCTTCCGCCGGAAGCTCGGCGTCGAACCCGGCACAGCGCTCTTCGGTATCTTCGGCTATCTGCGGGAGACGAAGCGCGTTCTTCCCTCCATCCGTGCCTTCAGCCGTCTCCACGCGCTGCGTCCGAAAACCGCCCTGCTCGTCGCCGGCGAACCCGTCTCTGATGACCTCCGCCGCCTCATCGACGCCGAGTCTGATCGGCCCGGAATCATCCGCCTCGGGCATCTGACGGAGCGGGATCTGCAGGCAGCCGGCACCGCCATCGACTGCTGCATCAATCTCCGCTGGCCCGCAGCCGGGGAAACCTCCGGTATTGCCATCCGCATGATGGGTCTCGGAAAACCAGTCATCCTCACAGAGTCCCCCGAGATCGAAGACTTCCCTGAGGGTACCCGCCTGATCGTCGGACGAGGGGTCGACGAGAGCGAAGAACTCTTCCACCAGATGGCCCTCATCGTCGATTTCCCCGCTCTGGCCCGCGACATCGGTTCCGCCGCGCGCACCCACATCCACACTCACCACGAAGTATCCCGAGTCGCCCAACATCTCTGTTCCATCCTCTCGAAGTGACGTTTCGGACACCCCGTCCGTATCGTTCCGTTTTCCCCTAAAGGGGGATTAACACCGGCGTTTCGCTGTGGTAGCATCCAGGCGGAAATGGAAGGTGTTCTGTGAAACCATATGAAACAAAGGACATTCGAAACGTCGGCATTGTAGGTCACGGCCACTGCGGTAAGACATCCGTGGTGGCCGGGTTGCTGTATGCGGCAGGCGCCACTACTCGCCTCACCCGTGTCGACGAAGGCAATACCGTAACTGACTTTGACGAAGAAGAGATCAACCGCAAGCTGACCATCTCCTCCTCCGTCGCGGCAATCGAGTGGAAGAAGACAAAGATCAACTTCATCGACACGCCGGGCTTCAACATGTTTGTGAACGACGCGACCTCGGCCCTCATTGCCGCCGACGCCGCCATCGTTGTCGTGGACGCCGTGTCGGGCGTCGAAGCGCAGACCGAGCGCATGTGGAAAACGGCCGAAGAATACAACATGCCGCGGGCGATTGTGATCAACAAGCTCGACCGCGACCGCGCCAGCTTTGAGCGCACCATGGAAAGCATTCACGAACGCTTCGGGCGCAATGCGGTGCCCATCCAGCTGCCGTTAGGTCGCGATAAGGATTTTCGCGGTGTCATTGATCTGATGCGCATGAAAGCCTTCGCTTACACCATGGATGGCGACGGCAAGGGGCAGGAAGTCCCCATCCCGCATGACCAGATGGAAGCCGCGAAACTCGCCCACGAAGAATTGATCGAAATCGTCGCCGAGGGTAAGGATGCCCTCATGGAAGAGTTCTTCGAAAAGGGCACGCTGCCGGAAGAACACGTCATCGAAGGTGTTGACGAAGAAATGCGGGAGATGCGCATCTTCCCGGTGCTGTGCATGTCTGGTCTGCATGACATCGGGTCGGACCGCCTGCTCGAACTGATCGTGGAAGCCTTCCCCACACCCGATGGACGCCCCCCTGCGAAAGTGATGCTGAACGACGCGGAAATCGAACGTCCCTGCTCCGTCACCGAACCAACTGCGGCTTTTGTCTTCAAGACGACCGCCGACCCGTTCGCCGGCAGGCTTTCGTTCTTCCGCGTGTTGTCAGGCGTCGTGAAAGATGACGCCCACTTATTTAACAGTGGCAAACGGACCGAGGAACGCCTGGCCCACATCGGCACGCCTCTCGGGAAGACGATAGTGCCGGTGACGGAACTACGCGCCGGCGACATTGGCGTTGTGGCCAAGCTGAAGGACACTCTAACTGGCGACACCCTGGCAGACAAGGCGTCGATGGTGGAGTTCCCGCCCATCAAACACCCCGAGCCCTCCATCGCCTTTGCGGTGGAAGCGAAGAGCCGCAACGACGAAGACCGCATGGGCAACGCCCTGCACAAACTCCTCGAAGAAGACCTCTCGCTGCGCTTCTACCGCGACCCGCAGACGAAGGACTTTCTTGTAGCCGGTACCGGGCAGGTCCACGTGGAGATCGCGGTCAGCCGCCTCAAGAAACGCTACGGCGTCGATGTCACTCTGAAGGCTCCGAAAATTCCCTACCTGGAGACCATTCGGGGCAAGGCCGACGTGCAGGGTCGCCACAAGAAGCAGACCGGTGGCCATGGCCAGTTCGGAGACTGCTGGATCCGCATGGAGCCTCTGGAGCGCGGCGCGAAGTTCCAGTTCGCCAACGAAACGTTTGGCGGCTCCATCCCGCGGAACTTCATTCCGGCGATTGAGAAAGGCATCATCGAAACGGCCGAGCGCGGACATCTCGCTGGCTTCCCGATGGTCGACTTTAAGGTGACCGTTTACGACGGTTCGTACCACGACGTAGACTCCTCGGAAATGGCCTTCAAGATGGCGGCCCGCAAAGCTTTCCGGAACGCCATGGCGACCGCAAAGCCGGTGTTGATGGAGCCGGTTATGAACGTGGAAATTCAGGCCCCCGTCGAGTTCGCGGGTGATCTGATGGGCGACCTGAACGGCCGCCGGGGTCGCATCTCCGGCATGGACGTGCAGGGCCCCACGCAGATCATCCGGGCGCACGCCCCCATGTCGGAAATGCTCACCTACCAGAGCGATCTGACCTCCATGACGCAAGGTCGGGCATCCTTCCAGATGGAGTTCGATCACTACGACTATGTCCCGCAATTACAAGCCGACAAAGTCATCGCAGCAGCTAAAGCGTTGAGAGCCGGCGAGGAGGTTGACGAAGACGAGTAAGGCCGTGAACGGGGCGGGGCTGATAGACTGACGGCGAAATGACTTTTGCCGTTGCGCTTGAATACGACCCCACGGATCCGAAGATCGCGGAATACCGACCCCTTCATCGCGAATATCTTGGTGTACTGCGCGATGAAGGGAAAGTAGTTCTTTCAGGCCCGTTTGCAGAGAATGCCGGTGGGTTGATCGTTTACGAAGCGCCCTCGCTGGAAGTCGCCCAGGAATTCGTGGCTGCGGATCCGTTCACCATCCACGGCGTAACGAGGAAGCACACAATCCATCAGTGGACGATTGTCGTGAACACGACAAAGCCGTAGCGCCTGACGGGTCAGTCCGGGAAGCGGTTTACGCTTCCCAGCAGAACTCGGCCACAACCTTGTCCGCGCTGCTGCTCTCGGATTCCAAAAGCCGCATCAGCTCCAGCTGCAAAGCGGTTACCAGCGCTTCCCAGCTTGCCTCAATCACGTCTTCCGAAACACCTACGGTAGACCAGCTTCGCTCGCCGTCTGACCATTCGACGAGGACGCGAACCTTCGAGTCCGTCCCGTGGCCCAGCACCCGAACCTTGTAATCGTTTAGATGAACGCTGGCAATCCCCGGGAGCGCAGCCAGGCATTTCCGAAGGCAAATATCCAAAGCATGCACCGGCCCGTGACCATGCGCCGTCTCAATCTGATCGCCGGAACGGGTTCCAATGCTGACCGTCGCGGTCGCACGCGTGGATTTCGCGCGCCCCCCAACAATCATCACCTCATACCCCTGTACTTCGAAAAACTGAATGCCGGGGTAAAGCGCCTGGCGAATATAGAGCTCGAACGTGCCGTCCGCAGCCTCCAGGTCATAACCCTGATGATCCGCTTCCTTCACCCGGTCCACCAGTGCGCGGCGAGCTTCATTGTTGAGGCGCGGCGCAAGTTCCGCAAAGTCCCGCAACAGGTAATCGACATTGCTGCGGCCCGACTGATCACTAACCAGAACTCTTTGGCGGTTACCAACGAGTTCTGGCGAAATGTGTTCGTACGTCGTCGAATCTTTCAGGACCGCACTGACGTGAATCCCGCCCTTATGCGCAAATGCCGACTGCCCCACATACGCCTGGCCACGCGGCATCTGCAAATTCGCCAGCTCCGCGATGTATCGTGCCGTGTACGTCAGCTTCTGCAGCTTGTCAGGCCCGATAGTCTGGTGCCCCAGCTTCAGCTCCAGATTCGCAATCACGCTCGCAAGGTTCGCATTGCCGCAACGTTCCCCATAGCCATTCATACAGCCCTGAACATGCGTCGCGCCAGCCTTCACGGCCGCCAGAGTGTTGGCAACAGCTACGTCCGAGTCATTGTGGACGTGGATACCAATAA
This sequence comes from Terriglobia bacterium, assembly GCA_010084195.1. Lineage (GTDB taxonomy): Bacteria > Acidobacteriota > Terriglobia > Bryobacterales > Bryobacteraceae > BOG-234. The sequence goes on from RGPS01000090.1 coordinate 7,030, forward strand.
CGCCTTCGAACTTCGCCCGAATATCGGCAACAATCGTAGCCAGGTCGTCCGTGAGTGTGCCGCCATTGGTATCGCACAGGCAGAGCACATCGGCTCCCGCGGTTTTCGCCGCAGCCAGCGTTTGCAATGCGTATTCACGGTTGTGGATATAGCCATCGAAGAAATGCTCGGCGTCGTAAACGACTTCCTTGCCATGCTTCTTCAGGTACGCAACAGTATCTGAAATCAGCTCCAGGTTCTCTTCCAGCGTGATCCCCAGAGCGCGGTGTACATGTAAATCCCAGGTCTTACCAAAGATCGCCACCACAGGAGTCCCGGCTTCCACCAGTTCCCGCACGTTCCGGTCTTCTTCAACAGGATTCTTCGCGAAGCGCGTGGACCCAAACGCAGTCAGTTTTGCATGACTGAGTTTCAGGCCCCGCGCTCGCGCGAAAAATTCCTTGTCTTTAGGATTCGAACCCGGCCATCCGCCCTCAATATAGTCAATACCGAGCTCGTCGAGTTTCTGGGTAATGAGGATTTTGTCCTCCACCGAGAAGGAAACAGCTTCGCCCTGCGAGCCGTCACGGAGAGTGGTATCAAAAGTTTGGATGAGCATGGGTTCGTTTTGGCGTCTCAGCTATTCCTGGGGTACGCCTTCTTCTTTCTTACGCTTGAGGAACGTCATCATGGAGCGGAGTTCTGCACCCACGGTTTCGATCAGCTGGCCGCGCTGGGAGTCACGCATGTGCAGGAAGCCACCGCGTCCAGCCTTGTTTTCCGCGATCCAGGCACGGGCGAATTCGCCGGACTGGATTTCGGACAGAATCTTCTTCATCTCGGCGCGGGTCGCATCGTTGATCACGCGCGGACCACGGGTGTAATCGCCATATTCGGCGGTGTCCGAAACAGAGAAGCGCATGTAGTTCAGGCCGCCCTCATAAATGAGGTCAACAATGAGCTTGAGTTCGTGCAGGCACTCGAAGTAAGCGATTTCCGGAGCATAACCAGCGTCAACCAGAGTCTGGAAGCCAGCCTGGATGAGTTCCGCCGCACCACCGCAGAGCACTGCCTGTTCCCCAAAGAGATCGCTCTCGGTTTCTTCGCGGAAGCTGGTTTCAAGAACACCGGCGCGCATGCTGCCGATGCCAGTGGCATAAGCGAGCGCGTTTTCCAGAGCATGACCGGAGGCATCCTGAGCCACAGCAACCAGGGCCGGAACGCCGGAACCTTCGGTGAAGACTTCGCGGACACGGTGACCCGGTGCCTTGGGAGCAACCATCGAAACATCAACGCCTTCCGGGGCCGTGATGGCACCGAAGTGGATGCTGAAGCCGTGGGCGAACATCATGGTCTTGCCGGGCGTCAGGTTCGGGGCGATTTCGGCTTCGTACATCGGGCCCTGGATGTGATCCGGAACCAGAATCATGATGAAGTCGGAGGCCTTAGTGGCTTCGGCAGGCGTCATCACGACGAGACCGGCGGCTTCGGCCTTCGCACGGCTCTTGCTGGCGACGGGGAGGCCAACCACAACATCCAGGCCGGAATCGCGAAGGTTCAGCGCATGGGCGTGGCCCTGGCTGCCGTAGCCGATAATGGCAATCTTCTTCCCCTGCAGTGGGGCAATGTTCGAGTCTTTTTCGTAGTAGCGTTTAATCATTGGGGAAACTGTTTCCTTGCAAGTTGGACTGGGGAAAATGTAAGTGACTAAATAGCGGGAACGGGACCGCTCGGAATGGCAGCCTGAACGGGCGGCTGCAGGCGGAGTTTACGGGTTTCCAGAGACATGCCGACACTCCCCGACCGAGAAACTTCAATCTCGCCGTAGGTCCGCATCACGTCGATGAATTCGTCGAGCTTCTCCGGGTCGCCGGTCGCTTCAATGGCGAAGCCTTCCACCGAGGAATAAACGATCCGCGAGTGGAAAACCTCCGCCTCTTTGAGCACGGACGTACGGGTCTCCTGCGGGCAGCGCACGCGGACCAGTATCATTTCGCGAATCACAGCCGGCGTGTCAGTCAGATCACTCGCCTGCAAAACATTGACGAGTTTGTTCATCTGCTTGATCACCTGGGTGCGAAGGCGGTCTTCCACGTCGACCGTGATGGTCATACGTGAGAGGTCCGGGTCCAGAGTCTTGGCGACCGTGAGGGTTTCAATGTTGTAGCCACGCGCCGCGAGAACGCCCGTGACGCGCATCATCGCGCCGGGCTTATTTTCGAGCAGGATGGAGATGGTTTGGAGCATTGTTTGTTGTCTCGATTTCTTGGTTGGCTTGAGCTTCGGTTGGCTTAAGCTTTGAATCTAAGCAGGAACCGCCACGGGGGCTTCCGGGGCAAACACCATGTCAAAGATCGCGCCGCCGGCAGGAACCATCGGGTAGACGTTCTCATCCGGCGTAACCTTCACATTCAGAAGATAGGGTCCAGGGTAGTTGATGGCTTCGCGGAGAGCAGCCTCCAGTTCCCACGGCTTTTCAATCGTCTTGCCGGCGAACCCATACGCAGATGCCAGCTTTTCAGCATCCGGGAAAGCTTCGAGGACCACGGAACTCAGACGGTTGTTATAGAACAGGGTCTGCCACTGGCGAACCATGCCGAGGACACCGTTGTTCATGACGATGATCTTCACCGGCAGGCTCTGCGAAACGATCGTCGCCAGTTCCGGAATGGACATCTGGAAGCCGCCGTCACCACAAATCGCAAACACCAACTTGTCGGGACGCGCCATCTGGGCACCCATCGCAGAAGGCACACCGAAGCCCATGGAGCCAAGTCCACCCGAATTGATCCAGAGCCGGGGTTCGTTGAAGCCAATCAACTGGGCAGCCCACATCTGGTGCTGGCCCACGTCGGAACAGACAATCGCCTGACCGCCGGAGAGTTTATCAATTGAGTCCATCAGGTGCTGCGGCCGGATTTCCGTTTCGGAATGTCCGCGGTCATACGGACGCTCTTCCTTCCAGCTCCGAACCTGCTTCCACCACTTCTTGCGAACTTCGGTCTTCTGCTCCAGCGCTTCCGGCTTCATCTCGGCCTTTAGCTCGTGTATGATCTTGATCATCTTGCCCAGAACACGTTTCACATCGCCAACGATCGGGATGTCGGGATTGCGGTTCTTGCCCACTTCGGCCGGATCGATATCCACATGAATCACGCGGGCATTCCGCGCGAAGGTGGAGAGGCTGCCGGTGACGCGGTCATCAAATCGCGTACCAAGCGCGATCAGCAGGTCGCATTCCGTCATGGCCATGTTCGCGGCGTAGCTGCCGTGCATGCCGGGCATGCTGATGTAATTCGGATGCTGGGCACTCAGCGCACCAAGCCCCATCAGGGTACAAACAGCCGGCGCATCAGCCAGTTCCGTGAACTCAGTGAGTTCGGCTGAGGCATTACCAAGGACAATTCCGCCCCCGGCGTAGACCATCGGCCGCTCCGCTTCCAGCACCAACTGGGCTGCGCGGCGAATCTGGCCCGCGTGGCCTTCGGTGAAAATCTTATAGCCGGGCAAGTGGATGGTGTCAACCGGGGTATAGTGACCGCGTGCCTGGAAAACGTCCTTCGGGATATCCACAAGCACCGGGCCAGGCCGACCACTCGCCGCGAGGAAGAATGCTTCGTGCATAATCTGCGGCAGCTCTGCAACCGACTTCACCATGAAGTTGTGCTTGGTAGCCGGGCGCGTGATACCGAACGTGTCGGCTTCCTGGAATGCATCCGAGCCGATCAGCTTGGAGTGAACCTGGCCCGTGATCGCAACCAGCGGAATCGAATCCATCAGTGCGTCAACCAGACCTGTCAGCAGGTTGGTGGCACCGGGGCCGGAAGTGGCGCAGCAGACGCCCACTTTACCCGTAGCGCGAGCCCAGCCTTGCGCAGCGAACACCGCGTTCTCTTCGTGACGAACCAGAACGTGGCGGATGTGGTGGGAATAAAGGGCGTCGTAGAACGGGATGGTGACGCCACCGGGATAGCCGAAGAAACACTCGACGCCTTCGCGGGTGAGGCATTCAAGGAGCATTTCGGCCCCTGTCATAAGCTTGCCGGTCTCGGCGCGGCGGATGTGCGGATGGTTATCGGTTGCCTGCATTTGGTTCTGACTCCTGATTGCGTTACTGAGCTTAATCGTTGTTCTGCGTGACGGAAATAAAAAAAGGCCATCAGTTGGGATTGCTCCCCAGGGGTTGCCCCCGACTGACGGCCTCGGAACTTTCGGGTTGCCTTGGGCCTCAGACGGGGACGGGTACTACTACCGTAATGACTACTACAGATACGGTGGCAATCGGTCGGCCTGTGAAGCTGTTGAGCATTACCAGAAATTCCAGTGTACCGCATAATTTCCTAAATGCAAGCAGGTGTTTTGATTAGTAATTGTTATAGAAGGATACTTCCCTGCCTTAATAGAGTGCCTGTTTGTCAAAGATGTTCTTCATTCCACGGAGATTCCCCGCCAGGTAGTGCTCCAGATTCTCGCAGAAGATCTCCGTGATCCTCCCGTTTTCCCCCGCGACAGTACTCGCTGAATGCGGACTAATCAGTACATTCGGCATATCCCATAGCCGGCTCTCCGCCGGTAAGGGTTCCACCGTCGTCACATCCAGGGCCGCAAACCCCACGTGCCCCGACCGCAGATTTTCCACAAGGGCCGCTTCATCCACCACCGCGCCCCGGGCGATATTAACGAACGCCGCTCCTGGTCGCAGCGAGGCGAACGCGGCGGCACCAAAAAGACCCTCGGTCAGTGGAGTCTGTGGCGTCGTCAGAACCACCGCATCGGCCCTGCCCAGAACGGCGTGTAGTTCCGCTGTCGGATGCACTGCATCAAACACACCTCCGCCCGCCCTGTCTTTGGCCGGATTCCGCGTCACGGCCTCCACCCTCATTCCAAAAGCTCCGGCCAGGCGGGCGGTTGCCTGCGCGAGGTCTCCGGCACCCACCAGGACGAGGGTTTTCCCGTGGATTTCGCCGCCGCAGTACCGAACCCAGCTATGCGCTCTCTGTTCTGCTTCCAGCTGCCGCAAACCCCGGAAATGCGCCAACAGGCCCAGCATCACGAATTCCGCCAGAGGCCCGCCGTGTACCCCTCGTGCTGTCGTTATTAATAGGTCCGAAGTCTGCAGCCCCAAACGCCGCACCGTCGCGGCGACCCCGGTACTCGTTGCCTGGACCCAGCGCGCCCTCGGTGCCAGCACCATGTCCTCAGGAAAATCCCACAGAATTGTCGCCTCGGCCAGCCCCGCCCGCCATTCCGCTTCCTGCTCGGCACCTCGCGTAAACGAAGCTCCCGTGTGATCCCCCTGATAACGTGTCGGGGGCAGCAGTTGGGGTCTGTAGAAAACCGGAACCCCCATCGTCGAGAGCCGCGCCACATGTTCCGCTTCGAGGGGTGAGGCAATAAAAATTACGTTTGCTGGTGTCAACACGCCACCCGCATTGTAAACTTAGAATCTTGGAGAGTCCAACAATGCTCAAAGTATTCGCAATTGCATCGCTCTGTGCCGCCGCCGCGCTCGCGCAGAATAACGCTGTCGGCAACTGGCAGTTTGTCGACGGGACCAAGACGACTTTCATCACCACCACGGAAGAAGGTGGCCAGCTGAAGGCCAAAGTCACCAAGGTGACCAAAGATGGTAAGGAAGATCCTTCCGCAGCGTGCGGTAAATGCACCGAAGCCAACAAGGATAAGCCCCTCGCCGGCCTGCAGATCCTCTGGGACACGAAGAAGGACGGCAACAACTGGAAAGAAGGCAAGTTGCTCGATCCCGAGGGTGGCAAGATCGTGAAGGGTGCCGTGGAAGTTCTCGACGGCGGCAAGAAGCTCAACGTGAAGGGTTCTATCGCCTTCCTCAGCAAGACCCAGGTTTGGGTTCGCGTTCCGTAGTTCCCGGTTGCCGGCAAGAAATTGAAAAAGGGGGGGGCCAACAGGTCCTCCCCTTTTTCACGTCAGAAGTTCAAGCGTCCGGGAATCGCGTCGTCCCCCGAAATACTTTTCCAGGGCTGCGACGAACGGCGCAGGGTCCTCCGCAATCGCCGCAAACAGCGTCATGGAAGAGTTGAATTTCTGGTCGTCGGGAGAGCTGAGGATCTCAAACGCGGACTTTCCATCCAGTGCATTCATGGCCTGGGTGCACTCCAGAAGGCGGGCACCCAGACTCGTGTGCGCCAGAAAGGCCCGCGCCTCATCTTCCCCCGAGATCGCATAGCGCCGGGCCATCTCGCTGCTGCCCAGCCCCCGCAGTTGTGGGAAAACGAACCACATCCAGTGGCTGCGCTTGTCTCCCTGCCTGAGTTCTTGCAAAACACTGGTGTAAACGGAATCCTGCGCCCGTGCAAAACGCTCCAGATCAAACGCATCCATGCTGGGGAGGCGAGCCGGCGTCAGCCCTCCCACAGTTCCTTCACCATATGATTTCCACCCACAATGGTGGGCCGCTCGGCCCGACCGTTGCGCAGATAAGTCAGCCGAATGTGATCCAGTCCCAACAGCCACAGAATAGACGCGTGGATATCGTTCACATGCGCGGGCCGCTCAATGGCGCGCAGGCCGATCTCATCGGTGGTGCCGATCGTCTGCCCACCTTTGACACCGCCGCCCGCAAAGAACATCGTGAAGCCCCAGGGATTATGATCCCGCCCGTCGCCTTTTTCGTTGAACGGCGTCCGGCCAAATTCTCCGCCCCACACAACCAGCGTGTCCTTCAGCATGCCACGCCGCTCCAGGTCTTCCAGCAGCCCGGCGACAGGTTTATCCGACGCTTTGCACCACTTGCCGTGATTGCCTTCCAGGTTCGCGTGGGCATCCCAACCGGAGCCGGAACCGCAGTAGACTTCCACAAATCGCACGCCGCGTTCCACAAGGCGTCGCGCCAGCAAAACGTTGCGGCCAAAAACCGCTGTCTCCGGCTGGTCCAACCCATACAGCGCCTTGGTTTCTTCCGTCTCGGTGGACAGATCAACCGCCTCCGGGCCGGATTTCTGTAGCGCGTACGCAAGTTCAAAGCTGCGCAACCGCGCGTCCAGGCTGGTGTCGTCTTCGCGCCCCAGGCCGTATTCGCGGTTCTGCTCCGCCAGGAACGCCAGGCGATTGCGCTGCCGTTCGTCCGTCTGGCCTGCAGGCAGTTTGGTGTTCAGAATCGGCGTCTCGCCCTGCCGGAACAACGTTCCCTGATACGACGCGGGCAGGAAGCCGGAGCCCCAGTTCTTCGCGTTCCCAAACGGTTCGCGCTCATCGATCATGCTCACGAAGGTGGGCAGATTCTTATTCGCACTTCCAAGGCCGTACGTGACCCATGCCCCCAGGCTGGGCCGCCCGGAGAGAATGTCGCCTGTGTTCATCTGCCCCACACCCCCGGCGTGATTCAGGCCGTCGGACTGACAGGTCCGCAGCACCGCCAGTTTATCCGCATGTTTTGCGATGTGCGGATACAATTCGCTGACCCAGATACCACTCTGGCCGTGCTGCGCCCACTTGCGAGGGCTTCCCATCAGCGTGTTACCAGCCGTCCCCATAGCCGTAATGGGCTTGCCAAAGCTGGCTGGCATCGGCTGGCCATGCAACTTATTGAGCGTCGGCTTGGGGTCAAACAAATCAATGTGACTCGGCCCCCCTTCCATGAACAGGAAGATGACGTTCTTCGCCCTCGGTTCGTGATGTGGGGCGCGGGGCAACGCGGGGTCAGGTAATGCCGCCCCCCGCGAATCTTCGGCCAGCATGGCGGCCATCGCCATTGCTCCGAGACCGCTGCCGGCACCCCGGAGGAGGCGACGGCGAGTGAGGAAATTGGGGTCTGTCAGCATAGGCCTTAATCGATGTACAGAAATTCGCTGGTGCTCAACAAAGACAGCGCCAGATCTTCCAGTGCGCCCTGCTGCCCGTTGGCAAGTTGGGTCTGCTTACTGAAGAACCCCCGCCCCCGGTCAAGTTCCTTTGTGGTGGGCTCGCGTCCCAACGTTAACCGGAATGCCCGGCTCACCAGTGCATCCGGAGCCTGCCCGGCATCGTTCGCCACACGCTTCGCTAAAGCCCGGGCGAACCCGGCAGCCGCGTCACCGTTCATCAGTTCCAGCGCCTGGTCCGCAGTCACCGTCTCCTGCCGACGTCCGCAGCTATCCAGAGCAAGCGGTGCGTCAAAACTCTGCAGCATGGGGTACCGAACCAGACGTCGCGCAAAGATGTACACGCTGGCCCGATACTCGTCCTCATCACCCCGCGACTTCGCCCAGTGCCGGCCTTCCTGAATTTCAGTGCCTTTGGGAACTGCCGGGAAGACACCCGGGCCACCCATTTTCGAATCGAGCAGGCCCGAAACGGACAACATGGAATCGCGAATCGCCTCGGCCTCCAGACGTCGCCGAGGGTAACGCCACAAAAACTTGTTGTCCGGGTCCGTATTGGCCGCATCCTGACGGAAGTCCGAGGCTTGTCGATACGTAGCGCTCAAAACCATACGTCGGTGCAGATTCTTAATGCTCCAGCCGTCTGTGGTTGTGAATGTCGCCGTGAGCCAGTCGAGCAACGGCTGGTTGACGGGGCGCTCTCCCATCAGACCGAAGTCATTGGGACTTCCCGCAATACCCTTGCCGAAGTGCCCCTGCCAGATCCTGTTGACGATCACGCGGGTGGAAAGCGGGTTATTCGCGTCCGCCAGCCAGTTGGCAAGAGCGGTACGGCGACCGCTGGAGTTGAGGTCGGGCAGCGGCGTCACCGACGCGGGACTGGGGTCCAGAATGCTCAGGAAACCAGGCTGAACTTCCTGTAGCGGAGCTTCAATCGAACCGCCCTTCAGGATGAAAGTAGCAGGCGAGGCTGCCGCCTGATCGCGCATGATCTGGGCTACCGGGAGCGGCTTCGGCAGCAGGTGCGCAAAGGGACCCAGTTCGGCCTGCAGCGCCTTGTATTTCTCTTTGTCGGGGGCCTTGAAGTACTTGCCCATCACGGTTTCATCCGGAACTTCAATCTGTGTGATGGCCTTGTGATAAATCTGCCAGTCGAAAGGAGTCCGGTCGTTGGCGGGTTTCGCCAGCACGGTCTGGACTTCGTCGGGGTAACGCTCGAAATACTCCTTGCGATATTTGGCGCGGGGTTCGGCGAGAAGGGCGTCAATGCGGTCGAGCACCGGCTTCGCGGCGGCGCGATACTTCTCCATCGCAGCCTTGTAAGCGGCTACTTCCGCAGCAGGAGCCACCGGCGCTTCGTCATCAATATGCATGTTGGCGAAGAACGACTGCAGGCGGTAGTAATCGCGATGCAGCAGCGGATCGAACTTATGGTCGTGGCAGCGGGCGCACGCCAGCGTCACCCCCAGGAAGGCGAACGCGGTGTTGTCGGTGACATCATTCAGCAGTTCCTGGCGACGGAGGCGAATGTGGGCCTGGTTGAACTCATCTTCAAAAAGGCGCAGGAAGCCCAGGCCGGTTAGAGCTTTGGTGTCCCCAGGGTATAGTTCGTCGGCAGCGATCTGCTCGCGGGTGAAGCGATTGAACGGCTTATCTTCATTGAAGCTCTGAATCACCCAATCGCGGTACCGCCACATATTGGGGCGGGTGTCATCCTGCTTGAAGCCATCCGAATCGGAGTAGCGGACCACGTCCAGCCACTGCCGTCCCCACCGTTCCCCATAGCGGGGACTGGCAAGCAGGCGCTCCACCAGGCGTTCCTCGGCACCGGGCAGGGTGTCAGAAAGGAAGGCCTGAGTTTCGGCAGGTGTGGGCGGCAGACCGGTCAGGTCGAGCGTCACGCGGCGGAGGTAAACGGTGCGACTGGCGGGCGGCGCAGGCTGCAGACCCTTGGCTTTGAGCTGATCAAAGACGAAACGGTCGATCTCGTTGACAGTACCGGAAGCAGCGGGCGGAACCGCCGGCTTCACGACGGGCTGAATTGCCCACCAGCGCTTCTGCTGTGGCTTGAAGTTGTAGGGTGCTAACTCCTCCGCACAGATCGGAGCGCACAGCGACAGGGCCGCAGCGCAGACAACAAACAGTCTTCGATTCATTTTCAGGAACACCACCCAACAGTTTACTGGAAGTTGCGAGTGTTAGCCATGGCAGAATTATCCAATACAAGATGATTCTGAAACGCCACTTGATTCCAGCACAAGGTGATCCTGAAAATAGGACAGGTGGGGCAGGCGTGCGTGAGCGGCTGAATGCAGATAGAGATGCAGAACGCCGAGGCCCTGACGGGGCAACAGATCACAGAGTTTTTGAAGGGGAAGATTGGCAGGTAGAGTGCAATCAGCACAAACGCCACAAAAACACCCATGAACACCATAATCAGCGGCTCAATCAGTGACAACGCCGCCGTCATCTTCGTATTCACATCTTCTTCGTAAAACTCCGCCACCGAACTCAGCATCGCCGGCAACGCACCCGTCGATTCCCCCACCTCAATCATGTCCACCGCCAACGGAGGGAAAATCTTCGTCGCCTGCAAAGACAGCGACAGCGGCTGGCCTTCCTTCACCATTCGACTCGCCTTATCCAGCGTCTTCCGAAGCAGTGGCGTTCCCAGCGATTCCGCCGCCGTCTCCAGCCCCTGCACCAGCGGAATTCCGCCCGTCAGCAGTGTCCCCAGCACCCGCGAAAACTGCGCCACCTGGTACTTAATCCAGATATCCCCAAACAGTGGTACCCGAATCTTCACCCGGTCAATTTTCTCCTGCGCCGCTTCCCCTCGCGACCACCACACAAACAGCGCAATCAGCCCAAACAAAACCGCCGCGCCCGCCACAATCCCGCCCCGCGCCGTCGTCCCGATCGCAATCAGGTAAACCGTAATTTCCGGCAGTTTCGCCGACATGCTGCTGTACAACGTCGCAAAACTCGGCACCACCGACGTCACCAGAAACACCATCAGCGCAATCACCAGCAGAATCAGCATGCAAGGGTACATCAGCGAAACCAGTACCTTCTTGCGTACCGAAAGCGCCAGCTTCTGGTACGTGATGTACCGTCAGACAGCAACACGCCCTTCCGCACATCCTCACGTACCGCGTTGATATACGGCATCAGCTTCGCGTCCGTCAGGCGTTCCGCCAGCAGATCCAGCGACTTCAAAATCGGCAACCCCGCCCGAATCAGCGTCACAAACTGCTGGTTGAAGATCAGGAACTTTTCGAGGTTGAGCTTCTTCCGCCCCGGCAGCGCAATCACCAGCAGAATCAGCATGCAAGGGTACATCAGCGAAACCAGTACCTTCTTGCGTACCGAAAGCGCCAGCTTCTGGTACGTGATGTACCGGCGGGCGGCTGAAAAACAAACAACGACGGGGCCACCGGCGCATTCAGTTTCTCGCCCGAAAATGCAAACTCCAGCCGCGAACGATCCTGCCCGGTGATCCGTACCCTCTGAATCTCCCCCGCAGCCGTCGCCAAAAACTCAACCTTCGTATACGCCAGATTCGCCGACTTCGGTTCCGCCGCAATCCACGTCCCCGCACTATCCTGCACAGGCGAAAACGTCTTGAACTCCCGCTCGAAATCCAGCTTGCCCAGCAGAAACGCCAAAGGTGCCCGCATATCCTCGGTTTGCTTCAGCGGACTCTTCTCCGCCCGCGATTCGCCCGGCGTATACAGGAACACACTCTTCCCATCGGACACAAACAGTTTTCCCGCAGGCTCCGTATACTCCCACCGCATCCGACCAGGCTTCCGCAGATACAGCGTCCCCGTCTCCGTGCGTGCCGGCCGCCGCGCCCCCGCATAGCTCTCCGAAAAGGTTAGCCTCAGCGATTGCGCACGGTTATACCGGTTCTCAATCGCCCGCAACTGGTCCCGCATCTCGGCACCAGCCGACTGCACAAGCCCAGGCAGCACGCCAAACAGGGTCAGCAGACCAAAAGTCCGCAGGGAAGCCATACTTTGATGACGCGCAGCAAGGGCCCGCCGTTGAAACAATTACATCAGGTGCATGCCGGAATCGACGAACAGCATGTTGCCCGTCATCCCGCGGCTCAGACGGCTGGCCAGAAACACCGCCGCGTCGCCCACTTCTCCGGCTTCCGTCACGTGCCGCAGCGGAGAATGCTCCTTGGTCGCCTCCAGCATCACGCTGAGGTCTTTCACCGCACGTGCCGAGGCCGTCTTCACAGCCCCTGCCGAAATCGTGTTCACCCGAATCTTACTCGGGCCCAGATCATTCGCCAGATAGCGCACCGAAGCTTCCAGTGCCGCTTTCGCCACACCCATCACGTTGTAGTTCGGGCGAACCCGAATCGAGCCCAGGTAGCTCAACGTCATAATCGACCCACCCTCGGTCATCAGCGGAGCCACCGCGCGGGCCATAGCCACCAGCGAATACGCGCTGATACTGTGCGCCAGCAGAAACCCCTCGCGATCCGTCTCCACAAAGGGCCGACCCAGGTCTTCCCGGTTCGCGAACGCCAGGCTGTGCACCAGCGCGTTGATCGGTCGCCCCAGTTCCCGAAGCTGCTCGGTAAGCGCGGCAACTTCCTCGTCCTTCGAGACATCGCACGCAATCATCTTAATCACAGGCAGGTGGCCGACAATTGACTCAATCGTCTCCCGCTGCTTGTCATTCAGATACGTCAGCACCAGCGACGCGCCCTCACGAGCGAACGACTCCGCGATTCCGTAAGCGATACTCCACTTGTTTGCGATACCGGCGATTACCGCCGTTTGACCATCTAACAATCCAGGCATGATCTATCAGGTTACTACTTCAGGAAGCTGTTGACACGTAACCAGTTGGCCAGCAACCCCGGCCACTCCGCCAGCGCGAAGTCATCCATCCCCAAACCCACACCATGCGGCCCCCTCTGGAAGATATGCATTTCCGCCACCACCCCCGCCTTGCGCAGCGCCAGGTAGTAGTACACACTGTTCTCCGCAGGCACGCCCGTATCGCCATTCGTGTGGAACAGGAACGTAGGCGGCGTCTGCGCCTTCACCGCGTTTTCTCCCGAAAGCTGCTTCACCAGGCCTGCATCGGGCGACTCGCCCAACAAATTCTTCTTCGACCCCTGGTGCGTCCAGGGCTCCGTGAACGAAATCACCGGGTAACCCAGCACCGCGAAATCCGGCCGCGCCGACACCCGGTCAATCGGGTCTGCCGCTCCGGCATCGCCCACCTGGAACAACGTGGATGCCGTCATCGCCAGATGCCCCCCCGCCGAAAAGCCCATAATGCCGATCCGGTCCGGGTTCACACGCCAATCGCCCGCCTTCGCACGAACCATGCGGATCGCCCGTTGCGCATCCCCCAGTTCCACAGGATGGTGGTACTTCGGCCCCAGCCGGTACTTCAGAACAAACGCCGCAATCCCCAAAGAGTTCAGATAATTCGCCACCTGCCTGCCCTCATGGTTCGACGCCAAAGCGCCATACCCCCCACCCGGACAAACAATCACCGCCGTCACCGGCTGCCCCAGCGACCGCGGCATATACGCCGTCAGCGTCGGGATGTCTTTATCCTCCGTGCCCAAAGCCCCCGGAGCCTGCCCCGTCCACAGCGGCATCGTCTGTGTGTCCTGAATCATTGCCGGATTCGGCCCTCTCCCCTGTTGAGCCACAGCCGTGGCCGCCACGAGAATCTGAAGAAGCAAAAAGCGTTTCATGAGTTTTCAAAGCGATGGTATCAGCTAAGATCGGGATTTGCTGGCAATTTTCCTTGCCGTCGTCGCGCTCATCGTTTACGGGTCGCTGTACCCGTGGGTATTTCGCATCCCTTTCGGGCTGGACGACCCTCTTCGTGCCCTCCTGCGCTCGTGGCTCACCGCCCCCGGTTTCGACAGACGCTACCTCGCCGACGTCCTCATCAATCTCGCCCTGTATATGCCCATCGGCATGAGCGGCTACCTCGCCTCCAGCAAATTGAAGCGCCAGGCCGTTCGCCTCACCTGCCTCATCCTGTTCGGCTTTCTGCTCTCAGCCACCATCGAAATGCTCCAGCTCTACGTTCCCGGCCGTCTCTGCAGCATCATCGACGTCCTCAACAACACCCTCGGCACCGCAGCCGGCATTATTCCCGCCATGCTCTTCGAGGCCATCGTCGGCAGAAAATGGATGGAAGGTCTGCAACGCAGGTACGTCGACAGAGCCGCCCTCGCCATCCTGCTCCTCTGGCTGTCTTCCCTCCTGTTTCCTCTCTTTCCCGTCATGTGGCTCGGCATTTTTCGCGCCCGACTGCATTACATGGCCCACGCACCTCTGTTCGACGCCGTCGCTTTTGTCTCTGCCCTGGGCAGCTGGTACGTCGTCGGCCTGTTGCTGAAAAAGGTAGTCTCCACGCGATTCTGGCTGTGGGCCTCACTGTCCGCTATCCCACTCCAGTTCTTCATCATGTACAGGGTGCCGTCTCTGCCGGAGTTCCTCGGAGCCATCAGCGGAGCAGTCATCTTCACCGCCCTCGGCAGAAAGCAGGTCGCCTGGGCCTTCCTCGGCCTCCTCATCTTCCGCGGCCTCTCGCCGTTCCACTTCGTCGCGCCGCACAGCTCGTCGCTCATCCCCTTCGAAGGGTTCCTCGCCATGAACTGGCAAGCCGGGGTCCGTAGCCTGCTCGAAAAATCCTGGTATCTTGCCGCCGCAATCTGGCTCCTGCGGTTAGAAAAAAAGCCCCTCAACCACGCCATCCTGATCGTCATGGCAACCACCGCTTGCATCGAACTCGCGCAGGTGTTTCTCCCCGGCCGCACCGCAGAAATTACCGATCCCCTGCTGGCTCTCCTAATGGGTCTCGCCCTGCGTCCGCTCCTGCGGTCCCAAACCGCTACCGGATATCGCGCACCGGTATCGTAAACGCCACCGTGTTCAACACCCCAAGCCTCTGGAACTGCACCCACACCCGATACGTGGCTTCCCGCGGGAAGAACATGTTGAACTGAACTTCCTGCTTTCCGTCCACCTGCCGTACTTCGGCAAACGCCGGATGTTCATGGCTCGAATCCACCAGGTCATTGCTCACCGCCAGCATGTGCCCCCACGCCCCCAGGTACTGGTCCAGCCCGGTCCCCGGTGAGATCGAAAGAAACAGCATCGTCTTCCGCCCCGGCAAGGGGTTCGCAGGCTCCATCCGCAGCGATACCTCCATGTTCCGGCCCTTTTGCACGCCCAAATCCGCTGCCGGAGACGCCATCGATTCGCCAATCGACTTCGCATATCCCGCCGTCGTCAGAAATGCCGGAATCAGCTGCGGCGTTGCCCCCGTTGGATACGCATCCGTCAGGACCCGGTAAATTCCGGCCTTCGGCAGCGTGGTCCGCAATCGAAACCGCCCGTCTCCCATCGCCTCCGGATGCACATGCTCGAAATACTCCAGATCGGCCGACACCAGAAACAGGTGGAACAACTTCTCGTGGACCACCTCAAACCGCGTAGCGCGCTTGTTCGTCACCGGGTTCAGCAACTCGAACTGCAACTCCACAGGCTTCCCCACCGGCACCGCCCCCGGCTTTACCTTCAGCCCCAGCCGATACTCCACCGGCTCCCGAACCCCCGCCTCCAGCGGCATCCCGCACCGGTAGCACTTCCCCGGAGCCTGCGCCCGCACGTCTTTGTCCATCGGACAAACAAACTCCACAGCAGTTGCGGCCTGAAAAATCGAGGCCAACAGCACGATGGTGGGAGCGAAAATCACCGTTTTAAGTGTTCGGCGTGGTGACCGGCCACTTCGCTGTCGTGGTCGCGCCGCCATCCACCGCAATCACCTGACCAGTAATGTAATCAGATCCAGGCGCCGCCAGGAAAACCGCCAGCGGAGAAATATCCTCCGGGCACCCCAGACGATCAATCGCCTGAATCCCCTTCCGCCACCCGTCCATCGCCTCACTCTGCCACATCGCCCGGTTCAGATCCGTCAGAATAAACCCCGGCGCAATGCAATTCACCTGAATGTTGTGGCACGCCCACTCCGCCGCCAGAACCTTCGTCAACTGCCCCACCGCGCCCTTCGTCATCGCGTAAACCGACACATACGGCAGCCCCGTAAACGTCGTAAAACTGCCGATGTTGATGATCTTCCCGCCCGCACCCCGCGTAATCATCTTCTTGCCAATCAACTGCGTCAGCTGAAACAGCCCGTGCAGATTCGTCTGCATAATCCGGTTGTACTGGTCCTGCGTGTAATCCTCAGCCCGGCCCCGAATGTTCATCCCCGCCACATTCGCCAGAATGTCCACCTCGCCGACTTCCGCCGCCGCCCGCACAATCGACTCCGGATCCGCAATATCCAGCTCCAGCACGCGCCCGCCAATCTCCGCCGCCGCAGCCTCCAGCTTCTCCTTCGACCGGGCCGCCAGAATCACCTCAGCCCCCGCTTCACGCATGCTCCGCGCAATCGCCAGGCCAATGCCGCGGCTCGCGCCCGTAACCAGCGCCGTCTTACCTGCCAATGAAAAAGGACTCACCAGCCGCTATTCTCTCACGCTCCGCCCCCACTCACTTGCTGGTTGAAGTAGAAAACCGCTCCATTTTCAGGACACCTGGCCCGGCATCATGTGGGGCAGCTTGGCAAGCTGCGGCCGATTGGCAATCGGCCAA
>RGPS01000010.1 GCA_010084195.1 Terriglobia bacterium
GACGACGCCCTTGCGCTTCGCTATCACTTCGCCTCCATCAGGCTGTGAAAAGGACTTTCACCTTCAAGCTGTCGAACATGCTCGGCACACCAAGAAAAAGCGCGCCGATTTCGCGGCGCGCTTTTCATTTTCGTATTGTTTGGTTGGCCTACGCGGCGCACTCGCCGCGACCGAGTTGCAGCGAGAAGTTCGTATCGTCGCCCCAGTCTTTCAGCATGTCGGCGTCAAGATTCGCGGGTTTTGCCAGATCGGCGAGGAGCTCCTTCTTGAAGAACTCG
Organism: Terriglobia bacterium; assembly: GCA_010084195.1. Taxonomy (GTDB): domain Bacteria; phylum Acidobacteriota; class Terriglobia; order Bryobacterales; family Bryobacteraceae; genus BOG-234. Next base: position 279 of record RGPS01000010.1, read on the forward strand.
ATCTTGTGGCGCAGGACGTACCCCCGGAAAGTCTCGCCCTTCACGTGATTGACCTTGTAGTGCTCGAGAACGCGTTCGAGAGCCACCGTGGCGAGGCGGGCCGGGAGGCTCATTACCTGCAGCCCAAAGCGCATCACGCCCGTCTCGTCATAACCGCCGCCGAGGAGCATCTGGTAGTGGGGAACTTCCTTACCTTCGATCTTACGAGCGTTGCCATAGAAGCCGACTTCCGCCGTCCAGTGCTGGCCGCATGAGTTCGGGCAGCCGCTGACGTTGATCTGCAGGTCGCGTAGCTGAGGATCATCGTAGCCACGGACGAGATCTTCAAGAGCGTAGCCGAGGTTCATTGACTTGGTGAGCGCCAGGTTGCACGAGTAGGCGCCGGGACAGGTGACCACATCCTGAATTTCGCGGGCACCCGGCTCGCCGAGGCCAATGGCCTTGAGCGCAACGTAAACGCGGGGCAGGAAGGCCAGCGGAACGAAGCCGAAGACCAGATTCTGTTCAACGGTGACACGGAGGCAGCCGTCACCGGCCTCACGGGCGATTGTAGCCGTAGCGCGCATCTGGCTGGACACCATGTTGCCTTGCTGGATTTTAACGGTGACCATCGCGTAGCCGGTTTGCTTCTGCTCGCGGGCGCTGGATTCCAGCCATCGATCGTAGGATGCGTCACCCGAAGTACCGTTATCGATCACCGGGAGCTGCGCACCCTGGCCGAGCACGATGGGCTTGCCTGTGTAAGCGCCGAACCCCTCGGGCACTTCGGTGGGGACGGGGACAGCGCCGGCGGGATTGGCGAGAATATCGGCGTATTCTTTGTCGATGGCTTCCTTCAGCCAATCGAAGCCGCGTTCGCGCATGACGAACTTCAGACGGGCCATGTTGCGATTCTTACGGTTGCCGTACTGGTTGAAGACACGGAGGACGGCTTCGACGCGCTGCACAATCTTGTCTACCGGCAGGAATTCATCGAGGACGCGGGCTTCGACGGGCAAGGGGCCGAGGCCCCCGGCGACGACGGTGCGGAAGCCACGCTCGCCATTCTGCATGACGGCTTTGGCACCGAAATCATGGATCGCGGCGATGGTGCAGTCAGAATTGGTGCAGCCGTCGAAGGCGATTTTGAACTTACGGGGCATCGCATCGGTCAGCGACTGGCGGAGGAACGCATAGGCAACCAGCTGGGAATACGGGCGAACATCGAAGACTTCGTGGGGTGTGAGGCCTGCGTAGGGGCAGGCGGTGACGTTGCGGACGGTGTTGAAACAGGCCTCGCGGGACGTCATACCCACGTCATGCAGCATGTGCATGGCGTCGGCAAACTTGTCGAGCGGCACGAAGTGGAACTGCATGTTCTGGCGGGTGGTGAGGTGGCCTTTGCCCTCGGCGCAGAAGTCGGAGACGTCGGCAAGACGGTCCATCTGGTCGGCAGTGAGCATGCCCCCTGGGATCTTGGTGCGCATCATCTGGACGCCCGCCTGGCGCTGACCATAGCACCCAAAGCGGAGACGGTAGCCGCGGAAGTCATCTTCCGTGATGGCGCCTGCAAGGTATTCTGCGGCCTTTGCGCGGAACGATTCAATCTCGTCACGGACTACGCGGTCGTGACCTTGATTGAATTCGTTGCGGGGTTCAGCTGTGGTGTTTTCGGCGTAAGTCACACAATCTCCGTATTCTCTATCTAGAATAGCAAATTGGTTTTTTTGGGCTTCCGGAGGGAGTGGAAAGACAACGTCAAGAGGGCATGAAAAGGCGGTAGAATTGCATGAGCGCAATCGACGTGGGCGACAATTTAAGCCAAAGTAACGGACCAGCAGAGTTTCACGATGCCACCGCCTGGAAAAGGATGGAAGAGATCTTTCTGGAGGCTGTAGATCTATCGGGCGAGAGCCGGACTGCTTACGTAGCGGAGGCGTGCGGCGACGATACGGGGCTGCGCGAAGAAGTGGATGCCTTGCTGGCAGCCGACGGCCAGAGTTCGGAGACCGTCACCTCGCTGGTGCGGAGCTCCGTCGTATCGGTGGTACGGGAGGAACTGGACGGCCTGAGCGTGGGGCCGTGGCAGGTGGTGGAAGAAATTGGCCGGGGTGGGATGGGGACGGTGTACCGTGCGGTGCGGGCGGACGGCGAGTTCCAGATTGAAGTGGCAATCAAGATCCTGATTCGGGGGATTCACTCCCGAATGTTGCTTGATCGATTCCGACGCGAGCGGCAGATCCTGGCGCGCCTGGAACATCCGAATATTGCGCGACTGCTGGACGGGGGGACAACGGCAGCCGGGCTGCCCTACCTGGTGATGGAGTTTGTCGCCGGGCAGGGTCTGATGAAGTACTGCGATGGGAAGAAGCTGTCGATTCGGGAGCGGGTGGCGCTGTTCCGCAAGGTCTGCGACGCGGTCTCCTGTGCCCACCGAAATCTGGTGATTCACCGGGATCTAAAACCGGACAACATTCTGGTGACGGCGGAGGGCACCCCGAAGCTCCTGGATTTTGGGATCGCCAAGATTCTCGAGTCGGCCCCGGACGATTTGAGTGGCGGGTCGAGCGATGGTGCGGAAGAACTTACGATGACAACGGAGAGGATGGGAACTCCGGCGTGGTGTAGTCCGGAGCAGATCCGCGGCGGCCATATTGGGGTGGCCACGGATGTCTATTCGTTGGGAGTGGTGCTGTTCCGGCTGCTGACAGGCTTCCGGCCTTACCGCGTGGATTCGGTGACCTGGGATAACGCGACCCATGTGATCTGTGAGAGAGACCCGCTGCGAGCTACGGAGGCGCTGACTTCCGGCACGAAGACTACCGAAGAGCTACCGCTGATTGTGCAAAACCGTAGTACTACGGCAGAAGGTCTGAGAAAGCAACTGGCGGGAGACCTTGAGAACATTCTGGCGCTGGCATTGCGGAAGGAACCGGAGCGGCGGTATCTGTCGGTAGACAAATTCAGTGAGGAGTTGCAACGGTATCTGGACGGTCGAACGGTGCAGGCTGCGGGAGACACTGTTGCATACCGGACGGGCAAGTTTGTTCGGCGGCACAAGCTGGGCGTAGGCGTGGCTGCGGTGCTCACGCTGCTGCTTTGCGTCTCAACAGTGGCAGCGCTGTGGCAGGCCAGGAAGCTGTCTGTAAGGATTGACGAAGACCGGAAGCTGGCCACGACGTTTCTGGCCGATATCAACGAGGACATTGCGAGGCTGCCGGGGTCAATGCCGACCAGGGAAACGCTGCTGAAGAAGTCGCTGGACTATCTGAACGGCCTGGCTCGGGATACAGGGCAGGATGTGGAAACACGGCGGTCATTGGCCCTGGCAGAGGAGCGGTTTGCGAGCTTGCTTTCCGGGATTGGCCAATCGGGTTTAGGGAAGTCGGGGCAGGCTCTGACCACGTGGGAGACAGCTCGGGTGATTCGCGAAGGGATTATGGCCGAGTTACCCAACGAGGCGAAGGCGAAGTACGAACTGGCTTCGAGCTATTTGATTGGGAGCAACATTACGTCGCGGCTGAAGACGGCGAAGGAGGCTCAGGTTCACGACAAGCGGGCCCTGAGTGTGGCAGAGGCGTTGCTGAAGCTGGAGCCCGAAAACGTGGCATACCAAACGCTGGCGGCTAAGGCCTATGCGAGCCGTTCGTACGGGCTGAGTATTGCCGGACAGGACGCGGAAGCTGACTACTGGCTGCGGAAGGCGTTGCCGATCCGCTTGAAGCTGGCCGAGTCGGCACCGGAGAGTCTGGATGCACAGCGTGAACTGGGGGCCATACACTATCGGCTTGGTGTGCTGACGCAGAATAACCCGGCGGGGGCTATCGGGGATTTGCAGGAAGCGTTGCGAATCCAGAAACTTCTGGAGAAAAAGAAGCCGGACACACAGACACGGCTGGCGATGGCGAGCACACACCACTTTCTGGGAGTTTCGCTGGGCGCCATGAATCGGTACGACGAGGCGCTGGCTGAGTTTCAGCAAGCGATTGACCTTCGCGAACCGGTATTGGCGGCGGACGAACGCGACGCTCGCACCAGGTCGATGCTGGCGGGCAACTACGGGGAGCGGGGCGTTGTGCTGATCCGGCAAAAGAAGTTTCCCGAGGCCCTGGCGAGTATGCACCGGGCCATTACCCTGAACCAGCAGGCGTTGGCCGTGGACCCAAGAGTGGTACCGATCCGCATTACCCTGGCCGATTATGAAGGACGTCTGGCAACGATTTATGGCGCGACAGGGGCCACGAGGGAGGCTGCGGATTCGTGGCGACGGGCGACAGCGATGTTCGACCAACTGGAGCGTGAGGGGCACCTGACGATACCGGATGTACGAGCCATGGCGGAGCACGCCCGGACGGAAGCAGCCAGAACCGCCACTGTGGCCTCACAATAGCTACACTCATATAAATCATGGACAGAAAAATCAGGGCCGGGTTCGGCGTTTTGTTGACGGCTTCTTTTTGCCTGCAGACCGGGTGGACGGCAACAGGCCCTGCCGACCTTTCCGACACGGACAACTCCAATAGCGAGCTGCGCCCGCTGATCGAGCGCTTCACTCTGGACCGTGGAAACATTCTGCGCTACTACAACGTGGCGGGGTCGCCGGAGCGGCGGGAGAGACTGAAGAAGTTCATCCAAACGGCGCAGGGGGCCCTGGCGGCGAAGAACTTCGAGTCGCTGAGCCAGGACGGGAAGATTGATTATCTGGTGTTCCGGAACAGCCTGGAACACGATCTACGGACGCTGGTTCGAGAGGCATCTGAGCAGGCGGAGACGGCCCCGTATCTGCCGTTTGCGGGCACCATCTTCAGTTTGGAAGAGGCCCGGCGGAAGATGGGGCCTGTGGATGGTATTGCAGCCGCGAAAGCCCTGACCGAGCTGAACAGGCAGATTGAAGCGGCACGGCGGGCGACGGATGCCAAACTGCGGCAGGAGACGTCTGCGGAAGCGGTACGGACGCGGCGTGTGGTGGGAAATCGGGCGGCAATGGAAGCCAATGTGTTGCGAAATACGCTGCGAGCCTGGTTTAACTTCTATGACGGGTATGACCCCCTGTTCACGTGGTGGGCTGCAGAGGGGTATCGGACGGCGGATGCGTCACTGACCGCGTATGCGACGTACCTGCGGTCTCGTGTGGCGGGGTTGATGGAGGGTGGTGAGGCTGCGGCGCCAACTCAGGCTGCGGTTGGCGGGCGTGGTGGCCGTGGCGGCGGTGGCGCTTATCAGGCTTCGATTGCGGCGGCGCGCCCAGGTTCGACGGATGACATTGTGGGGAATCCAATTGGGCGCGACGGGCTGATGAGTGAGCTGGCGTTCGAGATGATTCCGTACACGCCGGAGCAGTTAATCGCGATTGCAAACAAAGAGTACGCGTGGTGCGAGGCGGAGATGAAAAAGGCCTCCAACCAGATGGGGCTGGGCGACGACTGGAAGAAGGCCGTGGAAAAGATCAAGACCATGTACGTGGAGCCGGGCAAGCAACCCGGTATGATCCGCGACCTGGCTCGCGAGGCCGAGGGATTCCTTGATGAGTTCGATCTGGTGACGGTGCCGCCGGTGGCGCGCGAGACATGGCGTATGGACATGATGACGCCCGACCGACAACTGGTGAACCCGTTCTTTACCGGCGGCGAGGTGATCAGCGTCTCGTATCCGGTGAACGCAATGACGTACGAGCAGAAAATGATGACGATGCGGGGAAACAATATCCCGATGTCACGGGCCACTGTGTTCCATGAACTGATTCCCGGGCATCATCTGCAGGGTTACTACGGGGCACGGTTTAAGCCATATCGGAGTTCGATCAGCGGCACGCCTTTCCTGACGGAGGGCTGGTCCTTGTACTGGGAGTTGCTGATGTGGGACATGAAGTTCCAGAAGACGCCGGAAGATCGTGTGGGTGCCCTGGTGTGGCATATGCATCGCTGTGCGCGGATCATCTTCTCATTGAGTTTCCATCTGGGCAAGATGTCTCCGGCTGAAGCGGTAGACTTCCTGGTCGACAAAGTGGGATTTGAACGGGAAAATGCGGCAGGCGAAGTCCGGCGTTCATTCGGTGGAGGGTACAGCCCGCTGTATCAGGCAGCATATCTGCTGGGCGGGATGCAGTTAAAGGCGATGCATGACCAACTGGTTGGGCCGGGCAAGATGACGAACAAGCAGTTCAATGATGCAGTTTTGCGGGAGAATCGGATTCCGGTGGAAATGATTCGCGCAAGCCTGACGAAGCAAAAACTGACGAAGGACTACACGCCATCCTGGAAATTTCAGGGCGACGTGCAACCGGTGAACTGAGCTGCCGATACGGCCCCACATGCGGCGCGGCTTGCGCTTCACGCTCACTGCCATTTATACCGGGCTGTTCACGCTGATTCTGGCGGCCGTCAGCCTGCTGTTCCGGCAGAACCTGGTGTCGAATCTGGACACGCAGGCGCGGGATGATCTGGAGCAAAACTGGACGATTCTAAAGGGCTACATGCGTATTGTGCACGAGGGCGACAGCAAGTACAAGCCAGTCTGGTTCTTCGACCAGGATGACCAGGAAGAGGCGTCTGCATCGGTGCGGGTAAAGAAGACCTACTTTATTGCAGACCAGTACGGGAAGCCGGTGGAGACTTCGAAGGTTTGGGAGGATAGCCTCTCGACGGATTCACCGGCCAACATCAGGAAAGTTCTGGCTTCAAATCAGGCGCAGTGGCGTCAGGTAAAGGATTCGGGCGGCATTCCTTACCTGATCCGGGCTGCAGATGTAGTTAGCGAAGACAGTAAGGTGAAGTTCTATGTGGCCATTGGGCAGTCGCAGGCGGACTCGGAACAGCTGGTGAACCGATTTACACTGCTCTGTCTGGCGCTGATCCCTTTCGGCATGCTGACAGGCTTTGGGACAGGTTGGATCTTTGCGGGGCGGGCCCTGAAGCCGGTGCTGGAGATTGCCCGGGCGGCGCAGCGGATTGGGGGCTCGAACCTGAGTTTGCGGATTCCGGCGCATGGGTCGGGCGATGAGCTGGATTATCTGATCGAGACATTTAATCAGATGATCCAGAGGCTGGAAGTGAGCTTCAACCAGGTTCGCCAGTTTTCAACCGACGTTTCGCATGAGTTGCGGACGCCGATTACGGTGGTGCGGGGGCAATTGGAAGTGGCTCTGATGACGGCTCGGAATGAGGAAGATTTCCGCGAGGCAATTGTGACGTCGCTGTCGGATATCGAGAGGTTGTCACAGATTGTGCGTGCCCTGCTGCTGTTGTCACAGGCGGAAACAGGTCAGGTGATATTACAGAAGCATAAACTCGACCTGGTGGAGGTGCTGGAGACGCATGTGGAGCAGTTTCAGATTCCGGCTGAGGGTGCGGATGTGTACCTGCGTTTTGAAAAGAGGTCGCCCGTTTGCGAAGGTGAGTTCGACCAGATCCAGCTGGAAAGGATGATTTCAAACCTGTTGACGAACGCGATCAAGTTCACGCCGGCGGGGGGGAAGATCACGGTTTCAGTGGAGAATTTGGGGGACATCGCGAAGATTGTGGTGCGGGACACGGGGCGCGGGATCCCGGCTAAGCACCTCCCGCATATTTTTGACCGCTTTTACAGAGTGCCTGGAGAACAGGGGCACGCGACTCCGGAGAAGGGGCTGGGGTTGGGATTGAGCTTTGTGGCGTGGATTGTCCGGGCGCACAGCGGGAGTATTGATGCCCAGAGCGAACCGGGTAAGGGCACGACTTTCACGATCCGATTGCCACTGGACGGCGGATCCGCACCGAGTGCGGAAGACGCTGTTACGACACATGCTGTGCAGGGCTAGAGTAGATTTCAGGAAGTCGTCGTTGTAAACTGAAGAGGCGAGTTATTGTTTACGCAAGGCCCCGTTAGCTCAGTTGGTAGAGCGCCAGTTTTGTAAACTGGATGTCGCTGGTTCAATCCCGGCACGGGGCTCCACACACCCTCCGCTTCCCTCAATTCTCAGGATCCCTACTGCTTTCGCTCGGTGGCGAGTCGTTCCTTCAGTTTTTCCCGAAGACTTGCGGTAAAGATCCGGCAGGCGTTGCTGTTCACCAGAGCTTCGCGGTTTGTCTTGCGTTGTTCGAGGTGATCCCACAGTCCCGAGGCCTCCGGGTGCGGCGTGATGAGCAGATCGCACGGAACTCGAGCCAGAAAGGCAAAGCTACCCTCGAAGTCTTCGGCGTGAGGGTACTGGCTGCGGCGACTGAACAGGAAGCCATCCTCGGAGACGGCGCTCAGGCTGTCAGCGTAGACCATGTTCAGGCAACGATCCTTCTCGCACGCGCGCCACGTCCAACTGGTTCCCCCGGGCGTGTGGCCGGGCGTGTAGTGGGCGGTGACAGCAAGAGAGCCGACTTCGAGAACGGCCCCGTCTTTGAAGGTCCGGACTTTGGTTTCGATCTTAGGCGAGGGGATGATGGCCCCGAACTGCGGGTCGTCGCGGGGAACCACGCCTTTCATCATGGCATCGGCCGACCAGGGACTGGCCGCCATACGGGCACCACTGAGGCGCTGGAGTTCGGCGAGGCCGCCGCCGTGGTCGAAATGAACGTGGGAGTTCAGGATGAGCTTGATGTCCTCGACGCGAAAACCGAGCGACCGGATGTTGTCGACGATACGGGGGACCGATTCGGGCAGCGCAGCATCGATGAGAATGTGGCCCTGGGGGGAAGTGATCAGAATAGAACTAAGGCCGTGCGTCCCGACGTAATATGTGTTGCCGAAGAGTCGAAAGCCGGGTTGTGCGACGTTCCAGGTTGGGCAATTTGAGCAGGACGAGGGTCGGTCCTGTGCGGGAAGTTGGGCGAGAAGCAAAAAGGGCAGAATGGCACGACAGAACATCCGGCCATTGTAGCGAGGGAACGCAGAACGGCTGGAATCAACGGGCCACAGTGCCCCCTCAAATTACTGAGAAAGCGCAGCGAGGAGCATGGCTTTGGCGAAACCGTAGTTGTAGATTTCACCGACGAAGCCACCGCCTCCGACCTTGCTGTATTGGCCGGGAATGCCGCGTTCCCGGTCTATGTCGATGGCTCGGGGGTGTTCGGGGAGAACGCTCCTGGAGTATTTCTGGCGGACCAGTTCCTTCATCACTTCCAGCATGTTGATCTGCCCTTCGTCGAGCCAGACTTCGGTGTAATCAGCGTAGGGCTTGCGGACGGTCACGTTGCGGAAGTGGACGTGGTTGATGACGTCGCGGGAGCCGAGGTACTTACAGACGGCGACAGGGTCTTCCCCGAGTTCTCGGGTAACCCCGCAGTCGAAAGTGATGCCGTTGTAGGGACTCTTTACGAGATCGAGATACCGCTTCCAGTTGGCGAGGCTGGCGAAGAGTTGTTGGGAACCACGGGAAACGGGCGCGGGCGGGTCGTTGGGGTGAAGCGCGAAGCGGACGTTGGCTTTTTGGGCTTCGGGGATGACGGCTTTGAGGAAATACTCAGCACGCTTAAAGAGGTCTTCGAGAGAGTGTGCACCTTCCTGTTCGGTGGGAGGCAGGTCCTTGACGCGCTCGTAGTTGAAACGAGTGAGACCGGAACCGGCGCGACCGAGTTCTTCTTCGTAGCCCTCAACCAGGCGGTGGGCATAGAAGTTGTATTCGATGCAGGGGAGACCAGCCTTGCCTGCCGCACGGGTGGACTGGATGATATTCTCGATTTCCCGGTCGCGATTGGGGCCTCCGCGGATGATGTCGTTCATACCGCCGATCATGGCGTTAACGACGGTCATGCCCTGGTCTTTGAGCGCAGTGATGTTGCGGCGCAGAGCTTCTTCGGTCCACGGGCCGCCACCTCGCCCGCCACCGCCTCCGCCACCGATGACATGGAAGACTCCGACTTGCTGGAGGGCCCGGTTGGCAGCCGGGGTGGTGCCGGCATAGGCGCAGATTTTGGGGATGCCGGGACCCATGACGTTGAGGGGCCACGTGGTGGCTGCGGCGCGGGCCACTTCGGGAGCAAGGAGGGCGGAAGCTCCGGTCGCACCAGCGAGGTGCATCAGGTTTCTTCGGGAGAGTCGCTTAGACATGGGGAGAGAAGGTCCTCTGTAGCCTATCGCATTCGGTTGGGTGCGGCGTCCGCCCTGTTTTGAGCAGCCTGATTGCGGAGGTTAGCGGACTTCAGGCATGAGGCCGAGGAGGTTGCCTTCGGTATCGCGGAAGAAGGCCATCCAGAGCTCGTGATCAGGCATTTTAGCGAGCATGTGGGGTTTGCCTTCCAGCGTGACTCCACGAGACTCGAGGTCCGCTGCCGTCGCATGAATATCAGCAGTTTTGTAGTAGAGGATGGAGCTATGGGTGGCAGCGTCCTGCTCGGGCCTGGAGAGCATGAGGCGGACACCTCCGATGTTGAAAAAAGCCAGGCCGGAGACTTCGAAGAGGAGTTGGAGGCCGAGCGTAGCGCGGTAGAAGGCGACGGCGCGGGGAACGTCCTGAACAGTGATGGCGACTTGCCCAAGGGTGGCGGATTCAAGAGCCATGAGGGCGAGTATATCGCGACTTCAGACCTTGATGCCAGCGACGGGGCCGGGGTTGAGGTGGAGTCCGGCGGACCTCCACGCCAGAATGAGGGCACCGACGGCAGGGCTATGTTCGGGCGGGGCGGCCTGGACACGTTCGTCGAGCTCTACGAGTTCACAGAAGCGTTGGCGGAGGATTTGGCTGGCGAAAACGCCTCCGACCCAGGCCAGTCTGATGGGTTCGAGCACTTCGTCCGACCAGAGCTGTCGCCGGACCGCCGTCCCGAACATGGCCAGACTTTGGGCTTCCCCCCGGAGGATGTCGAGGGCTACTGGGTCTCCCTGTTCCGCCAGGGTGCTGACTACCCTCGCCAGTTTGGCGACTTTTGCCCTGGGCCAGTCTGAGGTGTAGAAGGCATGCAGGAGTTGGTTCGCGTTTGCGGTGCCCGTTGCTTCGAGAAGTGCTGGTGTGAGGGCGGTTCGAGGCCCCCAGCCTTCGTGTTCGCGGAGGATGGCGCGCAGAGCCTGGCGGGCTATTCCGAAGCCACCGCCTTCGTCGCCGAAGATAAAGCCCCAGCCTCCGGCTCTGGCTGTCTCGCCCTGGGCGTTTTCTCCAAATGAGATGGACCCAGTTCCGGCGATGACGATGATGCCTGGTTTGCCTCCCGTGGCACCAGCGAGGGCAATTTGGCCGTCGTGGGTGACCTGAAGGTGATGGGCTTCGAGGAGTTCTTTCATGAGGCCAGACTTGTCGTCAGGCCCTCCGCTCATGCCGAGGCAGGCTGCTTCGAAGGAGGGTCGGTCGGGGTTGAGTCCAGCCTTTTCGGCGGCCTGGCCGAGGCATTCCCGCATCACCCTGAGGAATTTGGGGCGGCCTTCGGCGGCCCCGACATGGTTGCAGGGACCGGCGGTGGCCCAGCCGACGACCTCCCCGTGCTGATTGCCGATGACGGCAGTGGTAGAAGACTGGCCTCCGTCGACTCCGAGAAAGAATTGGCTCATTGAATCTGGTATAGCGCGTCGCCTGCTTTGGCGGCGGCGAGACGAAGTCCCCAGCGTGTAGGGTCGGCTTTCATGTCGGCGGCCTGGGGGGCGTTTCGTCCGATGAGAAGGTAGTCGATACCTCGGGATTTGATCGTTTGAGTGGCCTGACGGCGGAGGTCGGGGAGCGGGGGAAGTTCGAGCTTTTCCAGGGTGGTGTTGGGCGGGAAGATGAAATCGAGAAACATGCCGGGGCGGATGGGCTGCCACGACCGCCAACGGGTGGTGGGGTTGTTATCGAGGGCGAGGTGGACGTCCCAGGGAAAGGGGTTGGCGTTGGCGCGGAGAGGGCGGAGCTCCAGGGTCCCGGAGTAGAAGTGAGCTTCGCCGAGGCTCCAGATGTCGGTATCACTGGTGGCGGACTGGAAGACCCGGAGCGTGGAGACGGTGCGGGATGGAAAGGTGAAGCGCCAGTTCCAGGTGGGATGGAGATCTTCGCGGAGAGGGATATTGAGAGTGTCCTCGATGGCTTCACCTCGGGCGGAGTAGTAGTTCACCAGGACATTGGCTTTGATGTACGACTCGGCGAGGACATTGGTACTCCAGAGGGTTGCAGTTGGTGGGACGGTGCGGTTGATGAGGTCAGCGAGTTCGAATTCACCGGAGCGGGCGAGGAGCCAGGTGCGTTCGGGAATGAGGCCGAGAGCGGCCTGCCATGGAACTGTAGTGACTTGCCAGCCCCCGGCGGGAGCCCTGTATTTGTCGATAACGCGGGGCCAGGCGAGGAAGGCTGCGGAGGCTACGAGAATTGCGGTGAGAGGGCGCCAGGAGGGTAACGCGAGGGCGATGGAGAGCGCTGCGAAGGGGAGGACCGGGAGGAGGAAGCGGGCACCGAGATTGGCCGGCCAGGGGAGCAGAAAACAGGCTGCGGCGAGGAGAATGTGGCGTCCTGGGCGGGTTTTGGCTGCGAGGAGGCCGAGGGGGGCGAGGAGGAAAAGGGGGCCGAGTTGGCCGCCGAGCTCGCCGGTTACGGTGAGCATCCACGGTAACGGGAGCAGACTGGGGAGATTGTAGGTATGGAAATAGGCCCGGTAGAAAGTCTCGAAAGTGAGGTGGATGAAGGGGTTGGGGAAAACAGCGTTGAAAAGGGGAGAGACGGGATTGCCGGTAGTGAGCCAGTTCTTTGCGAGCCATGGCAGCGCGATGGCTGCGGCGGACACGACCATGCCAGGTGTAACGCGGCGACGGACGACCGCAAGGGCATACAGGGACGCAGCAAAACCGGTGTATTTGATGGAAAAACAGAAGCCCGCGAGAAGCCCAATGGGGATGAGAAGGCGAGGGTTGGGGGTTTCGCGCCAGATTTCGAGCAGGTAAAAAAGGGCAAAAGCAGTGGCTGCCAAAGCGACGTCGTTGTAGGCGCTGGTGCCGTCAATGCCGGCTAGGGGGGAAAGGAATACAAGAGTTGCAGCGCCGACTCCTGCCCAGGGCTGGCCGATCCGGCGGGTGTATGTGAGCATCATCCAGGGGAGGACAAGAAGGGTAGCGCAGTGAACGGTAGCGGCGGCTGCGTGGCCGCCAAAGGCGAAGGCCGGGAGGAACAGCATCTCCAGGCCCTGCGGCATGTAGCCGTACATATTCGTGAGGCTGGAATCGAAGCCCTGGTGGCGAAGGTAGTGGGCGACAAGGCCAAGATGATAGGCCATCCCGTCGGGGCTCTTTTCGGGGGCAAGGCTGTTGGAGAGGTAGATGACAGCGTTGAAGGCGAAGGCTGTGCAGAACAACCACAGTGCCTGGCGCGGGAGGCTGGATAAGACCGGACGGGAAATGGGGCGGAGGCACCACAGAAAGCCCAGGGGGAGCGCAAGGGCTAGCGGAGATGCCAGGCCGAGGGCGCAGAGCAGGAAGATGTACAGGCTGACGAGGACGGCGCCGGAAAAGGCCGAGAGGAGATCATGCTCTATGCTGTGGAGCCGGATGCCGAGTCGCTGAAAAAGACAGCGCCCGACGCCCCAGCATGCGGTAACAGTGGCGAGGGCAGCCAGGAGCTTCATACAGGGGTGGTGAGACGGCTATGCCCGAAAGGTGCGGCGTGCAGCCCTGCAGATGTTTTCGGAGAGATTATGTGCCGCCCAGGTGTCTTCGGTTGCCCAACGGACAAGGGGAGCTTCTTCCGTGGTTTCGATCCGGTCCGAGGCGGCCTGAAAGGCCCAGAGCAGGTCGTGGTGGAGGTGGTAAGGTTCGTTCGAACGGCGAGGAATGCCGTGCACATCAATACCGGCGAGGACGGAGTGGCTGATCTCACTCAACTGAACGCGCGTTTCCTCCATGGCTTCGCGGGCAGCCGCGTGGTGGAGCGAAAGATCATCAGGTTCGACATGCCCGCCGGGCAGGAGCCACCGATTCAGCCGGTGGTGGTACATCAGAAGCACGGCGCGCTCGGTGGGGTGGAGGACCAGTGCGGTACAGGTAATGTGGCCGGGAGTGAACTGGTGCCGTGAGAAGGGACTTTCGGAGTATTGCAGCAGCCCGGAGACGAGATCCTGACTCTTGGCGGCGAGATCGTCACCGTTGGGATGAAAGGCCGTGATTTCGCGGAGAGCGATTTCAACCGAGATGATCATTGCGCGGGAGTCTTGTCCAGTTGTTGTTTCGCCCAGCGGCGGTCTGGTTCCAGCTGGAGAGCTTTGGTGAAGGCCTCGCGGGCGGCTTTGTTTTGGTGCTGTTTGGCGAGAGCTACCCCCATCCAGAGATAGGCGTCGGCATTCTTTGGATCGAGAGCAAGCGCCTGTTTGTAGTCTTTGAGCGCATTGTCGGGACCGCCACCGAAATTGGCGGGGAGGTAGTAGTAGCCGACCCCGTGGGCAACATGAGCCATGGCGGATTTGGGGTCCATTTGGAGGGCTTTGTCGAGCGCGTTCTTGGCTTTACGGCCGTAGGCCAAGGCCCCCATGATGGGGTTGGCAGGGATGACCTGGCCGCAGAGGGTCCCGAGAATTCGGTAGTAATCGGCTACCTTGCCGTTAATGGAGACGGCGCTCTCGGCGTCCCGGGCACCTGCTTCTGCGGCGCGCATCGAGCCGCCCTTGTCGCGGAGTTCGTAGGCAACCTCTGCGAGATAGGAGTAGGCCGAAGCCGCTGCGATCCACTTTTTGGCGTCGGAAGCCGACTTTTCGGCATCGGCATGGAGCGCTTGGGCACGAGCTTCCAAAGCCGGGCGATCCTGCGCATTGCGAAGTTTCTCAAGTTCACCGGAGGCAGCGAAAGCGACGGACGAAAAGACAACAGCAAGAATGAGGGCGTTTGCGTGCACAAGACTATTAGAGCGCGGCGACCTTGCGCTGAACAACCAGGAAATAGCCGCCGAGGGCAACGAGAAGAAGTCCATTCACTGCGAGGACGTGCGGGGCCCCGTACATGGGTACAAGCCATCCCGTCAGAACACTGCCCATCGGCATGCCTCCGCGGAAAGCCACGTTATAGATGCTCATGACACGACCTCGCATGTCGTTTGGCGTATTGAGCTGAACGAGAGAACTGAACATGGCGAAGGCACAGAGCAGCACAGCCCCCGAGATGAAGAGCAGGATGCAGCTCAGGACCAGCACGTTCGACAGAGCAAAACCGGACATGCCAGCCCCGAGGGCTACCAGCATGATGAGAGCGAGCTTGCCCTTGTTGGCTATATTGCCCATGGCTGCAACGCTGAGGGCTCCCGTGATAGAACCGAGGCCGGAGGAGACAAGGAACAGCGTGTAGGTCATGGCGTCCTGATGAAAGACATCCTTGGCGAAAACCGGAAGGAAGGTAATCATGGGGACCGCGAGGGCCGTCATGCAAAAAGCAATTGCGATCAGAGTTTCCATCGCACCCTGGCTGCGAATGAAGCCGAAGCCCTTTTTCATGCTGGAGAGGACGGTTTCAGCGGTAGCAGTGGGCTTGAAATTGATGTGGAGGCTAAGTAGCGAGAGGATAACAGCGACGAAAGAGAGGGAATTGAGAGCGAAGCACCAACCCGAGCCAACATACTTCATAGCGAGGCCGCCGATAACGGGGCCAATGACGCGGGCCAGGTTGAACTGGATGGAATTCAGGGCGATGGCGTTGGGCAAATCCTCTTTTTCCACGAGGCTGGGCACAAGCGCCGAGTAGGCAGGGCCGCCGAAGGCCTGGGCCGTCCCGACGATAAAAGATGACAGGAGGATCTCCCAGACCTGAATTTTCTGGGTGAAGATCAGGATCGCCAGGACGATGGACGAGGTCATCTGGATCAGCTGAGAAATAATCAGCAGGTGCCGACGGTCCATGCGGTCCGCAACGACGCCGCCGAAAAGTGAGAAGAGAAAGATCGGGATATCGCCAAGGAAGGCATCGACACCGAGCAGAAACGGAGATTGTGTAATCTCAAAGACCAACCAGCTTTGGGCGACCTTCTGCATCCAGGTGCCGATGCTGGATGTACAGGCACCGACCCAGAGAAGCCTGAAATCGCGGTAGTGGAAGGCCTTAAAGACTCGTTGCAGCACTCGGGATCCGAAACCTACGGCAGGGGATGCGCGCGCTGAATGAGGTGAAGCAGGTTTCCGTCCAGATCATTGAAAAAGACGAGGCGATTGCCCTGAGCCTCGAACGGTTCCCCAACGAAGCGGACACCCTTAGCCTGGAGTGAGGCGTAGGCGGCATCGAAATCGTCATTGGCGATGGCGAGATGACGAATGCCCCCGTCTTTGTTATTTGCGGTGGTCTGTGGAACGGCAAGAGGCCGATCAGCCGGGATGATTTCCAGCATGGAGCCATTTTCCGCCCGGACGAAGTAATTGCCGGAGTAGGTGTAGTTGATCCGGAACTCGAGATGGTCCACATACCACTGGGCCAGCTTCTGAGGGTCGGGCGACGAGATCGCGGTGTGTTCGATTCCTTGGAACATAAGACTAGATTGTAGCGTGCCCCTTGAAATTGCGTGCCAGTGGCGCTGGAGGGCTCGCCGCAGGGGAGTGGCGCGGAAGCCATAAATTGCATTCACAATTTTTTCAAGAGTTTTTTCTGTTTAGAGTCAAAGACTTGCAGAGATTGCCACGGAATTTGATTCTGGCCCGCTGATACTTTTCAATCAGGGAAAGGCAAGCGCGACCGGTGCAGCGCGGGCTGAAGAGCGGAAAATCCAGCACCGGTGGAGGTCGCGTGGGAAGGGTTAAGCGAGGGCGAAGTCGGGGGCGAGACAGGGAGTCGCTGAAGAGGTGGATCAAAGTGATTGACCAGCATCTGACGCGATATTTCGACGACTTGCCACGAGGAGAGGTCAAGCTTGCTGACTATCTGAAGCTGGCCGACGTGAACTTGTTCAGTGCCAGGACTGGCAGAAAGAAAGTGGTCGTTCGATGGGTGAACTGCGACGAGAAGGAACAGCAAACGGAGATGGAAGACGAGGCGAAATAGAGTATACGCCACTCCCCAGTCAGGAGAAGTTCCACCGGTCGGCGGCGCGATTCAAGGGCTTCTCGGGCCCGATCGGTTCGGGGAAGAGTCAGGCGCTGTGTCAGGAAGCGATTCGGCTGAGTTACGTGAATGCGGGTCGGACGGGGTTAATTGGAGCACCGACGTATCCGATGCTGCGGGACGCAACGGTCGCATCCTTACTGGACGTACTGGGAACAAATGGAATTGAGTACGAGCACCTGAAGGCAGAGAACGTGTTGTTGCTGCGGGATACGGGGTCGAAGATCCTGCTGCGGGCAGTGGACGAGTTCGAAAGGCTGCGGGGAACGAACCTGGCATGGTTCGGCGTGGATGAGTTAAGTTATGCGCCGGAGGGTTCGTGGCTGCGGCTGGAAGGTCGGCTGCGAGATCCGCAGGCGACGCAGTTGACAGGTTTCGGGGTTTGGACGCCGAAGGGCTTCGATTGGGTTTACCGGAAGTTCATCGAGACCAAAAGACGGGGCTATGAGGTGATTCTGGCGCAGCCTTACGAGAACAGGTTTCTGCTGGAGAAGGTGCCGGACTTTTACGAGCGCCTGAAAGACAGTTACGACGAGACGTTCTTTCGGCAGGAGGTGCTGGGAGATTACCTGAACGCGAACGGGTCACTGGTTTACGGCGCTTTTTCGCGGGGCGCGAATGTCGAGGCTGGTACCGGGATGGATCCGGCGCTGCCACTGTGCTGGGCGGTGGACTTCAATGTGGATCCGATGTCGTCGGTGGTGGCGCAGGTTTCGAAGGGAACGGTTCGGGTGTTTGACGAAATAGTGTTGCATCGGGCCACGACGGAACAGGCGTGCCGGGAACTCGAACGGCGCTGGGGACTTCCCAGGGCGGGATTGCAGATCTACGGTGATGCCTCGGGGGCCGCGATGAAGACGACCGGGCTCTCGGACTATCAGGTGATTCGAGAGTATTTCGCGGTTCGGGCGGCGAAGGCGAGTTACAACGTCCCGAAGGCGAACCCGGCTGTCCGGGAGAGGATCAATGCGGTGAATGCGCGATTGCGGAATGCGCGGGGTGAGACAACCTTGCTGGTAGATCCGCGCTGTAAAGAGCTGATCGCGGATTTCGAACAGGTGACTTACAAGGACAGCACGACAGAGATTGACAAGAACAAAGATCGGAGGCGGACGCATCTTTCCGATGCGCTTGGCTACCTGATTTGCGAGGAAGGCAGCCGGAGCCCGGTGGGTGAGCGCGGACGACGGTTGTTTTGAAGAACGAAGCTGCGCAAGGAACAAGGACAATGACTTCTTACATAAAACAGGAACATCCCGACTACACCGCGAACTCGCCGATGTGGCGGCGGTACCGCGATCTGTATGCGGGCGGCGAGCGCTTTCGGCAGAACGCCGGAGAGTATCTGGTAGCGCGGCAACGTGAGCCTCTTGAGGTCTACCACGAACGCCTGAACCGGGTGTTCTACGAAAACTACATCGGGTCCATTATCGACTGGTACACAGCAACCTTACTGCGAAAAGAGCCGGTGATCGAATTCCTGGGTGCTGGGGAGCCGACCAAGCGATTTTTCAACGACTTCATTCGCGATTGCGATCTGCGCGGGACGACCCTGCCGCAGTTCCTCCGCGACCAGATGACGGAGCTCCTGGTTGCGGGCAAATCCTGGCTGGCGGTTGATTTTCCTCAGCAGGGGGAACCGGCAAAGACGCGAGCGGAAGAAGATGCGCTCGGAAGAAGCCGCGCCTATCTGACCGCCTATGCCGCCGATGAGGTGATCAACTGGAGCCGTGATCACAAAGGAGAACTGGAGTGGGCCGTGATCCGGACAACGTGCCTGAAGCAGCACACGGTCCAAACGCTGGGTTGGCAGAAGGAGCGCCGGTGGATCTACTATGACCGCGAGCGCTTCGAGATCCATGTTGAAACCGAGGGTGAAAAGGGAAAAGCCATGGAGTTGCTGGCGGAGGGTGCTCACGGTTTTGCGGCGATCCACAAAGTACCGTTGTTCGAGCTGAAAATAAGCCCTGGGCTTTGGCTGATGAACAAAGCGGCGTTGCTGCAGCTTGAGCACTTCAACAAGTCGAACGCGTTGGGGTGGGCCCTGACGATGGGGCTGTTCGCGATGCCGGTGATCTATTCGGACAAGGAATTGCAGCAGGCCGTGGGTGAGAGCTATTACCTGCAGCTGGGTGCGCAGGACCGGTTCGGCTGGACCGAGCCGGAGGGCAAGGTATTCCAGATCGCTTCGGACAATCTGGCACGGCTGAAAGACGAGATCTATCGGGTGTCGTACCTGATGCAGCAGGCCGGCGGCGGCGGCGAACATCAGTCCGGGCTGAGCAAGAGGTGGGACTTCAGCGTCACGGCGGAGATTCTGCGGGCCTATGGCGACCTTATTAAGGACGCTGTGCAGAACATCATGACGTCTATCGCGGCCGCGAGGCAGGATGAGTGCGAAATCGATGTTTCGGGCCTGGACGAGTTCGATATCGCTGATTTCACCACAGAGATCAGCGGAGCGCAGGCGTTATTGAACCTTGGGATAGAATCTCCGACGCTGAAACGACAAGTTCTGAAGAGAGTGGCACTGAAGTATCTGTGCGACGCGAGGCAGGAAATCAAGAATCGCATCGTCGATGAGATCGATGCCAGCGGCATTGTTAAACAGTCTGATGCCAGCGACATGGTCGAAGAGGCAGATGCGAAGCCAAACCAGTAAAAGGTGGAGATAAATGGACGAGCCAAACAGCGTAAATACGATCGTGCAGCAGGCAATCGACGAATACATGCGTCAGGACAGCGCACGCCGAGAGCCGGCGTACAAGGCCGAATTGCAGGAAGAGAAGCGTCGCCGGGAACAGATGGAGAAGCGCATCAACGAACTGGTGGACGAGAACCGGCGGAGCCGGGCGCAAGCGGATGAGGCGCAGCGCTCCACGGCGATTCGGACGGAACTTCAGAAGCTGGGAGTGACGAAAGTCGACCTGGCCTACAAGGTTGTGCAGGACGGTATCGTCCGGTCTGCGGACGGCAGGCTGGTCGCGAAGAATGACAATGGCGAATTGCCTGTACACGAGTTCCTGGCGGAATTCGTGCAGCAAAATCCTGAATTTTTGCCCGCGAGAATTCCCGGCGGAACGGGAATGACAAGTGCCCACAAGGCACCCTCGCAGGGCGGCTCCGGCGGGATCGATCTGGATAAGATCGGGCCCGGGATGAGCAAAGAGGACTTGGAACGGGTGCGGCAGGAGATCCTTCGGGTCACGACGCAAACGTTGCGGGGAGCGTAGATGCGGATCCGGCAGGTGGAGGGCGAGGCGGAAAACGCCAGAGCCAGACACAAAGCCGGGTAGGGTATTTGCGAACACATTGGCTGCAACAAGGATGGGGAGCGGAAACGCTCCCCTTTTTTATTGAGGCCGGCGCTTTAGAACGAAAGAAAAGGAAAAAACAATGCCAGCAATTACGTCAGCAAACGTGGCAAACGCGATCGTGAAACTTGTGGCGGCGGACGCTCTGCCTGCCCTCGTGGGGAACCTCGTGATGGGGAACCTCGTGAATCGCGATTACGAACCGAGTTTGGCTCAGGCGGGTGACACGGTCAATGTGCCGATCCCCCCACAGCTTGTGGCCAACAACCTCGCCGAGGGCGGTACGGTCTCCGCGCAGAACCCCAGCATGGGCAATGCGACGATCGTGCTCAACACCCACGCCGAAGCCACCTTCTTGATTCCGGATGTCACCAAGGTTCTTGCGGTACCGGATCTGTTGAAGGTGTACATGGCACCCGCAGTGGCTGCCATCGCGGAGAAAATCGAGAGCGACCTCCTGAACCTGTATGCCAGCTTCACGGCCAACAGCCCCCTCGGTACGGCAGGCACGCCGATCACCGAAGCCATGCTGGACCAGGCGGAAACTTCTCTGTTCCAGTCGAAGGTTCCGTCGAGCCAGCCGAAGTATCTGGTGGTCGACAGCAACACCTATTCGCAGATGCGGCAGATTCCCCGCTTCAGCGAATTCCACACGGCGGGCGACGCTGGTCTGCGGACTCTGATCGATGGCAGCATCGGCAAGATCAAGGACTTTTTCGTCTTCCGTTCGCAGTTCGTCCCCAAGACGGGCAGCTCTCCGGTGGCCACGCACAACCTGGCCTTCGCGAAAGATGCCATTGGTCTGGTGATTCGCCGCCTGCCGCAGCCGTTGCCTGGCACCGGTGCCATCGCCGAGTATGCCGAGCTGGGTAACTTCGGCATGCGCGTGACGATGAGCTACCAGCCGAACACCCTGTCTCAGCAGTTCACGGTTGACGTGCTTTACGGTTGCGCGGTGCTTCGCAACAACCACGCCGTTCAGTTGAACAGCTAGTCAACTGGTGTCCCGGGCCGCCAGGCGTTCTCGTTGAGAGGCGGGAGCGGTTGGCGGCCCTTTGCGTTTTAAGTCAGAAAAAAGAGGGAAGCATATGGATCTGAGAACGTACTACGCCAACATCCGCGCGGTGGAAGCGACACTCGAAGGGGAATACATCGTGGTGGTGAGCCTGGCGACGTCGGAGGGTGGGAAAGCGGGCGTCGCTGCTGAAGTACCCCGCTACGTTGCGGCCAAAATGATCAATGACCTGCGGGCACGCGCCGCAACGTCGGAGGAAACCGAACTTTTCCACGTGGAAAGTGAAAATCGGCGCGAGCGGATCGAGCAGGAAGAAGAGGCTCGTCGTATGCGCGTGATGGTGATACCGGCCTCCGAGCTGCGGAAGGGCAAGGACCGAGGTTAGCCATGGCCCTCTTTGTGGATGGACCAGTTTCCACAGCCGGCGATCTGGCCCGGCTGGACGCAGGGCTCTTGGATGCAGCTGAGTCTCACGCTATCAACGTCACCAGCAAGCTGGAACTGGCACACGACGCCCTTGCATCGGATGTCCAGTTGTGGCTGGATCGGCTCGGGACTTTCCGCCTCGAGCAGGTGGTGACGACGGATGCGATTCGGCACTGGGAGAGGATGCAGGCCCTGGCCCTGGTGTACCGGGATGCCTGGTTTGCAGATCTAGCCGAGCGATACCGGGTGAGATGGGACGAGTACTCCCGTCAGTCGCGTGATGCCTATGAGCGTTTCCTGGCAAGAGGCATGGCGTTGGTATCGGCACCGCTGCGGAAGGCAATGCCGCCGACAATGAGCAGCTTCGCGGGGCCACAACCCGGAGGCAGTTTCTATGCAGCGGTGGCATGGGTCAATGCGGCGGGACAGGAGGGGGCTGCGTCCGAGATTTCGTCTCTTGCCATACCGGATGGCCGAATTCTGTTGGTAAAGGCTGGGGAAGCACCGCGAAACGGGACGGGCTACAACGTCTACGTAGGGACGTCACTGGAGGCACTCACACAGCGGAATGACGTGCCCTTACCTGCGGGAGCGAGTTTCACATATATCCCGGGAAACCCCACTTCATCCCGACAACCAGGAACCGGGCAGAATCCCGATTTCATTCGACCTCTGCGTAGGGTAATTCCGCGCGGATAAGTTGCAAATGCGGATAAGTTGCAAATAAGGAAGAGCACACTATGGCTGGAATTACCGGACAGATCACCAGTACGACTCTCAAGAAACTACAGGCGCAAAATGACGGCGTCAGCGCCCGGGTGGCGGCAATCGTCACTGCGGACCCCCGTCTGGCGGCGATCGGCATCCGGTCAATGACCAGTCATAACATCAGCGTGGATGTCAGCGAGAAGCTGGGCAACGCAAGTTACCCGGCATTGCTTGTTTATTGCGACAAGCTCACCAATTCGATGAAAGAGAAGTTTCGGCGCTTCTCCGGGAAAGCTCATCTGGTGGTGGAAGTTCGACACTCTCAGGACAAGCTGGATTCGCTGGAGAGTCACACACAAGTCTACGTGGATGCGGTTTGCGCTCTGCTGGATGACTCAAGAGGCGATTGGGGGCAGGGCTCTTTCTATCCCGGCGGTTATGACGTGAGTTATGAGCCGGTGGTCCGTGGGGGCAGGAATTTGTTGCAGAAAGCGAAAGTCAGTTTCGAAGTGGAGGTCAGCAAGTAAAAGACATGGCATATATTTCATCGAACGCGAACCGCTGGTACTGCGCCCGAGAGGCCACCTACGGTCAGATACCGACAGTAACTGCGGAGAACCGCATCCCGGCCGTTGGCCTTACTATTCAGCAACAACGTGATAAGAGCCAGCGCCGGGACAAGACCGGGAGCCGAACGTGGACCGGGGCTCCGTCCGGAATGCGTCGCTATACCTCGTTCGGCCTCAGTTCCTATATGAGGGACTGGGCTGATATAAGTGTGCTGCCGCCCCAGGGGCCTCTGTTTGAAGCTTCCCTGGGCGGGGATGGCGAGTTGTGGAGTGGTGCCACCATCGGCGAGGACACCGATGAATCGAGCCTGAAGTTCACGGCTGCCCATAACCTGGCTCCGGGCCAGGCCATAGCCTCGGGGGGCGAGATTCGCTTTGTGACTGCGGTAGTCGATCCAACAACGGTTCTGGTGAATGCCCCGTTTTCAATTGCGCCCCCAATTGGAGTCCCTCTCTCACCAACCGCCACATATACGCCTGACTCCGAACTTCCCAGCGTCAGTCTGTTTGACTACTGGGACCCGGTTTCGGCGGTACAGAGGGTAATTCACGGTGTCGCCGTTGACCGCTTACAGATAAAGCTGAATGGCGATTTCCATGAGTTCGAATTCAGAGGGATTGGTCAGGATCTGATCGACAGTACTTCCTACGAGGCGGGACAGGGGGGGCTGACCGCGTTTCCGGGTGAGCCGGCACCCGGGTCGCATATCTACTCCCCGGTTCCAGGCAACCTCGGTCAGGTTTGGTTGGGCGTTCTGCCGCAGAAAATGCTGACCGTATCGTCGGCATCCATCGAGCTGCGAAACAATATTGAACCCCGGCACAATGAGTACGGCTCCATTCTGCCCCGTGCCATTACCCCGGGGCAGCGCGAAGTGACGGTTAGTCTGGAGCTGTTTGGCCAGGATGACGAGGCGACGACAGCACTCTACCAGGCCGCCCGGCAGCACTCACCGATCAGCATGATGTTCCAGCTTGGCCACCATACCGGCCAACTGATGGGCATCCACATGAAGAGCCTCATCCCGGATGTTCCCGAGTTCGATGACGCCGAAAAGCGGCTTCGCTGGAAGTTCCGCGAGACACGGGCGCAGGGCACCGCAGACGATGAAATCATCGTGGCGTTTGGATAGGGCCATGGCAAAAGAGTGGAAGAGCAACACCGTTGTCCCCTCAGCGGCATGGCCAGGGGTGGAGTTCGTCATTACACGGATGAGCTTTGGCCGCAGGCTGGAACTGATGCGCCTCATCCGCGATCTGGCAGCGCGTGCGGAGTTTCTGGAGGCTGGCGAGTCGGGCAAAGACCGAATGGACGCCAGCCTCCTCGGGGCGGAGATTGACCGCCTCTA
This sequence comes from Terriglobia bacterium, assembly GCA_010084195.1. Lineage (GTDB taxonomy): Bacteria > Acidobacteriota > Terriglobia > Bryobacterales > Bryobacteraceae > BOG-234. The sequence goes on from RGPS01000010.1 coordinate 24,562, forward strand.
CGTGGAGTGGGGCGTCGAAGTTGATTCCATGAATCGCTTCGACGCCAATCCTGCCACGGCGAAGGGCCTGATCGACCTGGGCCCGGAAGATCTGTTCCGCGAAGCCCTGGCGGCGGTAAAGGCCGAATCGGGGCTCAACGAGGCCGAAAAAAAAAACTGACAGTCGCTTTCCATTTTCATATTGCGCAGCGGGATGCCGCGGGCCGTGCCGGGTGGGACTGCGGGAGTTGCCGACGGCATGGCATGGACGTGAAGCGACGCTGCGGGTTTCTGCCTGCGGCGCTGCGAGGTGAGTCGCGCATTGTCTGGGGGCGCGGGCAGACGTATTTGGACGAGTGTCCAAAGTCCTTCGTGACGGGCGAGAGCCTGTCGATGCTGGAGGAATTCTTCGTCAGCCGCGCCCTCGGCATACCCCCTTCCGCCGATATGCCGGCGCGCACGGCGGACGCGTTTTTGATACTGCGGGATCAAGTGGAGCGAGAGGAACGAAATGGCACAACGGATTGAGGAAGTATTTCGCGCAATTGCCCCGCGTGGGCGCAGTGCGGCACAGCGGCCGTCACCCGGAGGTATGGATGCCACCGTGGGAGGCTCAAACCTGTCACCGGCTCTGGCAGAGGCTGCGAGTGAAATCGCTCGGCTGCGAGAGGTATATCAGCGCCAGGCGGATCTGATTACGGCCAACACGCAGGCCTTGCAAACCAGTCAGGGCGGTTCCGGAAAGTCGGTCGTTTCGGCGATCGGAAGCACTGCGTCGCACGCCCTCGGGGGGGGGCTGGGGTTGCTTTCGCCGCTGGTGTCGGGGCTCATCAGTCTGTTTGGCCGCATATTCCCCGCAGATTACGGTGAACGTGAGTGCGATGGACAGCAGGTCCTTTATGGACCGGAGCACGGACATTGCGAATGCAGTGCGGGAAGCCATGCTGAATAACCATCCCATTAACGGCGTTATTTCGGACTTGTAAACCTATGCCTACCTTTCCAACCCTCAGAACAGGAGCTATCACGCAATATCCCGCCACTGTGAAGACCTCCTTCGGGAACACAAAAGTGGTGGAGTTTCTGGATGGCAGTTCACAACGGTATTCAGCGGGGGCGGCCCCGCTGCGCCAGTGGATTGTGAGACTGGAGCGCCTCGATGCCAGGGAAGATGCTCTGGTGACTGCTTTCGTGAAAAACAACGTCGAAGGCACGTTCGTTTTCAACGATCCGTTTAGCGGCATCAGTGCGACGAAGTGTGCTCTGCGCGGTCCGGAGATGCAGAATGTGATCGCCGGAGAACTGAATCAGGAGTCCGCTTTTGTGATTGAGGAACTGCCATGAGCTGGTATCCACAAACTTCGGCGGGGACTTTGGTTCAGCTACCGCTGCGTCGGCGCACAATATGGCGGGCGATTACGAACCAGTTCGAGAACGGGGAGCGAATTTCGCTGCCGGATCGCGGTGCAGGCCGTATTGAGTGGCAGCTCGCCTATCGCGATCTCTCGGAGGCCGAAGCTGGCGCCATCACCAACTTCTTTCATTCAGCGCGGGGGGCGTTTGGGACCTTCGCATTTGCTGACCCATGTGCCAATCTGCTGGGCTGGAGCGACGACCTGTCCAAAGATGATTGGCAAGTTGGTCTCGTTGGCGTCTCTGCAGTCGGTGCGGGACCCGGCGGGGCTTCCGCAGCCATGTTGATCAGCAACGCCAGCGCGGGGACGCAGGGCGTGGCGCAGACCGTTGCGCTGCCCGGGGAGTACTCGACTTGTTTCAGCGTGTATTTAAGGTCCGCTTTACCGGTGAACGTCACGCTTCGAAGGGGATCGGGCTTCACAACCGTAACCCCTTCTGCAAAATGGAAGCGGTATTTCCTGACGGGCCCGGCCCCCGGCGAAGACAACGCGACTTTCAGTCTTGATGTGGCTGGGGGCAGTGCGGTAGAGATCTGGGGGATGCAGGTTGAAGCCGGCCCCTACCCCTCACAATACAGACCCACGGAAGCGGCGGCAGGAATCTACGAACGAACCAGTTTTGCCAGCGATGAACTGGCAATGACGGCAATCGGCGTCGGCCTTTTCGCCTGTGAATTCACCCTGATATCCAAAATCTGAGAAACGGAAAAAGACAATGCCAGGCGCACTCATAATCAAAGAAAGCACAAACGGCGACGCCCCCGTCCTGTTATTCGATTGCACCCTCGCCAACGGTGAGGTAGAACGGTGGAGCAGCCGAACTCTGCCGTTTGAGGGGCACACCTACCATGCCCGTATTTTGCGCCATAACCTGTTCGAATCTCAGGTCGCAACCGATGCGGCGTCGAGTGGCACACCTCGTCTGTCGTTTGAACTGGCGAACGCGGACTCACGGTTGTCTCAGGTAGAACGGCAGACCGGCTTCAAGGGTTCCAGGCTCACGGTCCGTGCCGTTTTTGCCGACGGTACTACGGGCCTGCCTTCGAGCGATCCGGTGACCGTATTTAGCGGCCTGATGAATCCCCCTGAGTTGATCGGCGAGGCAACATTCCGTCTCAGCGCCATCAACCGAATGTCTATGCTTCGCGCCGTGGTGCCTGAAGTGCGCGTGCAGCGCAGGTGCCCGTGGCGATTCCCCGCAACTTTGGAACAGCGCGGTGAAGCAACAGATGGCGGTGCCTCCAAAGGGAAGTATTCGCCCTTCTATCGTTGCGGCTATTCACCGGATCAGAGTGGCGGCAAGGGTAACCTGAACGGGTCCGAGCCGTTCACATCATGCACCGGCAGCCGACCTGAATGCGAGTCGCGGGGGATGTTCCTGACGGACTCCTCGGGGCGCCCGACGGCCAGATTCGGGGGCATCGAATTTGTGCCGGCGACGATTTTTGTTCGTGGCTCCGGCCAGAAGAACTACACGACATCTGCGGTTCAGGACAATCAGGGGCGCTACAACGACTTTGTACCCCTGGTGTACGGCACGCAGTGGCACGCCCCCGATGTTGTGTTCTCCCGGAATGACGGTAATCTGACCCGGATGGAAGTGCTGATCGGCATGGGGCAGATCGAAGGAGTTCTGAAGGTCATCGTCAATGGCTTCGAGGTCCCGCTGGGGATCTCCGGAACCAACATGACCTCGTCAGGCTGGTACAACTTCGTCAACACGGGGACGCGGGAAGGCCATCAGGATCCGAATTTTTCCGATGGCCGGGGCATTGCCCTCGGTGACCCCTATGGCAGTATGGCGTACCTTGCAGTCGTTGTGCCCAACCGGATCAGCGATGGCACCAGGCTGCCAAACGTCAGCGTTTTGCTACAAGGTCTGCGTTTGGAACAATTCAGTCTGAGTGGCACGTCAGAGGGTGAGGCGTTCTCGGATAATCCGGCGTGGGTCCTGCTCGACATCCTGCGCCGCAGTGGTTATGGCCTGGATGAGCTCGACGTACCCAGTTTCGCGAAGGCTGCGGCCACTGCCGGCCAGATGATTACAGTGAATGATCCCGTGGGCGGCAGCACCCAGATTCCACGCTTTCAGTGCAATTTTGCCCTCAAGCAGAGACGCAGCGCGGGCGAAGTGATTCGTTCCCTGCGCAACTCCTCGCGGATCTACCTCGTGCTCTCTCCCGCCGGGAAGCTGGCCGCCCGGACCGAAAACACATTTGCACTGCAGCACCCCGCAAAGCCGGAGGGCAGTAACGCCACAGGCACATTCAATGGCGGATGGCCAGCCTATGAGTTCGGCCCGTCGTCAATCGCCCGCCTCGGGGATGGAAGTTCAAGCGTGCAGCTGTCGTCAAAACAGGCTCAGGATACCCCCAATCGCCTGTCAGTGGAGTTCCAGGACAGCTTCAACCAATATCAACAGGACAGTCTTTCACTTTCCAATGGCGATGACGCTGATCTGTGTGGCCATGAGGTTGCTACCGGCTACGATGGAGCCGGTATTTCGAGCTTCTCGCAGGCTGCGCGCTGCCTGTTGCTGGCGCTCAACCGAGGCATCGCGGGCAATCAGTTCGTCGAATTCCAGACCAGCGCCAAAGCCCTCGGCCTGATGCCAGGCGATCTGGTCACGGTCACATACCCGAAGGAAAATCTCACCAGGGCAGCATTTCGAGTGATCCGCATCACTCCCGGCGACAACTTCCGCACCGCAACCATCGTGGCGCAGGCACACGACGACGCCTGGTACTCAGATGATGCCAAAACCCTCTCCGGCGGGCGGGGCTGGCATGCCACGCAGGGCGCGGGACTTCCCTCCCCCGTCTGCGGCACCATTCCGGACGCTTTTGGAGATCTGCAACTTGGCATCTCCGAAACAGAAGTTTCCGGGAGCGATGGTTCATCGAACGTTGAACTGGCCGTTAGTTTTGGCATTCCCAACGGAGAGAGAAGTCTCTTGCCGTCTCCTTTGGTTGGCCTGAATGCGACCCTCCAGCCGACTGGTGGCACGCTTCCCGCCGACACTACCCTTTACTATGCGGTCAGCGCGGTTGACAGTTCCGGGGGAGAAAGTCCCCTGTCGTTTGTGGTTCAGGTTCGAACCCCTTCCGGGGCAAATACAAACCAAACCGAGATCCACGACATCTCGCTCCCGGCCGCAGCCACGGGCTTCAATATTTACCGCGGGCCTGCCCCGCAAAAGCTCTTCCGGATCGCGACCAATCAGGCTCCCTCCAGTGGTTTTGCCGACCCCGGCCTGGTGTTGCAGGCAAGCCTGCCGCCGGACCCCCATTTCGACCACGTAAACATCTATTGGCGATGGGAGTTCATCCCGGAGACCGCTGCGACCACTCACAGTGCCACGGTGATCGGCAACAGCATTTTGAGCATGCCGGTTGACCGGTATAAGGCAGCGACACTCCGCATCACAAGAGGTCCGGGGGCAGGCCAGGAACGCGCCATTCTCAGCAACGGTGCGCACGACTTTACAGTTGCCACCGCCTTCTCGCCCACACCGGAAGCCTCAAGCTTCTTTGCCGTCTCGGAAAATTCCTGGCGAGCCGGAGCACATGGCGAATCCAGCCCCGTCTCCATTTCTATTCCCGAGCGACTCGGCGCTACCGTCCAGGTGAGCGCCCGCGCCGCCAGCGGCAAGGATGAAGAAGCGGCCTACGCGATTTCGCCCCTGACTCGCTGGACAATTGGCCAGTCGGGAGGTCTGCTTGCGGATTCTGACATCCCGCCAGCCCCGCTCTTTGGCGTTGCGGCTTCACCGTCGAGGGGGGGAGTTCTGGAGCTGGGCTCAGTTGCGTTCGTAAATCTGGTCAACACCCGAGGGGTAATTGCCGGAACCTACCGCTTCAACTATTACGACGAAATCCAGGGCGCACCGCCGCTCGCGCTCACCTCGACCATCGGCCCGGGTGACACCAGCCTTGCCCTCGCAACACCTGTGGAAGTGGGCGATTTGCTGCAGCTGGAACATGAGGTTGTGCGGGTAATCGCTATTGCAGGCACCACCGTGACAGTCGAGAGAGGTCTGCACAGAACCGCAGCTGCGGCGCACGCCAGCGGCACGCCGGTTTGGATTCTGAAAGATCAGGTGGTGATCGTGCCCTTCGTCAGGAATTTCTTCGGGAGTCCGGCGAGCGGTGACTGGAAGTACTCAGTCGAACTGCCAAACTGCCGGCTCGCAACTGTTGAACTGGTCCTCACGAATGCCATCGGGAACGGACCCTCGGCTTTCAACGCCTATACCGAAACCAACGAGTTGGGATTACGAACGTTCTCCGGCGGCCAATACACCTTTCAGATACCTGGCTACCTGGCGATTCAGTCGAACGCTGCGCCTTTCATCATCGTTGACATTGACCGGACCGTCCGCGACATGTACGGCGTCCTGGGAACCCCTTCCAGCGGAGCAGGCGTAACTGTTCAACTCAATCTGAATGGTGCTGCGTGGGCGACGCTTCAGTTTGCACCGGGGCAAGCCACTTCACCGTCCGTCAGCGGCTTCGGGCTCGCCACGCTTCATGCCGGCGACCAACTGAGCCTCGACGTCACGGGCGTCGGAACCACGTCACCTGGCAGCGATCTCACGCTGATCATCCGGCTGTGAGCATTCCCCGGTAGGGGCCTCGCTAAACTAGTCCCTTGCTGCTGGTTCAAAATGTCTCGAAGCTCTATCGCCTCTACCGGTCCCCGTTCGACCGGATTCGGGAGCTGAATCCGTTTCAGACGAAACCCCTCCACACCGATTTCTGGGCACTTCGCGATATCTCGTTCTCGGTTGATCGCGGCGAAATCGTCAGCCTGGTCGGTCCGAACGGCTGTGGCAAGAGCACGCTGCTGCAGATCATCTCCGGGATCCTCCGGCCCACAACCGGCCGGGTCGTTACCAGAGGCCGTCTCGCCGCCCTTCTCGAACTGGGTGCGGGCTTCAACCCCGACTTCACCGGTCGCGAAAATGTCCTCATCAACGGCGAGATCCTCGGCATTTCGCGCGCAGAAATGCTGAGCCACATGAAGGCCATCGAAGCCTTTGCTGAAATCGGCGATTACATTGACCGCCCCGTGAAAGAGTATTCGAGCGGCATGTATGTTCGGCTCGCGTTCTCCACCGCTATTCATGTGAACCCCGAAATCCTGATCGTTGACGAAGCACTCGCGGTCGGCGACGCCGTTTTCGCCAACCGCTGCATCCGCAAGTTCGAGGAACTCCGCGAAAAGAAGACCACTGTCCTCTTCGTTTCCCATGACCTTGGCCTGGTGAAGCAACTCTCCCACCGCGCCATTTTCCTGCTCAACGGCCGCATGGAAGCCGAAGGCGAGCCCAAGCACGTCATTGATAAATACATTGGCGTGGTGCTGGAGCGGCAAAAGGCCTTCGACCTGTCCGACCGCCCCGCGCTGATGACCTCCTCGAATCGCCATGGCGACGGCACCAGCGAGATTATCGGAGTCCGCCTTCTCGATTCCCTCGGCCGCGATTGCGCCGTCATTACGAGCGGAGATGCCATCACCGTCCGCATCACTGTCCGCTTCAACCAGAATCGCGCCACGCCCATGGTTGGTATCCTCATCCGCAACCGCATTGGCATGGACATCTACGGCACCAACACACGCATTGAACAGGTGGAGCTGGGTCAGTACGAATCGGGAGAAGCGCTTGAAGTGGATTTCACCTTCGACGCCTGGCTGACCCCACACCAATACACCATCACAGCCGCAACACAGTATCTGGACGGCTCCAGCCATGACTGGCTGGACGACGTCATCACCTTCGACGTCCTCTCGCCCCGCATCGCAGCCGGCGTTACCGACCTAAGATCCCAAATCAACTTCCGCCGGATAGCTAGCCATGAAGACGCGGCTGGCACTTAAAATCAACGCCGGCGCGAAGCGAACCCAATTCGCCGGACGCCACGGCGACGCCTGGAAGCTCCGGGTCGCCGCCCCGCCCGTCGACGGCAAAGCCAACGCCGCCATCCTGAAATTCATAGCCCAAATCGCCGGAGTTCGCGCCAGCGAGATCACCATCATCTCGGGCCAAACCTCCAGCACAAAACTGCTCGAAATTGAGGGAATAGACGCCGATTCAATGAACCGCGCTATCCTCATGTCGAACGAGGAATCACATGCCACTTGACGCCACCACGCTGGAACGAATTCAGGAAGCGCTTCGCCGCGAAAATCTCGACGGGTGGCTATTTTTCGACCACCACCAGCGCGACGCCCTCGCCTACCGTGTCCTCGGCTTCCAGCCCGCCAGCCACGTGACGCGCCGCTGGTATTACATGATCCCTGCCCAGGGCGAGCCGATCGGCATGGTCCACCGTATTGAATCGGGCATGCTGAATGCCCTGCCCGGCGAGAAAATCAAATATTCCAGCTGGAGCGAACAGCAAGGCACCCTGGGCACCCTCCTCAAAGGCTGCAAGCGGGTCGCCATGCAGTATTCACCGATGTGCGCCGTGCCCTACGTCGCCATGGTGGATGCCGGTACTGTGGAACTGGTCCGGTCCAACGGCGTCGAGGTGGTCACCTCAGCCGAACTGATCTGTGAATTCGAAGCTTGCCTCACCGACGCCCAGTTCGAATCCCATATGGAAGCCGGTCGTCGGGTCGATATCGTCCGCGCCGGTGCCTTCGATTTCATGGCCGCCAAACTGGCCGGCGGAGTGGATGAAGTAGCCGTCGCCGACTGGGTTCGGGAGGAATTCCGCAAAGCGGGCCTGTTCGCCGACCACGGCCCCATCGTCGGCGTCAACGGCCATGCCGGGGACCCGCACTACGAACCCTCCCCCGCCACCAGTTCCCCCATCCGCCCCGGGGACCTCGTCCTCCTCGACATGTGGGCCAAACTCGACCAGCCCGGTGCCTGCTACTACGACATCACGTGGACCGGCTTCGTCGGTGAAGCTCCCGACCACATCCATAGAAGCTTTGAAATTGTCACCGGTGCGCGCGATGCCGCCATCGCAGCCGTAAAATCAGCCGTGTCTGGCGGTCGCGCCATTTGCGGTTATGAGGTGGATGACGCCTGCCGCAACCACATCCGTGCCTCTGGCGAAGTCGATTACTTCGTCCACCGAACCGGCCACTCCATCGGCGAGGAAGTCCACGGCACCGGTGCCAATATGGACAACCTGGAAACCCACGACGAGCGCCGCATCCTGCCAGGCTCACTGTTCTCCGTGGAACCCGGCTTGTATTACGCAGATTACGGTGTCCGGACCGAAATCGACATGTACGTGTCGGCCACCGACGCCATTGTCACCGGAGCCATGCAGTCAAAGCTGCTGCGCATCGGTGCCTGACGCAGTCCGAGCTGTGGGACGGCTTGTTTAGCTGCGCGGCGGTTGCCAAACGCCGAAAAAGTCCAGACGGAGAGTGCATCCCGTTCGGCAAGAAATTTTCACTTATTGATGATCGCCGCCGCCCGCGCGAAAACTGCGTCCAGCATCTCCTGCGTCAGCCGTCCCGTGGACGTGTTCTGCTGGCTCGGGTGATACGAACTAATCACCGGGGGCCGCAGCCCGTCGTGCAACAGATTGTGGCCAAACGGACAGGCCGAGAACTTCTCCCCCCGGACCTCCAGATACGAGCGGTGCGCTATGGCCCCCAGCGTCACCACCACTTTCAGGTTCTTCAGAAGCTTCAACTCCTGCTGTAACCACCGGCTGCAATTGCCCAGTTCATCGGGTGCAGGCTTGTTATCCGGAGGAGCACAGTGCCCCGCAGCCGTGATCCAGGCATGGTTCAGCACCAGACCATCGTCCGCACTCCGGCTCTCCGGCTGTGACGCGAAACCACTCCTATGGAGCGCCCGGTACAAAAAGTCGCCCGACTTATCCCCCGTAAACATCCGCCCCGTCCGGTTCGCCCCATGCGCCCCGGGCGCGAGCCCCACAATCAGCAACCGAGCCTCCGGGTCCCCAAACGAAGGTACCGGCTTCCCCCAATACTCCCAATCCAGCCAGGCCCGCCGCTTTACCCGCGCCACTTCAGTGCAATGCTGAATCAGCCGAGGGCATCTCTTACAGGCGACAATTTTCTGATTCAGAACCGCGAGGTCCCGGCTCGAACTACGGACCGAAGAGTCGTTGCTACAATTCACGCGATGGCTACACCTTTCCGAATTGACGGTAAAACGGCCCTGATCACGGGCGGCGCAAGCGGCATCGGCGAACAAACTTCGCGGATCTTCACCGAGGCAGGCGCAAAAGTAATTATCGTCGATATTGACAAATCCCGAGCCGAAGCGCTCGCCGCCGAACTCCCCGGCGCTACCTACAAGATCTTCGACATTACCGACGAAAACGCCGTGCGCGAAGGCATGGCAGACATCGAACAGCTCGATATCCTTATCAACAACGCGGGCATCGGCCTGGTTGGCAATGCCGAAGAGACTGGCGCAGATGACTTCGACCGGATCTTCCGCGTCAACGTCCGTGGCGTCTATCTGATGACGAAATTCTGTCTGCCGCTCATTCGAGCCGCCCACGGGTCTATCGTCAACCTCGGTTCGGTCGCGGGTCTGGTCGGCGTGAAGCGCCGTTTCGCCTATTGCGGGACCAAAGGTGCCGTCGTGGCCATGACGCGCCAGCTCGCCGTGGATTACCCCACCGAAATCCGCGTGAACTGCATCGCACCGGGTACTGTCGATACGCCCTTCGTCTCGGGTTATCTGGAAAAGTACCACAGTCACGAAAAGGACAAGGTTCGCGCCGAACTCAACCAGCGCCAACCCGTTGGACGTCTCGGCAAGCCGGATGAGATTGGTTATCTTGCGCTGTACCTGTGCTCCGACCAGGCTGCGTTTGTTAACGGAGGGGTCTTTCCCATTGACGGCGGCTGGACGGCGGCATAAGAAGTACCGATTTAAGTAGCGTGGCGGAAAATGCCAGCGCAGATTGACCCCGGTATGCAATTGGGGGGACAATGGAGTTTCCGGTTGCTCCCCGGATTTTTGCTCTGGCTATTTTCCGCGTCTTGCTGCTGATGAAAAGATCGGTGCAGATGAACATCAATTCTCAATTCGCTTCGCGGCTCACGGCGACGTTGCTCGCTGTCGGTTTGGCGACGTCCGCGTTTGCGGTTACCCCGCAGAAAAAGAAACCGGCGAAGAAAGCTGCCATCGTCAAGGCGGTTTCTAAGGTCGTCCCAAAATCGTCTTCCAAGGCAACTGTCGGCAAGAAGCGCGCCTGGGTGCAAACTTGGGATGAGCCGACCTACAAGGACTCCACTTCAGGTGACGTCTACGAGGGTGAAGATCTCATCGTCCGCCGGGCCGCCGTTGATGCGCTCGGACCGTTGAACGGTGCCGTCGTGGTCGTAGATCCAGAAAGTGGGCGCGTCCTCAGCATGGTGAATCAGCCGTTGGCCCTCGGTGGCGGCTTCCAGCCCTGCTCGACCATCAAAGTTCCCGTCGCTCTCGCTGGCCTGAAAGAAGGTCTGGTGGAGCGCATCAGTCCCATCAAGTTCTTCCGCAAAGGTTCTCCTGACCTGACCGACGCTCTCGCGTTCTCCAGTAATTACTACTTTGCCAACCTGGGTATCAAACTCGGGTACGAGAAGGTGAGCCATTACGCACGCCTCTTCGGCTATGGCGAGAAGGCTGGCCTTGGCATCGTGGGCGAGCATGCCGGTTACTTCCCGCCTGCGCCTCCGAAGAACGGCGGTATGGGCATGCTCACGAGCTTCGGCGAGGAAATCTCGCAGACCCCCCTCGAACTGGCTGGCGTGATGACCGCCATTGCGAATGGTGGCACGCTGTACTGGCTGCAATACCCGAAGAACCAGGAAGAAGTCCAGAACTTTCAGCCTCAGATCAAGCGCCGCCTCGATATCGGTCGCCACATCCCGGATGTGAAGCCGGGCATGCGCGGAGCCGTCGAGTTTGGCACCGCACGCCGCGCGAAACAGGAAGAAGAAATCTTCGGCAAAACCGGTACCTGTAGCGAGGGTAAGACGCACCTCGGCTGGTTCGGTTCTTTCCACGAGGGCAACGGCCGTAAACTCGTCGTCGTCGTTATGTTGACCGGTGGACGGCCTTCGATCGGGCCACTGGCTTCAGGCGTTGCAGGCGATGTCTATCGCCGCCTCAGCTCTGAAGGCTTCTTCCGCACGACCACCCCCCTCACCCCGGCCACTATCCTGCCTGGGCAAATGTCCTATCGTTAACAGCCCGTGGCAAGAGTACCGTAGGCCGCGCTACGAGCGCCACGGGGCCGAATGCGAGACGCAGCGCTGCATTCCCGGTTGGTGCAAATAATGCGGGTCAGCTCTCAAGCGCTGTAACGAAGCAGGCGCCCCGCTTGATTCCAGGCTGGGCCGCGGCACCCCGGGGAGCGACTGCTCTCAGCTCCAGTAACTCGGCCTCCACCCCGTCGCGCGGCCTGCGGTACTTTTACCACGAGCTGTTACCCCAACTACCCGCCTAACAAACCGTGCGCATCGCCCGAAGCATCCGGCGGTCCGCACGGTGGCTGATCAGATCCGCAACCCGTTCCAGCAGGTGCGAGATGTTGTCATCCGCGATGCTGACCACGCTCTCCTGCTCCCCTTCAAAACCAGGCGACAACTCACTCATCCTCGATGAAATCAGCGCGGTGGCGGGTCGGTAGTACTTCTGGCGGGCGTAGGTAAGAAGGCGACCGCCGACATCTTCGCCTCCCGATTGCAGGTCGGCCAACACCAACTGGTATTCATTTTCCTGCAGGTGGTCAATGGCTTCGCTGGCCGTCGCCACGCCGTCAACCGAGTACCCGGCGGTAGAGAGAATTGTCTTGATCGTCAATCTTGACGCCAGAACATCGTCAGCCAGTAAGACTCGGGCGACGGAGGGAAGAGCCAGAGGCGCGGCAGATGCAAGCCACGTATCTGTTGAAAGTAAAAGCATTCGTTATGTCTTAATCTAAAGCAAACGCGACAGAATTGAAATAGAAATAATGGTACCGAAGGGTACCTATCGCCGAAGCAACGGCTGTACAAACCTGAAGACGGTTGCCGCTACGATCTTCGTTCCATCAGCAGTTGGGTGCATTCCGTCGGGCTGAGTCAGTGTGGGATTCCCGCCGACTCCCTCCAACAAAAAAGGGATCCGAACCAGCTTGTAGCGTGTTCCAACGTCGAGAAAGACCTTCTCGAAAGCGCTGATATACTCGGGGCCGTAGTTCCGCGGCAAACTCATCCCGGCCAACACGACGCGAATTCCGGCTTTGTCCAGGGCCTCAACCATCGTCCGCAGGTTCTGTTCCGACGACGTTACCGGCAAACCTCGAAGGCCATCGTTGCCACCAAACTCCAGAACGACAATTTCAGGCTTCACCGCCAGGACACCAGGTAAACGCTCCACCCCGTCCGTAGTCGTATCCCCGCTGACCCCCAGATTCACGACGCGGTATTTGTGCCCTGCTGCGTCAATAAGTTGTTGCAGGACATCGGGATAGCTCTTGCCAGAGTCCAGACCGTAGCCAGCCGAGAGGCTATCCCCGAAACACGCAATCACCGGACGGGGATCCACCACTGGAGGGGGGGCCTCGACGACCACCGGAGCCGGTTTCGGAGCCTCACTCCGGCCCCCGCAACCCATTAATGAAATCGCCACCAGAACGGAAAGCATCAACTGAATAGACACTGCCATAATCATGACAGACCCACCTGTCACAGGAGCCCTGCACATTTCGCGCCCGATCATTGAAGTCATCAAATTAACCCGCACCATTGCCACACCGACACACGAAGTGGAGATCCTGCGGGGTATCGATATTGCCATCCCGAAGGGCCAGTTCGCCGCCATTATGGGCCCTTCCGGAAGCGGCAAGAGCACCCTGCTGGGCCTGCTGGCAGGCCTGGATAATGCGACTTCCGGCCAAATCCTGCTGGACGGAGTCGATATCACCGGCCTGACGGAAGACCAGATGGCCGAAGTCCGGGGCAAGAAAATTGGCTTCGTTTTTCAGTCGTTCCAGCTGATTCCCACGCTGACAGCAGAAGAAAACGTCCTGTTGCCCGCTGAACTGGCGGGTACCGGCCCGGAGACCGTGGATCGCGCCCGCGAACTTCTGACACGCGTCGGCTTAGCGGATCGCATGGACCACTATCCGGTCCAGCTGTCTGGCGGTGAACAACAACGTGTGGCCCTCGCAAGGGCCTTCATCACCAAACCGCCCATCCTGCTGGCCGACGAACCGACCGGTAATCTGGACGGTCGCACCGGCCAGCAGGTTCTGGAACTGCTGCTGGAACTAAACCGCATGGCTGGTGCGACGCTGGTGATGGTCACCCATGATGCGGCCCTGGCCGGGCATGCCGACCGGGTAATTACGCTGCGCGACGGCCTGATCGAATCCGACGTCATGAAGATCATATGAGCCGAGGTAAGACGAGCCCTACTCGAACAGCAGCCAGGATCGCCTGGCGCGAAACGCGGGCATCATCAGGCCGATTCATCTTTGTAATTCTGGCGGTCGCGGCGGGTGTCGGGGCGCTCACAGGCGTCCGAGGCTTCTCCCGCGCCTTCCACACCCTGCTCACCCGCGACGCCCGTGGCTTCATGGCAGCCGACCTGACGGTTCGGACCTTTCAACTCCCTTCCCCGCCCCAGACCGAAACCATGGACCGGCTTGTTGGCCGCGGCATCCGGCGGACGCAGATTACCGAAACCCTGACAATGGCCGCACCCACGGGCGAGAGTATCCCGGTCCTGATCTCGGTAAAAGCAGTAGATCCAGATGTTTACCCGTTCTACGGTGAAGTGAAACTTAACCCGCCCCTCAACTTCAAAACCGCGTTGCAACCCGACGCCGTAGTCGTCGCCGACGGCGTCCTGTTGCGGATGAATGCAAAGGTAGGAGACAGTGTCCGTATCGGGGGCCAACCGTTCCGAATCGTTGCAGAAATAACCAATGAACCTGACCGCATGACCGGCAGCCTGAACGTCGGCCCCAGGGTGATGATCTCCCGCGCCGGCCTGGACCGAACCGGCTTGATAGTCCCTGGAAGCCGGGCCGCAGAGCGCTTTTTGTTCAAGGTCCCCCCCACAATTCCTATCCTCCAGGTCCGCAACGAATTGACAGCAGTCTTCAAAGAGGGGATGATAGCCGATTACAGTGAGGCCCATCCTCTGATCGAACAGGGCTTAAGGCAATCCACGACCTTCCTCTCGCTGGTCAGCCTGGTGGCGCTTGTGATTGGTGCCCTCGGTGTCGCTACTGCGATTCAGGCGCACCTACAGCAGAAGATGGACTCCATCGCGGTGATGAAGTGTCTGGGGGCGAAATCTTCCCAGATCCTGCGGATCTATATCTTGCAAACGATGGGGCTGGGCCTGGTGGGAAGTGCGCTGGGGATCGCGGTCGGAAGCCTGGTCCAACTAGTGTTTCCTGTTTTCCTGGAAAAGTACTTCCACCTGACTTCGGTCCCGCGCTTCGACCCCCTTTCGGCGTTTCAGGGCCTGCTGGTGGGAGTCCTGACGGTACTCTTGTTTACCATTCCTCCACTGGTTGGAATTCGCTACATCCGGCCCGCAGTAATCTTCCGGCGGGAAATGGCCGGTCCGCCGCAAACCATGAAACAGCGGCTGCAAAAGGCCACCGCGCCCGCCATCGCTTCACTCTGCATCCTGGTCTTCGTCGGGCTGCTGGCTGCCTGGCTCAGCGACAACGCCAGAACCGGGCAGTATTTCGCCTTCGGTATCGCGGCAGCAATGCTCGCGCTGGCCGGGGTCGCGTGGATTCTTCTGCGCGGACTCCGAGTCCTCGGCCGCCACCTGCCACGTGCTGCAGGCCCGGTGGTTCGGCAGGGCATCGCCAATCTCTACCGCCCCGGCAACCACGCCGGAGCCGCTGTGATGGCCCTCGGCGTTGGCGTCATGTTCACGGTAACCATATGGATTGTGCAGCGAGGGTTGCTGAAGGACATCATCCAGACCGCCCCTCCGGGCATGCCCAATGTATATCTGCTGGACATCACCACCGCCAACAAAGAGGGAGTCTACAACCTGCTCAAACGGCAAACGGGCATCGAAGGTGATCCGGAGATGCTGGCTGCTGTGTCCGCCCAGATTCAATCGATTGACGGCGTTGTCCTCCAGCGAGAGAAACTGCAGGGTATGGCCCGGCGTTTCTCGCGAACCGTGACCGTTTCCACGGCACCGGAGAAGCCCCGCTTTACAGCAGTTCTGGCAGGCGAATGGTGGCCGGCCGGAACCCATCCAGCGGAACCTCTGATCTCGGTGTCCGAGTCGGTGGGTAAGGTCCTGAACATCAAAGTGGGTTCGGTGATCGTCTGGAACACCCCCTTACGCACCATCACGTCACGGGTTGTGGCGCTGCACAAAAGCGAATCGGTGCGCCTCACCGCGAGGGTAGAGTTCTTCTTTACCCCGGGAGCCCTGGATGGCTTGCCCGCCATCTACTACGGCGGGATCCAGTCGATTGTGGACCAGATCTCAGTCGTCGTCCGCTTCATTTCTTTCTTCTCGATTTTGGCCGGAGCTGTGATTTTAGCCTCCAGCGTGGCCGGTACACGGTTCCGCAGGATACGTGAGGTAATCATCCTGAAAACGCTGGGTGCAACCCGGGCGCGCATCGCACGTATCTTCTCAGTAGAGTTTCTGGTGATCGGCACCGTGGCCGGCCTGATGGGCGGTATTCTGGCGGGTGGTTTTGCGTGGCTGGTTCTCAACAAGCTGCTCCGTGCCGAGGGATCTGCGGACTGGATGCCGATGGGCGTATCTGTGGCAGGAACAGCTTTGCTGGCGATCGGGACCGGCTGGGCGGCCAGTTTCCGAACCCTGGGCCAGAAACCATTAGAGATTCTGAGAGACGAATGATCTGGCCACTCCTGGTCCTGTTGGCAGCTTCGGGACCACAGTTCGACATCACGGACGTAAGGGGCAAGAAGCCCTCCGGCGTCACTATCGAGGCTGGTGCCCCGGACGTGGACGGCTGGATGGAGTTAAAAGTAGCGGGGAAAGCAAAGGCACCGTACCTGCTTGTCTGGCCCTTCGATGGCCGGGCCCGGAACCCGGATGGCCCGGGAGCTGTGAACGTGATCGTGATGGAGCGAGCGGACCCCAAAGCCCTGCTCAATCCGAAGGTGACGTCGGCCCTGCTGGCAGCCCAACTCCTGGGTAAACCCCTCGATGCCGGGGTGGACGCTGCCGCCCTGAAACAAGCGGCGGCAGCCCTGGAGAACTCGGCAGACTACTGGGTGAAGGGTGTCGGCCTGCTCTACAACGGCAAGGCATCGGATGCAGTGGAGCCTCTGGGAAAGGCACTTCGGGAACGGGAACGGGTGTTAACCAGAATCCCTTCGGAAATCTACCCCGCCGCGATGCTGTCCGGTCGGGCCCTGTTAGAGGCGGGAAAGTTCGACGAAGCTGCTCTGGCCTTTCTGAAAGCCGTCAAGCTCCGCCCCACGGAACAAGCCGCACGCGAGGCCCGCGCACAAGCGCTGGTGAAAGCAGGCAAGCCGGAAGCCGCGCAGGCAGCCCTCGACCCCGCGCTGGAAAAACACTAGCCAGGCTAGGGAATTCGGACCGACACGACGCCAACCTGTTTGCCATCCACGTCATAACCAATGCCGGACGCCGTGTTGGCGTTGGTACTGGTAATCAGTTGACGGGCGGCTACGGGCGTTCCTGGGCGACTCCCCACGGAGGCCACGCCATCAGGATTCTTCACGACGAACACCTCCTTGCCCTCCAGGTTATACACGATCAGACTCGAAGTCCTGCGATCCGTGGATATCCCGCGTACCAGGAGCTTGCGGGTAGCGGGAAAGAAGCCAACCAATGAGACAGACCCAAAACCGTCCGGCACCGCGAGATGGCGGGAAGTACCTTCTTCCAAATCGAAAACAACGAAGCCATCATCCCCCACGATACGACGTTGGGCCGTAGCAACCAGCGCACTCAGCGCAGGGATAGGAGAAGGAGTCTGGATAGCGTTGACGCCGGCAGGCAGTTCCAGCCGCTGGGTAGACCTGTTGGCCCCGTCAAAGACATATATGGTGGACGAAGTCCGCGCTGTCGCAGAGAGATTGGTGGCCCAAATGAAGTCGTTGACCGCACCAACCGAGCCGCCGTAGACCATGTCCACGTTTTGGCCTGCACTCACTGCATTGATCTCTCCGGACTCCGTTTCGACCGTGATATAGCCGGATGCCGGGCACGATGCCTTGAAGGTATTTTCGGCGGAATTTGAGCCAAACAGGGCGATTGCGCCGGTGAGGACAACGTTGAACGTGCGTAAGTTATTCGTGCAGGCAGCCAGGAACCAGCCGTTGGGCAGGACCTTCACGACAGCCTCGGAACCGTCCACAGGGAACGCCAGCAGAGCGTGCGCGGAGTCATCCGACTTCTTTGCGGCCACCAGAACCTGTCTTTGGGATGCCAGATAGAAGGCGAGGCCCGCAGGATTTGTGGTGGTCGCAGCAGGCGCGGGAGCACCACCGCCTGCAGCCCCGCCGCCAGGCTGGGTCGGTGGAGGTGCGGCCGGAGCAAGAAGCGGGACGAATCCAGCCGGGAATGCGGTGGCCGAGACTTTATCGCCATTGGCTCTCACGATGGCAAACAGAAATTTGGCGGGGGCTGTGACAGAATCAGCAACAACGACGGCCCCGAGGCCGCCAGGCAGTGCGATGCGATTGGTGAGCAACCTGGACAGGCCATCTACTTCAATGGCAGTGGTGACAGGGACGGGTGCGTTGCCTCCCGCAGCCCCCCCCGCCGCCGTCGCGGGAGGTGCGTTCCTCACCGCTCCTGTGGAGGCGGTAATGTTGTCGACTGTAACCGGCCCACCCGCCGTCGCGGAGGGAATTGTAGCCAAAAATGTGCCTCCCGCCGCAGAAACCAGATTCGCTGCGGCACCAGTCAGATCCACCAGATTGTCATCTTTGCCCGGCTGCACGATCAGCGCCTGTTTGGCGATACCAGCGGGAGCGGTACCGACCGAGGGTCCAACCATCGCCCCAACAAACTCCGTCCCGACGGCATTGACGAAAGGACTAACCGCATTGGCAGCGGCGGTGATCAGGCAAGGGTTACCTTTGGCCGCTTTCAGGGCAGCAAAATCAAAGGAGTAGACAGGGAAGCAGCCTTTCGCATCTTTCGCCGCAATACCGAGAACATACCTGCCATTGACGTCGGGCGTGGCAAGACCCGCCAGATCAGCGGAGCCTTCGGGGAAAGCCAGATAATCGACCGAAGGAGCGGCCAGAGGCTGCAAGGTAACCAGGTTCGAGGTCCGGGCGTTTACCGTCAGGTAAAGGAGGTCACCGGGGCGAGCGGAACCAGGAACTTCGATCTGCGCATTGAACTGCCCCGGCACTGCGCGATTCAGTTGAATGTTTACCCTTGCCGGGGCCCCGCCAACGTAAGCCACTACCGTTCCAGCCCTGGGGTTAGCAACTCCGAAGCCGCTCCCGGTAACAACGACCGGGGACCTGGAAAAATCTCCCTTCGCCGCTCCGAAACCGGACCCGTCAGCAGTGACGATACCGGGTTGCAGGGCAGCCACCGTAAAGGTCCGGGCCTCGCTTTTGACGCCACCCACTGAAACAGAGACCGTGGCAACGCCCAGCGGTGCATCATCGGGTACCTGAGCCAGAACCACGCCGGCTGAGATCGAATACAGCCCAACAACTTCCCCGTTGATAAGAACCTGTACCTCCGGGTCGCCCAGTTTCATCGGGAGAGGCGTTTCCTCCGCGCGAAGTGCCTTTTCCGGGCCGAGATTGAACCCGGAGATCTGCAGGGCGGCACCGCGAGCAACAGTAGCGGGCGCGGGGTCTTGCCGGACAGCGTCCGTCACGCCACGAGGATAGATGACCGGAGCGGTAAGCGATTGACCAATCGCCGCAAGGGTACAGGCAAACAGCAGCACCAAAGAACGCATATTTAGTAATAACAGCTCAAAGGAGAAAGTTCCGTTTTCGCTTGCATTTCATTCGTCAGGGTACCAGCTTACGCACAACGCCATCCCGCTTGTTGAGAATGTAGATGTTCCCCGCTGCGTCCTCTCCAAAGCGCAGATCCGCGCGGGCGGAGGCTGGCTTGCCCTGTTCCACGTTCTTCTCCTGAATGAGCTTCAGGAGATTCTTCGAGGTACCTTTGTCGTCCAGAAGCACGCGCCGCATGGCGTCCTGGCCCCCCTTGGGCAGAGTATCCGCACTCACATAAAAGATCTCGCCGCTGGGATTGTCGCCGAACAGGAGCAGGTTCGAGAGCTGTTTAATCTTGTTGGCTCGATAGACCAACCCACCAATAGCCGCGGAACTGGGCTGAAAGAGCGGATCGAGCTGGCCATATTCCACCACAGGGTAGGTCATCTTCGGGTCACTCCCCGGATTTTCCAGATTCACGGCGCTGCCGCTGATGAAGCGGTAACTGCCCTCCCAAATGTTCCAGCCGAGGTTTGCACCGGACGTAACCGGACTGATCTCCTCAACGATGTTCTGCCCAATGTCAGACATGAACATGTTCCTGTTCTTTTTATCCCAGAAAAGGCGCTGGGGGTTGCGAACGCCATAGGCATAGATCTCGCCGAGGGTCTTGTCGTCACCGTCGTTCGCAAAGGGGTTGGAGACAGGGATTCCATACTTACCGTTGGCGCTGTTCTTCCCGAGGGGATCAATGCGCAGAATCTTGCCGAAGGCGGAATTAAGATTCTGGGCATGTTTCATCGGGTCGCCGCCGCTGCCTCCGTCGGCGAAGCCTATGTAGAGGAGGCCAAAATCGGCACTGCGGTTTGTGGCGAGGGGATTGAAGGTCAGGTGACCACAGTTGTGGTTAGCGAAAGGCTGCTCGAAGCGGATGAGTTCACGCGGAGCCTCGCCGTCGTAAGTTGTGGACGCCGCATCCTTCGCGGTCCATTCGAACAGCACCGAATCATGCGTGTGATTGCCACCCGACGGCTTGAAATCCGGCGTGGGAGTCGTATTGGAGCTATCGACAATCGTATAAAACTTGCCGTAGCCCGGAGTCCCGCGGCGGCTGAACTGCGGGTGAAAGGCGAAGCTCTGGAAGCCTCGTTCGGCGCCGTTTGACTGGACTTTTACACCCCATTTCGGCGCGTTGGTATCCAGATACTCTTTCACGGTTTTGCCGTCATAACTGACAGCGTAGAGAGGCCCGACCATGTCATTGATGAACAGGCGCTTCGTGCCTGACTCATCGAGAAGAAGCATGGGACGCGCCGGGGCTGCCTGGCCCGCCGCCGCCGGAATGCTGGCAAATTCCAGGAATTTGACCGTGATGACGCCTTCGGCAGCGGGAATCGCCTTCGGGAAGGGATCGTTCGGGGCCTGAGCAAAGGCGGGCAGGGTGAGCAACAGCAGCACCAGTGTACGGATCGTCATATGCTCCAGTCTATTCGGGAGCCGCCATGATTTTCCATCTGGCAAACAATTATCGCCAGGCAAAGGATTATTCCGACCGCAAGCGCCTGGAATGGATTGCCGGAAGTATTGCCTTCGGCGTCGGCATCACCGCGAGTTTTCTTGCGGCCGGGTCGCGATTAGCGGCCGTTTCGAACCTGGCCGTGCTGCCCGTCCCTTTCTGTTTTTGGTGCGCCATCGCGAAACATAAGTTTCTCGATCTCAGGGTCGTCATTCGCGCCGGAATCCAGTACCTCTTGGCCGTCCAGTTGCTTCGGGTTCTTACGCTCGGCCCGATCGCCCTGATGGCGTGGTACTGGTGGAGAGACCCGGTCGCTTCGATCTCCAGCCCGGTGAACATCGCCAGCTTCGGCATCCTTGCCTTTGCGGGGCTTGGCCTGGAATTTCGCCAGAAGATCCTGGCAAGGCTGGACCGCCACTTCTTCCGGGAACAGCTCGACCGCGAACAGATGCTCCGCGCCCTCGCCCTCGAACTGGCTCATAAAGGCTCCTGGGACGACATCGTCCACGCCCTGCACCTCTCTCAACCCAGCTTCAGTACCCTTCAGGACGCGGCCCCGACCGATGTCGAAGCAGTGTCTTTCCCGAGCCGCGACCCACACGGCAAAACTCAGGCATGGCCCGGCCTGGGGCCACGGCGATCCGAAGAACCCTACGCAGTTCCCGAACCTGAATCCCTGGAACTCATCGCCACCCACCTCGGGCTGGTCCGCGAAAACCTCCTTCAGGCGGAGGCGCGGTTTGACGCCGTGCTGGGCGAACGGGCCCGCATCGCCCGGGAGCTGCATGAGACGATGAGCCAGGGTTTCGCGGGCATCTCTCTCTACCTGCAGGCGGCGCAGAAGATCATGGAGGCGGCCCCGGACGAAGCCCGCTCCTACCTCGACGAAGCCCGTTCTCTCGCCACGTAGAGCATCCACGAAGTGGGAACATCTGTCCGCAACCTCGGGGATCCGCACGACAACCACAATCTGGGCAGCCGCCTTCGCGCCCTTGCCGCGCGTACCCCCTCCGGTTCCCAAAGCGGTGCCCCGCACATCACTATCAACCTCGACGAAGACGCCGCAGCCACCGCCCCTCCCGAAGTCGCCCTGCACCTCACTCGAATCGCCGTGGAGGCGCTCACCAACGCTTTAAAGTATGCGGAAGCGACAGAAATCCTTATCCGCCTTCAGTTCTTCGAGCGAGCACACCTCCAGGACGGCCTGGAATTAACCGTTACCGACAACGGGCGAGGGTTTGATGTTGAGGTGTCCGGTAAGCATGGCTTTGGGCTCACGGGCATGCGCGAACGGATCCAGCAGCTTCGCGGCACTCTCTTCATAAATGCCAAACCTGGTCTCGGAGCCACCATCACGGCTACCGTTCCCCTGAGCACCCAAACCCCATGATCACCGTCCTTCTCGTGGATGACCACAAAGTTGTTCGGACCGGTCTCCGCGTCATCATCAACACGCAAGCCGACATGAGAGTGGTGGCCGAAGCGCCGGACGGCGAGACCGCCGTTCGGCTCAACCGGGAACTTCGCCCCGACATCGTCACCATGGACCTCAGGCTGCCTGGGCGTCTGAGCGGGTCGCAGGCAATCTCTGCCATCAAACTGGAATTCCCTGCCGCGAAAATCGTGGTCCTCACCACCCTCGTCGGCGACGAACACATTTACCGCGCCCTGCAGGCCGGGGCTCTCGGCTATGTCCTCAAAGAAGCCGATGAAGCCGAACTGATTGCAGCCCTTCGTGCCACCGCCGCTGGTCGCCGCACCCTTCCCGCCATCGTCGCCGAGGCGTTGCAGCGGCGTCTGGCCAACGCCCCCCTCACGGCTCGCGAACTGGATGTCCTGCGCCACGTCGCCAAAGGCTGCAGCAACCGGGAAGTCGGCGATGCCCTGGGTAGCACCGAAACGACTGTCAAAGGCTACCTGCCCAGCATCTCCGGCAAACTCGACGCTCCCGACCGCACTGCAGCCGCGATAATCGCCGCCCAGCGCGGGCTCATTACGCTCGATTGAGGGCAAGAACCTTCGGGATGCGGCCACCCGCCGGCAGATTACCGCATACAGTGCCGCCTGCTGACCCATGCGGTTTCTTAGATTCAGTAAGTTACCGGCCGCAGCATGCCATGAAGTCGCCGCACGACCTCACCCCTTTTGCCCTCGCTCTACCGAACCGCCATGCGTCAGCATGCGGTTGGACACTGCCGAGGGGCCACGTCTTCAAGACGCGGTACCGAATAGCAACTGATCCGTATCTCGCCTCGCGGGTTTGCCGATCACCAAGCGCCGTTGTTAGGATCACAGCAGACGTTCCCCGGTGGTCGAGTCAAACAGCCAGGAGGTTCTGGGAGGCAGCTTTAGATCGTGCGCCATTCCCCCGCGGAAGGTGACGCGCCGATTCCCACCGTCTTTGGTGTGAATCAGGACCAACCCAGCCCCGGCGTGGACGATCTCGCCGCCATCCACATAAAGGTGGGCCCCGGCAGCCTGAAAGATCTCCCGCCACTGCGGGAATGAAAGCGGGGGGGCCGTCGCGAACCAGATGTTGCCGTGGCGGGAGATGCCGGGTTGTGACGCACCAACGGTAAAGGCGGGTTGAAAGGCCTGAGTCTGGGTCAGGCGGAGCTCCAGACCTGTCACTTCACGAGAGAATTCTATGTTGAGGGTCTTGCCATCGCAGTAGGCGGGGACACCTTGGAAAACGACGTGCCGCCCCCCGGCCATCACTTTCTCCCGAACGAATTTGCGTTGCGCGGCAGTCATCAGCCAGGTATTGGCAAAGACCACGACGCGAAAGCGGTCGAGATCCGCCTTCTCCAGATCGCGGAGATGGATTGTTTCAATCGCCGCCCCACTGCGCCACGCTTCGCCCATCGTGCGATTCACCGCAAGGGGATCGGTTAGTTTGTCAGTGCCCTGAATCGTTCCGATGTAATAGAAGACCTCTGTGTCAAACACAAACAGGACGTCGCCAGCCGGAACATAGTCACGCTGGTGGTAACGTTCGAGGATCGCCTGGAGCTTCGTGACTTCGGCCATGAGCCGCTTGTCTGCCCACCAGCCAGCCTGGTTGCCGGGGCCGAAATCGTAGTACCAAAGGCCGGCTCCCCGAGTGAAGCTCTCCAGCACGTTGCGGCGAATCAGAGCGTAATCGGCTTCGGGATCGGTTAACTGCCACGCCGTATCCACATTGTTGAGCCACTTCCACGAGGGTGTCTGGTCCATCTCATCGAGGAACAGTTTGCCGTTGAGCCGGATGGTTTCAATGAGCGCGCGGGTGATGCCACTGCCGCCCATGTCCCGATACAGCGTTCCGTAGGCCTGCGGTGCGCTCAGGTAGTCGACATGCGGTGACTGCAGAACTTTGTGGAGAGGAATGTGGCCGCCGGTTGCCTGGCGGTCGAACATGGAGAAGAAGTACCCGTAAAATGTCCCGGTTAGGATGGACCCCGGCCAGTTCTTTTTCACGATGGCGCAGAGTTCCACGATCCGGTCCGCGACCAGTTCCTGCTGGCACCGATAGTAATCAATGACGGCTTCGCGCTTCTGCGGGTCGCGGAAGATGCCGTCATCCAACGCAGTTCTGTCCGCCACGTTGGGCACGGGCAGCGCTGGGCGCCCTGCCTGTTTGCGAAATCCGGCGAAACGCTCCTGCATGGGGCGGCTGGTGTCGGGTTCATTTCGCATGAATCCCCAGTAGTGCCATTCCCCGTAGACACCGCAGGCAACGTGGACTCCGGCAAGAGCCGGGGCCTCGGGAGTGCGGGCGAGGCCCCGGAGCAGTTCGGTGGTCTTCTCGCGGGCAACCTGCATCCATTTTTCGGACGCCAGACTCGTGCGCGGCAGGCGGCGGAGGTCGTCCTGCAGGTAGCGCACGGGGACATTGCGCTCGGGAGTTTCGAAATCGCCGTTGGCGTAGCGAGTCAGCTCGTCGGGATTCTGGTCCTGCCACCAGTCGGGCATGTTCAGGTGCCAGCGCAGGACAACGACACCTTCTGGGCAGAGATCAAGAATCCCCCGCAACTGGCGCTGTGCCAGCGTTATGGAGATCGGCCCGGGTTTGGTCCAGCAGTCGGAGAGGAAGAGGTCCAGCTGGAAGAGTTTGAAACCGGCCTGCACGAATTGCCGGATGCTGAGGCGAGGGCCTTCTTCAAAGGAGAAGCGGCCGCCAGGGCAGTCGGTGAGAGCGTAGAAGCTCGCGTAGACCGGCTGGTTGCGAATGAACAGGGTCGGCTTGCCACGCCAGGGCCGAACCATGGCGGAGGCTGAAGTGGGCCCAACAGGAGGGGCTGCAACAGCAGCCACTGCGGCAGCGCCCAAAAACGTCCGCCGTTTGAAAGATGCCATGACACCCAGGATATACCAAGTGGCGAAATCCTTATATACTTTGCATTGCCTGAGGAGGTGTGTTTGAGAATTCGAGTTCTGATGGTGATGCTGGGAGCGGCAGGTCTGGCCGCTGCACAAACCACAAGTCCGCAAGCCACTCCGGCAGGACGCGCGGCCGGCGAAAAGATCTTTCGTTCGCACTGCGCAAGTTGCCATGGCGTGGCAGGCGTTGGTGGCACGGGTCCGAATCTGACGACGGGGGTTTTCTATCACGGCAGCACCGACGCTGATCTCTATAAAAACATCTCCCAGGGCATTGAAGGCACCGCCATGCCCGATCAGTTCTTTAACGGTGTCCAGATCTGGCAGATCGTGGCCTATGTCCGTGCCATATCAGCTGCACCCGTTAAAACCAAGCTCCCCGGCAATGCCGCGCACGGTGCGGAGTTATTCAGCACCAAGGGCTGTTCGGGATGCCATCTGGTGAAGGGTGAGGGGGGCGTCCGCGGGCCGGACCTTTCTCTGATTGGCTCGCAGAGGTCTGTGGCGCATTTGCGCGAGTCGATTAATGACCCCGGAGCCAAGGTAGATAAGGCCTACTGGGTGGCGAAACTCATCACGAAAGACGGTCGGAGCCGGTCTGGCTTCGTGCTCAATCAGGACACGTACGCGGTCCAGATGCTCGACTTTGCCGACGGGTTGCGCACTGTAAACCGATCAGATTTTAAGGATTTTGGCGTAGATCGGGGCTCGATCATGCCCTCTTACAAAGACAAGTTGAGTGCATCGGAACTGGATGATCTGACTGCATTTCTGGCATCACTGGAACGTACCCGGGAGAAGAAGTAAATGAAGAAACTTGCAATCGGAGCCCTCGCAGCCACGGCGCTGTTCGGACAGGTCACATATGAACGGTTGCTGAAAGCACCGTCCGAGCCGAACAACTGGATGACGTATTCGGGTTCATACAAGAGCTGGCGATATAGTTCGCTGGACCAGATCAACCGCCAGAATGTGGCGAACCTGAAAGTCGCCTGGGTCCAGCAGATGCCCACCAGCCATCGGATTGAGGCGACCCCGATTGTGGTGGACGGCATCATGTACGTGACGGAGCCCCCATCGAACGTGTTCGCCCTGGATGCGGCCACGGGGCGACCGTACTGGCATTACAAGCGCAGTCTGCCTGCGTACAACGTTTGCTGCGATGCGGTGAATCGCGGCGTGGCCGTGCTGGGGGACCGCGTGTTCGTCGGGACAGTGGACGCCCACCTGGTAGCCCTGAATGCGAAGACCGGTGCCGTGTTGTGGGACGTGGAAGTAGCCGACCGCAAGACCGGGTACTCGGTAACCGGCGCGCCGCTCGTCGTAAAAGACATGGTGATCACCGGTGTGGCTGGTGGCGAGTACGGGGTGCGCGGCTTCCTCGATGCCTACGATATCAAGACCGGCAAGCGGCGGTGGCGGTTCAATACCGTCCCGGGCCCGGGCGAGAAGGGTCATGAGACCTGGCCGACAACCGGACCTCATGCGAATTCCTGGAAACAGGGCGGCGGACCGACCTGGGTGACGGGTTCCTTTGATCCGGAGCTCAATCTGCTGATTTGGGGCGTCGGGAATCCGTCGCCCGACTGGAATGCCGATGTTCGGGAAGGCGACAATCTGTACACCGATTCCGCCATCGCCCTCGACGTGGATACCGGAAAGCTGAAGTGGCACTACCAGTTTGTGCCGCATGACGCCAATGACTGGGACGCGGTGCAGATTCCGGTGCTGGTGGACGGCGACTGGCAGGGGAAACCCCGGAAGCTGATCTACTGGGCGCATCGCGGAGGTTTCTACTACGTTCTGGACCGTGAAACGGGCGAGTTCCTGCTGGGGAAACCGTTCGCCAAACAGACGTGGGCGAAAGAGATTGACACTAAGGGGCGTCCGGTACGGCTGCCGAACAGCGCCCCCACTGTGGAAGGGAATGTAATCTGGCCGGGAGTGCAGGGGGCTACGAATTGGTATTCGCCTTCCTATAACCCGCTGACGAGCCTGTTTTACCTGACGGTATGGGAGAACAAGGGCTGGTATCTGAAGGGTGATCCAAAGTACACGCCGGGGAACCGGTACGTCGGCAGTGTTCCGGATATCGATATGTCGGATGACCAGGGTTACGGGGCAATTCGGGCTCTGAATCCGAAGACGGGGGAGATGGTCTGGGAGCACAAGACCCAGACGAAGCCGTGGTCGGGGGTGATGACGACGGGGAGTAACGTGCTGTTTGGCGCAACCGGCGGATGGCTGAATCGCTCATCAAGGGAAGATGGCGAAGCGTATTTCTTTGCACTGGATGCGGAAAACGGCAAGGAACTTTGGCGCATCAACCTGGGTGGGACGATGGCGTCGAACCCGATGACCTACATGGTGAACGGCAAGCAGATGGTGACGATGGCGGCGGGTTCGGCTGTGTTTACGTTCGCGTTGCCATAGGGAACTGACTGACGAAATCGTGCCATACTGACGTCATGAGCCAGCTTACGTCACGAGTAGAGCCGTCCGGCAGAATCATGATTCCTGCCGCACTCCGTCGCCAGGTCGGAATTGGACCAGGCGACGAGCTGATCGTGGACGAAAAGGATGGAATCATCCGCATGTACACGAGGGCGACTGCCATCCGGGAAGTCCAGCGCTATTTCGCGCAGTACGCAGATGGAACAAACTGGTCGGAAGAGTTGATGGCTGGTCGGCGCGAGGAAGTAGGAACGGACGGAAAGTAGATGGCGTATGAATACACGCTGGATGCTTCTGCTGTCCTGGCACTGTTCACCAACGAACCCGGCGCAGATGTTGTGGCTGGGGTGCTGGACCGATCCGCAATTTCAGCGGTCAATCTGACCGAAGTCATTACCGTGCTTCGGCGCAAGCGTGTTCCAGCCGGGGGGGCCATGGCGCGCTTCCAACTTCTGCAGATTCCCGTCCGGGCATGGGACGAAGACCTCTCGAGTGCTTCGGAACAGTATGCTCACCTGGCCGATCAGGGGCTTTCACTGGGGGATCGCGCCTGTATTACAGAAGCAAGTGTCTCGGGTACAAGCATTGTGACGGCAGACCGGGCATGGAAGGCAATCCCGGAAATTTCCGACCGTGTGATTCTGATCCGCTGATTAGCTACTTTCTGACGGAGCCGCCTGGGGGGCGGCACCTGTGCCAAAACGCAACTACGGAACCGAGCAGTTGAGCGTACCCGTCCGAATCGCATGCCCGTCAGTTTCCGCATCGTCTGCCCAGAAGACCGGTCGGGTGGTGCCGTTGCATTGCGAAACGGGAGCGAAGGTGAACCCTTCATTGTTCAGGTTCGGCATGCCGGTGGGGCGCTCGAACCGCCGGGCCACTGTGAACTTGCCGCTCTCCACGCGGAGAACCGCAGAACGTCCCTGACAGGTGTCGTCGCAAACCGCCCACAGATCGTTCAGTTCCCGATCAAAAGCCAGGTCCATCACGCCGGTGTAGCCCGTTGAAATGGTGGCGATACGAGTGAAGTTCGTACCTGCCTGATCCAGCGCGTACCCGTAAATATTCCCGTTGGCCTCAACCCCGACGAAGAAGATGCCGGTGCCGTGATTCGCATAGTCGGCAGGATTGTAAGCACGGCCTTTGGCTTCATCAATGAAGCCTTTGGAAACCAGGAAGCTGTCCGGAATCCAGGTGATACCTTCAATGCCGAGATTGGGTCCGACAACCGGAAGGTCGGCAGTCAGATTCCATTCGTGAGTCGCCGTCAGCGTCGTGCCCGCAGCAGCCGGATCGAAGCGGAGAATCGCATTCTTGCTCAGACTGTTGGCGGCGTTATTGCGCTCTGTGGAGACGAAAAGGCCGGCGCCAGAACCAGTACCGGCGAACGTGACACCCTCAGCGTCCGGATCTCCGGTGCCATCGGGGTAGCGCAGAAGTTTCGCGGTACCCCAGCCATTGGCGGCGTCGGGCACCCACAGCGACCCATTCGGAACCAGGCGGAAGATGGCACCCGGGCCATTGCGGGCTCCCCAGATGACAGCGGAACTTCCCGTACCTTCATACGCGAGACCGCTGAGGTTGCCCCCAAAAACGGCAGTATTGTCGGCGGTCTGGATGGCAGTGCCACCCGGCCAGGCGGCGTACGTGGTTACTACTTGACCCTCACACAAGTTGCTCGCGCTCTTCGTGGAGGCCGAGGTATCGCCGAAATTACCGGAGCCGTTCGGGCAGCGGCCATAGGTGTTGGCGGCGTGCGCAGTCCACGCATACGAATCGACGGCCACCCCGGTCGTGTCATACAATCTGGCACTATCGGCAGCCCCCAGGCCGAAACCGAATGTGGCCTCTTCCAGCATCAGGTAGGCTCCGGGGGCAAGCGTAGACCCCGTCGGCAGAACATAGTTGTGCGTGTCGTCGTTATCCCGGAAAGCGAAGCCGGACAGGTCCAGCGTGGCGCTTCCGTTATTGATCAGTTCCACCCAGTCGCCAGGCGTACCGCCGTTCGACTCGACTTCGTTAATCCGGACCGGAATTCCGCAGTCATTGGCTGCAGCCTTGGTGGAACTGGTGGTGGTCGTCAGGGCCCCCGAAGAGTTCGGGCACCGTCCGTAGGTGGTGTTGGCGTGGGCTGTCCACGAGTATGAATCAGCCAGCGTGCCATCGGGCCGGAACAGGCGGGCGGAATCAGCCGCGCCGAGGCCAAACCCAAAATCCGCTTCGTCCAGCATCTTGTACCCCCCGGCGGGAACCACGGTCGTGGGCAGAACGTACATGGCGTGGGTATCGTCGTTGTCCTTGAAACCCCAGCCCGTGAGTGTGACGGCGGCGGGCCCGGGGTTGTAGAGTTCCACCCAGTCCCCCGGAGTACCGCCGTTGGATTCAACTTCATTGATACGAATGGTTTCCGTTGCGGGGCAGGCATCATCTGCGGAAGTGGCAATAGTAACGGGATTACTGAAAACAACGCCCGCACGAACCTGAATCAGCACCGCACAGTTTGTCGCCGTCGCCGCCGGGAGCGTGAAGGCAATTTGATCCAGCCCGGGGAAGCCCTGGGCGCGCCCTGCGTACAAAGGAGTTACTTCAGCGCCGTTCACCAGGACCCGAATCACGCCCACCGCCGTCTGGTCGCCGGAAGTGCCGCCGGTATCAGAGGCCAAATCGGCACCGAGGCCCGTGCCCCAGAGGTCGACACGTTCGCCCGGGTGCGCGGAGCGGGTGGTAAACTCACCAAGCTGGCCAACGTTGGAGGTCCTCTGCAGGATGAGCTTGCCATCGAGCGTTGCTTGTGCCGGACCCGTGCCGTCACTGGATGCTGTCACAATGCCTGGTTTCCGGGCGACAACACTGGTACGAAATGCGGGCGAGGTTGTTGTGCCGTTCTGCACCCGAAGGTCATAGAGACCGACTGCCGCGCCGGAAGGCAACACCGCCGCCAGCTGGTTCACGCCACCGATGTTATAGGCGTGTGCCATCAGGGCAGTGACCACAGCGCCACCGTCAACGGCGGTCAGGGTCACCTTCACGTTGTTCAGAGTGGTGGGATAGGCGGGAGCATTCGCCGCTACAAAACCCGCAGGACTCAAGCCGGTCCCCCGTACCACGAAGACAGAACCGGGCGCCATGCCATTGGTGAAGGCGGCACCATCCTGAACCAGGGTGACTGTTTGGGCCATGGCGGCGGCTGACAAAAGGAACAGGGGCAGCGTGCGGTTGATGTATTTTTTCACGGATTATTGACCTTCGGCTGGACGGACCGAGTTTGAGGTTACGTGGCCACCATTAACAAACGATTGCAAAACAACGAAAATCCTGCGACGAACAGTAACCGCTCGGGCCCGGCATCCGCTAATTGCATAATGGTTAGCGAGGATTCTCTTGTGATCAAGCTCAAAGTGAACGGGCGCGAACGGTCGTTTGACGGCGACCCCGATATGCCGCTGTTGTGGTACCTGCGCGACGAATTGTCGATGACGGGAACGAAGTTCGGTTGTGGCATTGGCCAGTGCGGGGCGTGCACGGTCCACCGCAACGGTGAGGCCATCCGGTCCTGCTCCACCTCCATGAAGGAATTGGCGGGCAAAACGGTGGTAACGATTGAGGGCCTGAGTCCGACCGGGGACCATCCTTTGCAGAAGGCCTGGGCCCAGGGCAATGTGCCGCAATGCGGCTACTGCCAGACCGGCCAGATCATGCAGGCGGCTGTGCTGCTGAAAAAGATCAAAAAGCCGTCAGACAAAGAGATTGAGGACGGCATGGCGGGCAACATTTGCCGCTGCGGCACCTACCAGCGCATCCGCGCGGCCATTAAGACTGCTGCGAAGGAGATGGCGTAATGAGTATCCAAAATATTGACAATGTGACACGTCGCAACTTTATCGGCGGCATGTTTTCGGCCTCAGCCTTCGTGCTGGCCACTGATCTGTTACCCCAGTTCGCGTGGGGTGACACCAACGAAAACCATGGCAAGGCCGCTGCTGCTGCGCTGAAGCCGAGCCTCTATCTTGGCCTCGAACCGGATGGCACGGTCTTCATCGTGACCCATCGCTCCGAAATGGGCACCGGTATCCGCACCACCCTTCCTATGGTGGCGGCAGATGAAATGGAAGCCGACTGGAGCAAGGTCAAGATCGAACAGGCCATTGGCGATGAACGCTATGGCGACCAGAATACCGACGGCTCGAAGTCGATTCGAGGCTCCTTCGTGCCGTTCCGCGAGGCGGGTGCTGCGGCACGCCTGATGCTGACGCGCGCGGCGGCGGCGCAGTGGAAGGTTCCTGAGTCAGAATGCTCGGCAGTCAACCATGTGGTAACCCATACGCCTTCCGGCAAAAAGCTGGGTTATGGGGAACTGGCCGTGGCGGCGGGTAAGTTGCCGGTGCCAAAATCCAGTGAACTGAAACTAAAGGCTCGCAGCGAATGGCGCTACATCGGCCACACCGCGAAAGACCCCAAGGCTATCGCGGACATGAAGGACATCACCAGCGGCAAGGCCATATTCGGCATGGACGCGAAGGTGGAGGGCATGGTTTACGCGTCCATCGAGCGCCCCCCGGTGATGGGCGGCAAAGTGCAATCGCTGGATGACAAAGCGGCCCTGCAGGTGAAGGGCGTCAGCCAAACTGTTTCGATTCCCCCGTTCAAACCGCCCTATACATTCCAGCCTCTGGGCGGCGTGGCCGTAGTGGCGAACAGCACCTGGGCTGCATTCCAGGGCCGCAAGAAGTTGAAGGTGGAGTGGAACAATGGCGACAACGCCACCCATGACTCCGAACGCTACAAGGCTGAACTGCTGGAAACGGCGAAGAAGCCGGGTAAGGTAGTTCGTAATCTGGGCGACGTGGACGCTGCCTTTAGTAAAGGCAAGATCGTGGAAGCCAGCTACTATGTTCCGCTGCTGGCGCACGCCACCATGGAACCTCCGGTTGCCATCGCCAGCTTTAAGGACGGCAAGGTGGAAGCCTGGGTTCCCACGCAGAATCCGCAGGCCGTTCAGGATACCGTCGCGAAGGCGCTCGGCATTAAGGTTTCAGATGTCACCTGCCATGTGACCCTGCTGGGTGGTGGTTTTGGTCGTAAGTCGAAGCCCGACTACGTCGCGGAAGCAGCGCTGATTTCGAAGTCCGTGGGCAAACCGGTAAAGGTTGTCTGGACACGCGAAGACGACATCAAATTCGACTACTACCATGCGGTCGCCGGCATGTATCACAAGGCGTCCCTGGACGATAAGGGCAAGGTCACGGGCTGGCTGCATCGGTCTGTGTTCCCGTCCATTTCCTCCATGAACGACGAAAAGTCGCTGTATGGCTTCGACGTGGAATACGGTATGGGCCTGAACGACATGCCGTTCGATATCCCGAACCAACGGGCGGAGAATGGTCCCGCGAAGGCACATGTTCGGATTGGGTGGCTGCGGTCCGTGGCCAACATCTATCACGTGTTTTCGGGCCTCAGCTTTGCCGATGAACTGGCACATGCGGCAGGCCGGGATTCGCTGGAATACCAGTTGGAACTGCTGGGCGCCGGCAAGGTTCTGAATCTGGAAGCCCAGGGCGTGGGCAAGTACTGGAATTATGGCGAATCGCTGGATCGGTATCCGTTCGATACCCGGCGTTTGCGCAAGGTTCTGGAGATTGCTGCCGATAAGTCGGGCTGGGGCAAGAAGAAGTCGGGCAACGGCTGGGGCATGGGCGTAGCGGTGGCACGGAGCTTTACCAGCTACGTGGCAGCGGTCGTCGAGGTTGAAGTCGATAAGGCCGGCAAGATCCGGATTCCGAAGTCGTACATGGTGGTGGATGCCGGTACAGTGGTGAACCCGGAGCGCGTGGTTTCGCAGTTTGAAGGTGCCGCTGTGATGGGTGCGGGCATTGCGTTGACAGGTGAAATCAGCCTGGCGGATGGTCGTGTCCAGCAGGGGAACTTCAATAACTACCAGGTCCCCCGCATGGCACAGGCTCCGATTCAGACCGACGTTCATATTGTGGAAAGCAATGAACTGCCGGGCGGAGTTGGCGAGCCGGGCGTTCCTCCCTATGTTCCGGCGTTTGCGAATGCAGTGTTCGCGGCGACGGGCAAGAGGGTTCGGGAACTGCCTTTCTCGAAGGCGAAGCTCGTCTAAGGAGTACAGTCACAAAGTGGAAAAGGGGCGTTGGTTCATCACCAGCGCCCTTTTTTTCGTCTCCACGTCGCGATCATGATCAGTTCTGAGGTTCGTTTCCATTCTGTCAGATAGACGGAGCTGTATATACCGTCAGGAGGCAAGATGCGGAAATTCATAAATCTCACCAGGGCGGTGGCAGTGCTGGTTTGGACGGCGGGGATCGCCGGTGCGGGAATTGTTTATGACAACGGTGGGCCGGTCGGTGTGACCGGCAACGGGTTTTCCATCGCGAGCCCAGCGAGGGTAGCCGATGACTTCACCGTTTTGAACAGTACGGTGATAACCGGGGTTGGTTTCTACTTTCAAAATACAGCCGGAATCACAGGTTGGAGTCAGGATGTTACCTACGCGTTTCGCAATGATGCCTCGAACGCTCCCGGGTCCATGCTGCAATCCGGCCAGGGCCTGAACGTGACAGCAACAAATTCGGGCCTGCCGTGGTGCTGCTCGGGCGGCAACGCTTTCGCAGTCAGCTTTGACCTGCAGAACCCCTTCAGCGCGACAGGCGGCACACGATATTGGCTGGAACTCTCGGGAGCGACCGGCGGCCCCGCTGCGTATTGGATCACGGCACCGGGCAATGCAACGCCAAAGGGCTACAGTAACGGCGTCAACCAAACGGACTATCAGTTCGCCTTCTATCTGACAGACACATCACAGGCACAGACGCCGGAACCAACAACAGGTTCTCTGATTGGGCTGGCCTGTTTGGGTATGGCAGTCATAGCCACGAAGCGGGGGCAGAAATCGGTCTGAGCAGGGTGCACAGGAGAGGACCGGCCTTTGCTATACTCGCCGGCATCCTTTTCATGAACACACAAGAGACCGTTACCTCGCTCATTGACGCCTGGAAGCTGATGGTCGGGCGGCTGCCAGGGGGCCGAATTGAACACGATGGGGGATTGGCGACGATATTCGGCCATGTACCGATGCCGTTTCTGAATTTGTCGGCTATAGATCGCTTTCTGGTCGAGGAGGCAGAACTTCGAGCGGTGCTCCAGCTTGCGAAAGCGCGGGCTGCATCCTGCCCGTACGGCTCCATACTCGCGCTGGCCGAGGGATGGGCTCCGGCAAACTGGCAGCAAACGATCGCGGACGAAGGTCTGGCGTATGTGATGAACCTGACCGGGATGGCGACAAACCGTATGCTCCCCCCGCGACGGCCCGCGCCCGCACTGGAACTTCGTCGCATTCTTTGGCGTGATGACAGCTTTGGTTACGTTGGCTACGTGGAGGGTAGAGCCGTGACCGCAGCAGCGGCGTTTCCGGTTGCCGGGACCGTGTACGTTGCCTTGGTAGCGACCTTGCCGGATTTGCATGGCAAAGGCTACGCCGAAGCCGTAATGCGGCATGCTGCAGAACAGGCTCAGGCCGCGATGGGTTTCGAGCGAATTGTGCTGCACGCCTCCGACATGGGGCGTCCGGTTTA
>RGPS01000091.1 GCA_010084195.1 Terriglobia bacterium
GCGGAGCGGTCGCAGGGACTACCCTGTATGACGCGGTTTTTCTGGCGTCTGATGAAGTACTGCGGAAGCAGCCTGGGCGGAAGGCCCTGATCCTGCTGACGGACGGCATGGATATGGGGAGCAAGACCTCGCTCAGCAGTGCAATCGAATCGGCTCAGCGTGCCGATACCATGGTTTACTCCATTCTGTTCTCCGACCAACAGAGCTACGGCGGACGCGGGGGGCGGTCGGGAGCCGAAGGGAAGCGCGTGTTACAGAGGCTGGCGCAGGAAACCGGCGGCAGTTTCTATGAAGTGACCGGGAAGCTCACGTTAGATCAAATCTATGCCCGACTTCAGGAAGAACTGCGAAACCAGTACAGTCTGGGCTATGCTCCCGACACCACGCAGGCCCCGGCGGCGAGTTCTTCATTCCGCTCCATAAAGGTAACGGTGAAGCAGCGCGATATGATCGTTCAGGCGCGTGAAGGTTACTATCCGATCCGGTGATACACAGCAACCCTCTATAAAATCATCTACTGTCCTGCTGATGGCGATAGCGTGCGCGCTGAGCGTCGGCAATATGTACTTCGTGCAACCGCTGCTCGGGAACATTGCGGTATCGCTCGGCGTCAGTTCTGAGGCGGTCAGTTATCTGCCCATGTGGACGCAGGCGGGGACCGCCCTCGGCATGTTCTCATTCGTGCCGCTGGGAGATATCTTCCCGAGGCGGGGGCTGATTGTCACCATGTGCCTGTCGATCAGTGTCTCGGCAATCATGATGGCGCTGGCCCCGAATCTCCAGACGGCCAGTGTGGCGGCTTTTGCTACAGGCCTGACGGCGATTGTGCCCCATCTGATTCTGCCGTTCGCTGCCAAGCTGACTACGGAGCAGGACAGAGGCCAGGTTCTGGGGAACATCATGAGCGGGCTGCTGGCAGGGGTCCTGCTGGCCCGGGTGTTTAGCGGACTGGTGGGGGAGGCGCTGGGCTGGAGAGCGGTTTACTGGCTGGCGGCCGGCCTGATGGCGCTGCTGGCGGCGTGGGTCCGCCGGGGGCTGCCCGTGGACATGCCGGAAGGGAAGCTGGGTTATTGGGAAATGCTGCGTTCCATCGTCCACCTTACCCGGACGCAGCCTGTTCTTCGCGCGGCAGCGGTAACCGGAGGGCTTACGTTTGGTGCCTTCTGCTCCTTCTGGGCAACTCTCATTTTCCTGCTGTCCACGCCACCGTACCATTACGGCGCACGCATGGCGGGCCTCTTCGGGCTGGTGGGGGTGGCCGGCGCGGCGGTGGCACCTCTGGCGGGGAAGATCACTGACCGGAGAGGTCCCTCGACGGCAATTGCGGTCACCATTGGGTTCACCGTCCTTGGCTGGCTTGTGTTCCTGGTGGCGGGACACTGGCTGGCTGGTCTGGTGGTTGGCGTTATCCTGCTGGACCTGGGGGTTCAGGGATGCCATGTCGCGAACCAGACCCGGATTTACCCCTTGGCACCGGAGGCCCGCAGTCGGCTCAATACGGTTTACATGATGACCTATTTCATCGGCGGGGCGATTGGTTCCGCAGCCGGGGCTTTTGCGTGGAACCGCTATGGCTGGCCGGGAGTGTGCGCGGTGGGCTTGTCGCAGGGAGTCGCAGCATTCGCCTTCAGGGGTGCGCGACAATCGAAGTAATGTGTCTCCGGGTTCTGACCACAAAAGTCCTGAAAACTCTGATTCCCCTCCTTCTAACCGTGGCGCTTCACGGGCAGGTGTCTCCGACCCTGCCTGCCGATACCGCCCCGCGTCCTGGCCTGTCGACCGATCCCGGTACGGCTGACCTGAAGGCCCCCTTCGAGCCGCTCCCGATTCGGCACAAATTCACCATCGCCTTCAAAGATGCCTTTGACGCGACGTCGTTTCTCTTTTCATCGGCAAACGCAGCTACTTCTCAAATCGACAATACGAACCCGTCGTTTGGTCAGGGAGCTAAGGGGTTTGCCCATCGATATGGCACTGCCATGCTCGATCAGACATCTGCCACGATCATGACGCGCGGGGTTCTGCCAGTCCTTTTTCATCAGGATCCGAGGTATTTTCGGAAGGGCGAAGGCACTATTGTTAAGCGTGCGCTTTGGGCGACTTCGCGTGTGTTTGTGACTCGCAACGACCAGGGCAACTGGACTCTGAATACATCTGGTTTGCTGGGGAACGGTATGGTGGCTGCGATGGGTAATGCTTACTACCCGGATGCCCGCGGTTTCGACCCGACGATGCAGCGTATCTTATCCAGACTGACGAATGACATTCTGACGAGGCTCTTTCGCGAGTTTCTTCCGGACGCTAAGAAACTACTGGAGCGACGGAAACACCGTTCCTCCACTCCCAAGAAATAGTTGAACCTTCCAGACAAAAAAAGCGGGGTCGTGGCTTTCACCACGACCCCAGGGGTTTACAGCTTCAGGGATAAATCAGCGGGTGAAGCGGACGCCCAGCTGAATCAGGCGGGGATAGTTCGCCTGGCTGGTAATCAGCCCGAACGCCGCGCTTGTAAACGTGGTGTTCGGCCCATAAAACTGTGGAGTATTGGTGACGTTCAGGGCCTCAGCGCGGAACTGCGCCTTGATCCCTTCGGGCACCTGGAATGACTTGAAGACTGAGACATCCCAACTTACTGTTCCGGGACCGTGCATGCTGATGGTCCGGCTCAGATTTCCGAAGGTAAACTGCGGGGCCTGGGTGAAGGCGGCGGGGTTGATCCAGCCGTCAATGCGTTTGGAGAAGGGCGCGTTCACAATGGGGGACGAACCGGTGGCGTTGGGTCTTTGGGTGCTGGCCCCGAAGACGCTGTTGTTATTGGGCTGCGAGATGGCGAGGGGGTAGCCGGACTGGAGGACGCCGACGACGTTCGCGGACCAGCCGCCGAGTGCGATATCGGCAAAGCGGTTGCTGCTGAGGAACTTCCTGCCCTTGCCAAAGGGAAGCTCGTAGGTGACGGCAGTCGACAGCCGGTTCGGCATGTTGGACGTGGACAGCCCGTATTCTGCCTGCAGATCATAGGCGTTCTGGGGCCCTGCCGGAGCGGTACTAAAGCTGTTAGCCACGGTGCCGTAAGCCAGATCCGTCTGACGCGCTCGGGTGTACGTCGCCAGTATGGTCATGCCGGAAGAGAAGCGTCTCTGGACTTTGGCATAAAACGCGAGGTAGGAAGCTCGGTTGGTATCGGAACTGTTCAGCGCTACCGAAGTAAACTGCGGGAACGGGAGCAGGGACTGTGACCGGGAAATAGTCGGGTTGCCGACGTTCAGCGTCCCGCCCTTCAGATACATCGGGTTTGGCACCGTTGCGTTCAGAGCCGAGCCGAGCGACAGGAGCGTGGGCGCCAGTTGGTTGATGTTTCTCCCGTCCTGCACCAGATGCAGACTGTGTGAACCGATGAGCCCGCCGGAGACAACGAAGGAGCCCGGGAACTGGTGCGGACGAAGCTGGGGTCCATCATGCCCCGAGCGCCGCAGCGGGCCCGCCGTTCGGCCTGCTGCGCCTGGGCGAATTCGGTGAATGGCAGGGCCGCAGCGCCTGCGGAAATGGCGGAAAATATCTTGCCTACCTGACGGCGTGAGAAACCACGGGTGATCAGGGACTGAGTCTCTTTTTCGAAGTTGGATAACATACGGCTCCTTGCGAGGAATAGGGATGCTCAACAAGGAGGGAACGTTGTTGGATTGCAGCTAGGCGATCCAGCGGGACGATTAGCTGAATTCTAAACGCACGGCAAGGAATCTGTCAAGATCTTTACAAATAAAAAGCGGGATCCGAAGATCCCGCTTTTAGGAGTGAACGCGAAGTTCACGCCGTGTCGATCAGGTTTGACTCTGTCGTTGGTATTTCTTTGTCCCCTTCTAATCGGGGTGATCTCATGATATCAAACACGTTCCGCGATGGACTTGGCCTGCAGATACAGCATCAGGTAATCGGGGCCACCGGCTTTGGAATCGGTGCCGGACATATTGAAGCCGCCGAAGGGGTGGCAGCCCACCATGGCTCCGGTGCACTTGCGGTTGATGTACATGTTGCCGACGAAAAACTCTTCGCGGGCGCGGGCCAGGTGGTCGGGGTTATTCGAGAAGATCGCGCCCGTCAGGCCGTACTGCGAGTCGTTGGCAAGTTCCAGAGCGTGGTCAAAATCGCGGGCTTTGGTGACACCCAGAACCGGGCCAAAGATCTCTTCCTGAAAGATCCGGGCGGAACCCTCGATATCGGCGAAGACAGTGGGTTGGATGAAGTGACCCTCCGCGTCCAGCGCGCCTCCGCCGGTAAGCAAACGACCTTCCTGTTTACCTGTTTCGATGTAGCCCAGAATGGTGCGTTTTGCGGCTGCGGAGATTACCGGCCCCATGTAGAAGCCAGGGGCTTCGGGGTTGCCGACCGTCATCCGTTCCACTCGCGGCTGGAGCTTTTCGAGGAAGGCATCGTAAACGTCTGCGTGAATAATGGCGCGGGAGCAGGCTGAGCATTTCTGGCCGGAATAGCCGAAAGCCGAGAGCGCCACACCTTCCACGGCTGCGTCGAGATCGCAGTCCGAATCCACAATAATGGCGTCTTTGCCCCCCATCTCGGCGACTACCCGTTTGATCCAGATCTGCTCGGGTTGCGCTTTGGCGGCCAGTTCGTTGATATGCAGACCGACGTCGCGCGAACCTGTAAAGCTGACAAAGCGGGTTCTGGGATGGCCCACCAGGGCATCGCCGATCAACGCCCCGCTGCCGGTAATGAAGTTGAAGGAAGCAGCGGGGAAGCCTGCTTCGAGCAATACCTCCATGAAGAGTGCAGCGACCGTGGGGGTGTCGCTGGAAGGCTTGACGACGACGGTGTTACCGGTGACCAGGGCGGCTACCGTCATCCCGGCGAGAATGGCCAGCGGGAAGTTCCAGGGTGGAATAATCACGCCCACTCCGAGGGCCTGATACCGCATTTCGCCCTTTTCACCCGGGAGCTGGAGGACCGGATGGGGGCCAGCGAGGCGGGCCATATCGCGAGCGTAGTAGTCACAGAAGTCGATGGCTTCGCCGGACTCGGCTTCGGCCTCAGGCCAGGATTTTCCGGCCTCAAATACCAGCCAGGCATTAAATTCCATGCGACGTGCGCGCAGGATTTCGGCCGTCCGGGCGGCGGCGGCGATGCGGATGATGGGCGGGGTGCGGCTCCAGTTGCGCAAGGCCGCGTCGGCAGCTTCCACCGCGCGGGCGGCCAGCAGAGGTGTCGCCTTGTGGTGGAGGCCCAGGACCTCGTCCGGCCTGGCCGGATTGGTGCTGGCGAAGGTAGCGCCCGTCTCCACGCAATTGCCGCCGATCAGTAACTTCCATTCGCGTCCGAACTGAGAGCGCGCATGAGCGAGTGCGGCCTCCATAGCGGCGCGATTTTCCGGGAGGGTGAAGTCCGCGCAGGCTTCGTTCTGAAAGCCGATCAGGTGAGGCTGTTGATCGTTCGCCATTTGCCGTCCTTCGTTTCCGCCTGCGCGAAGCTGATGAGGGGATCGTGGCCAAAACTGCACCACCAGCCCTCACGGACCGCCTGCGTCAGGAGCCGTGTCTTGTTGTCGATGACTTCGAGGGGGAACAGATCGAAGCCGGAAACCCAGGTTGGTGTGATGCTGGAGGCGAACTGTGCCAGATCCGCCAGATGGCACCATGTCTTGCCACCGGAGCGCACCGTCACCGTCATCATGTCCCGGTTATGGCCGGGGACAACGTTTAACTGCAGGCCTGGCAGGACTTCGAAGTCGCCATCCAGCAGGTGCATACGGCCCGTTTCCAGCAGTGGGTCGTAGTTGACGGAACGATAGCTGATGGCGTCGCGGGGATGTTGTTCGCGGGCGTGCGCCAGTTCACCGCGTTGCGTCAGGTAGCGCGCGTTCGGCATAGAAGCAACAACGAGACCACCCTCGTCCACCGTGTTGCCGCCGACGTGATCCCAGTGGAGGTGGGTATTGATTACGGTATCGAAAGTTTCCGGTTCGAAACCGTGCGCGGACACAACTTCCCGAATGCGCGGCGGATCCGGCAGGCACATCCGCTCCTTCGCCCGTTCGTCGTGGCGCACTCCAACCCCGGTCTCGATCAGAATCCGATGGTCGCCGTTCTCCACCACAAAACAGTTGAAGGCGACTTCAATGCGATTCAGTTCGTCGGTGGCCTGGAACTTTCCCCATAGAGTTTTGGGGACAACGCCGAAGAAATTGCCGCCATCCCACCAGAAGGAGCCGGCGCGGAGGCAGGTGATGCGAAACTCGCCAATCTCAATTGAGCTAACAGGACTCGTCACGTTCACCCGGCCGCGCTGCCTTAACCCTGAACCAGCTTGCGGCCGCGTTCAAACAGCTCGGCGGCATCATCGGCAATTCTCTTGCCGCGATCATAGATGTCCTTACCCTTGTCCATCAGCTCTTTGCCACGTTCTTCCATTGCTTCGCGGCTGTCTGTTGCGGTTCGGCCAATCTGGCGACGAGTCACTTTTCCCGATTGCGGGGCATACATAACGCCCACGGCCGCGCCGACTGCTATCCCCGCGAGGAACCATGCGAGGTTGCTTCCTTTGTCTTCCATAGCTTCATCTTACGCCTCCGCATTTACCTTTACCAGCGTTGGGTGTATGGTGGGGTCATGGATACCGCTGAATTAGCATTCGACGAAAAGCTGAGGACGGTATTTCAATCCTCCAACCACGACGCGGAATACGAGGCGCAGATGATCCACGGTCTGCTCCAGTCGGCTGGTATTGAATCGATCATCGTTGGCGATGCGGTGCTGCCCTTCGAGTTCCAGATACGCGTTCCCGACCACCAGTTTGAGATTTCGCAGAGCATTATGCGCTCGGCTCAAACGCCCGGTGAACCATCTGAAGAGGGCGCGGTAGTCTCAGGCCAGTAGTTCGCGAATCACACGGCCATGGACATCGGTGAGGCGGCGGTCGATGCCGTTGTTCCGGTAGGAGAGCTTAGTGTGGTCAATTCCCAGCAGGTGCAGTAAGGTGGCGTGGACCTCGTAGCAGTAGACCGGGTTATCGACGGCTTTGTAGCTCCACTCGTCGGTTGCCCCGTAACTGGTGCCACCTTTCACTCCCCCGCCGGCCAGCCATGAGGTGAAGCCGAACGGGTTGTGGTCGCGGCCCTTGCTGCCCTGACTACAGGGCATGCGACCGAATTCGGTGGTCCAGAAGACAATGGTGTCATCAAGAAGCCCCCGAGACTTCAGGTCTTTGATGAGGGCTGCGGCGGGTTTGTCGAGGCCTGTTCCGAGTTCCCCGTGGTCCTTTTCCAGGTTCTCGTGGCTATCCCAGTTGCGGCGGGGAAAGCCGTTGTCGGCCCCGCTCCAGACCTGCACAAAGCGCACGCCCCGTTCCAGCAAACGGCGGGCCGTGAGGCAACGTCGGCCCATGTCTTCGGTAACGGGATTATCCAGACCGTAGAGCTTTTTGGTAGCCTCCGATTCGCCCGAGATATCCAGTACTTCCGGGGCGCTGAGTTGCAGGCGGGCGGCCATTTCGTAAGACGCGATGCGGGCTTCGAGGCGCGAGTCACCTTCGTGGGTAGCCAGGTGTTCGCGGTTCATGGCTTCGAGCACGCGCAGACTGTCCTTCTCGCTGGCCTTCGTGATGAATTTCGCTCTCTCAGGAGGGAATAGATCGTAGATGGGATTCGGCGTTCCGGCGCGGATCATGGTGGCCTGGTGGGCGGCGGGCAGGAAGCCTGCGGACCAGTTGCCGGGGCCGTTGGGCGGGTAGCCACGAGGGTCGGGCAGGACCACCAGGGTGGGCAGGTTCTCGTTTGCACTGCCCAGCGCGTAGGATATCCACGAACCCATGCTGGGAAAGCCCGGCAACACGAAGCCGGTATTCTGCATGAACGTGGCAGGGCCGTGGACATTGGACTTGGCGAGCATGGAGTGGACGAAGGCGATATCGTCCACGCAGGAACCGAGGTGGGGCAGGAGTTTGCTGATGTGCTTGCCGGATTGCCCGAATTGTTGCCAGCCCCACGGCGCATTCATCACCACACCGGGCTTGCTCTGGAACAGCTCTACTTTCTCACCGGGATCCCAGGGTTCGCCTGCTTTCTTATCGAGCAACGGCTTATAGTCGAACAGATCACACTGGCTGGCGGCCCCTGACATGAACAACTGGACCACTCGCTTTGCCTTCGGCGCGTGGTGGAGTTTGCCGGTCTCCTGCGCCATGAGGTGCGAGAGCGCAATGCCGCCCAGGCCACCAGAGCTCCACAGAAATTGTCTTCGGGTCATATGTCCTCAGTCGGCAAAGCTCTAATCGGAAAAGATGAATTCGTTGCTGTTCAGCAACAGGCGGCAGGTGTTGGGCATGCCGTTACGTGCTGCAAACTCTGTGAGCCGTGTGGTTTCTGTGGCAGACGGGGCGCGTCCGAAAGCCAGGCGGTAAGCTTCGCGGATTTGTTCGTCGGGCGAGCCTTTGGCTGCGACGCGTTCGGCAAAGTGCTCAGCCATGCGAATCACGAAGGGATTGTTGAGTAAGGCCAGGGCCTGAATCGCAGTCAGCGTGTTGTTTCGTTTCGGGGTCAGAGCGGAAGGGTCCGGGCAATCCAGACGGTCCATGAAGGGGTCGGGCACGCTACGGACGACAAAGCGGTAGATGCTGCGGCGGTACGCTTCCGGGCTGTCGGGATCGAACTTTGCGTAGTCGTAGATGGGGGAGTGGTCGTCCTTGAACCAGAACTGGCGGGCAGACGGGCCCCCCATGGTGAGGTCGAGTTTACCTGCCACCAGCAGGATGGAATCGCGCAGAGATTCGGCATCGAGCTTGCCGCGATTCATGCGCCAGAGGTAGCGGTTTTCAGCGTCCAGACCGGCACCGTCGGCGCGGTTGGCAGAGGTCTGGCGGTATGTTGCACTCATCACGATGAGCTTGTGGAGTTTCTTCAGGGAGCCTCCCGCGTCATCGCGGAACCAGACAGCCAGCCAGTCGAGGAGCTCGGGATGGGTGGGCTCGGAGCCCATCCGGCCAAAGTCACTGGGGCTGTCGACGATGCCCGCACCGAAGTGGTAATGCCAGACACGGTTCACAATGGAGCGCCAGGCGAGCGCATTGTCTTTGGCCGTGATCCAGTGGGCGAGAGCGGCGCGACGGGCACCTTCATCGTTCGGGTCCGCAACCGGAAAGCGCACGCCAATGGCACCGGGCGCTGCTTCCTGCATAGGTGAAGTTATGTTGCCCCGGTTGAGGACATTCACGATGCGAGGTTCCAGCGCGGGGCGGAACGTGCCTGCGCGGTTAAAGAAACTGGTGGCGGCGTAGACCAGTTGGGGTTTCGGGAGCTCGGCCAGTTTGGTGTCAAGGGCCTTCGCGGCTTCAGTGAGGCGGGCGATTTCGGCGTAGGTGGCCTCGCCGACGAGGGCGTCGATGAGTAGCTTCCGAACTTTGGTATCGGCATCGGCCTGCGCGAGGAGGCGCTTCTTTTCAGCCGCGTCCTTTTCGTTCTTCGGCTCGCCAATATGGGTGGAGAGCATTTTCGCGTCGGAAATGCGGAACGAGAG
The DNA here is from genome assembly GCA_010084195.1 of Terriglobia bacterium. Lineage (GTDB taxonomy): Bacteria > Acidobacteriota > Terriglobia > Bryobacterales > Bryobacteraceae > BOG-234. The sequence goes on from RGPS01000091.1 coordinate 9,519, forward strand.
TTTGTCGATTTCCGCGGAACTGGCGTCGTCCACTTTGTCGAGGAGCGGCTGGAGTTTGAGCTGGACCGCGCGCTTCTGTTTGGTGAGTTCGCGGCGGGCTTGCGCGATCTTCGGGTCGCTGTCGACCGGACGGTCGGCGCGGTCAACACCGGCAAAAACGGCCTGCACCGAGTAGTAGTCTTCCTGTTTGATGGGGTCGAATTTGTGGTTGTGGCAGCGGGCGCAGTGGACGGTCTGGCTGACGAAAGTGGACATGGTTTGGGCCACCATGTCGTCGCGATCCAGCAGACGGGTGATGTTCTTATCTGTGGTGCCTTCGCGAAGCTCCTGCTGACCCACGAAGTCCCAGGGCCCGGCGGCGATAAACCCGGTAGCGATGGTGCCGTCGGGGTCGTTGGGAAACAGGACATCTCCGGCCAGTTGCTCTTCCACGAAGCGAGCGTAGGGCTTGTCCTGATTGAAGGCGCGGATGACGTAGTCGCGGTAGGGCCAGGCGTTGGCTCTGGGTTTGTCCTTGTCGTAACCGTGCGAATCTCCGTAATGGACTACGTCGAGCCAGTGCCGCGCCCAGCGTTCACCGTAGCGAGGGGAGGCGAGCAGGCGATCCACCAGTTTTTCGTAAGCGTTGGGGGCTTTGTCGGCGAGGAAGGCGTCGGTTTCGTCGGGCGTCGGAGGCAGGCCGTGGAGGTTGTAGGTGAGGCGGCGGATCAGGGTACGGCGGTCGGCCTCAGGGGACGGGGTGAGTCTCTTTTCGGCGAGTTTGGCCTGGATGAAAGTGTCGATGCCAGTACTACCAGGTCGAGCGAGGGGCTTTGAGGACCACCAGGCGACTTTGCCCGGTGCGGCGGCAGCAGTATCGTTCTTTGCCCCTTGTTCGATCCAGAGGCGGACAGCGGTCACCTGCTCTTCACTCAGCTTCTGCGGACCCTTCGGCATCCGGGGACTTTCGCCCGAGATGACCTTGTATAGACGGCTGTCTTCAGGCTTGCCGGCGACAACGGCGTCCATCACGTGGTCGTAGCCCTCCATAGAGAGGCCACCGTTGCGGTCGTCATCGCTGTGGCAGGAGATGCAACGAGCATCCAGCATGGGGCGAATCTGGCGCGAGTAACTGACGGGGTCGGCGGCAGAGGCGAGCAGCGGGAGCAGGGCGGCGGCCAGGGTACGAAACAATGCAGCGGACATGTGTCTCAGGATATCTAAACCGTTTACGCTACAATCGACCACTGAATGAACCGTCGCGAATTCTTAGCCTCCGCCGCTGTAGCCGCCGTTGCCGCTGAAGCCCAAACCACAGCTTCAAAACCCAATGTCCTCTTCCTTTCCGTGGACGATATGAACGACTGGATTGGTTGCCTGAAGGGCTACCCCGGCGTGAGTACGCCGAATATTGACCGCCTGGCGAAACGGGGAGTGCTGTTTGCCGATACGCACTGCGCGGCCCCGCTGTGCAATCCGTCGCGGACGGCCCTCTTTACCGGCATGCGCCCTTCCACCACGGGGGTTTATAACAACGATCAGTACTGGCGTCCCACGTTGCCTGGCGTGGATACGATTCCGGCATATTTCAAAAAGAATGGCTACCACGTGGCGGGTGCGGGCAAGATTCTGCATCATGTGGCCGGGTTCAATCCGCCCGATCAGTGGGACGAATTCCAGCTGCAGCAGTTTGATGACCCGTGGTATCGGCGGGCCGACTGGTATCCCTGGAACCAGAAGATTCCTGCACCCAAGGGACATCCGTACAACGGCCTGAAGGGCTTTCCAGGTGAATTTGAATGGGGTGTTCTGGAACAGCCGGATGACCAGTATGGCGACCAGAAAGCGGTGCAGTTCGCCGAAGAGTTCCTGAAGCGGAAACATACAAAGCCCTTCTTCCTGGCAACAGGCATGTGGCATCCGCATATCCCGATGTACTCACCGCAGAGGTTCTGGGATATGTACGCTGGCGATAAGACGAAGCTGCCTGTGGTCCCGAAGGATGATCTCGATGACATCCCGCCGGTGGGTAAAGGGTTTGCCGCGTTCCGCCGGGAGGAGATTGAGCGGATTCAGAAGGAAGGGAAGTGGAAGGAGTTCGTGCAGGCGTACCTGGCGGCAATTTCCTTCGCGGATGAACTGGTGGGCAAGGTCCTGGATGCCCTCGAGAAAAGCGAGTATGCGAAGAACACGATTATCGTGTTCTGGTCGGACAACGGGTGGCATCTGGGTGAGAAACAGCATGTGCACAAGTCGACCTTGTGGCAACGGTCCACGCATGTGCCGATGATTATTGCGGGACCGGGGACGAAGGGCGCTGGTGTGACTCGCACGAGTCCGGTGAGTCTGTTGGATCTGTACCCGACGCTGGTGGAGATGTGCGGGCTGCCGCAGAATCCGAAACTGGAGGGTACCAGCCTGGTGCCTCTCTTGCGGGACCCGAAGGCGAAGCGGGAGGCCACGGTTTCCACGTATCTGCCCGGAAACCATGCTGTGGTGAGTGAGAAATGGCGCTACATTCTGTACAGCGACGGCAAGGAAGAACTGTATGATCGGCGAAAAGATCCGAATGAGTTCACGAATCTGGCTGGTGACCCGAAGTTGGTGAGCGTGAAGCAGAATCTGGCGAAGTTTACGCCAAAGACGAGCGTGGCCCCGGTGCCGGAAGTAACCGCCTATGACTTTGATTTCAAGACTTACACGTACAAACTGAAGGGGGCGAAGTAGTTGCTGGACAGGCGGCAATTTCTCGGCACGGCGCTGTTAAGCGCAGCACTGGCGGAAGGGCAAACGCGAAAGCTGCCGAACATTGTCTTCATCCTGGCGGATGACCTGGGGTATGGCGACCTCGGTTGCTACGGCCAGACTCGTATCGCTACCCCGAACCTGGATCGATTGGCTGCCGACGGGATGCGCTTCACGCAGGCTTATTCGGGCAGTACGGTTTGTGCCCCTTCGCGCTGCTGCCTGATGACGGGCAAACATACCGGACACGCCAGTGTTCGCGGCAATAAGAAACCCGAACTCGGGCTGGGAAAAAACGAAGCCACCGTGGCTTCACTGCTGAAGACGAAGGGGTACAAGACGGCGTTGTTCGGTAAGTGGGGTTTGGGTGGGTTCGACAAAGACTCACACCCCAATGACAAGGGTTTTGACGAGTTCTTCGGGTATCTTAACCAGCAGCACGCGCATAACTCCTACCCGGAACATCTGTGGGAGAACAAGAGCGAGTTCTTCTTGCCGGAGAACTGGTTTGATCGGCAGAAAACGTTTTCGAATGACCTGTTCACCGAGCGCGCGCTGAAGTTCATCGCAGCTGAAAAAATGAACCCATTCTTCCTGTATCTGACGTACACGGTTCCCCACGCCGACAACGAACGCGGGACCTATACGAAGAACGGCATGGAAGCGCCGAATCAGGGTCAGTATGCCAAAGAGACGTGGCCGGAGGTAGAGAAAAACTTCGCGGCGGCGATCACCAGAATGGACGAGCAAATTGGCAAGGTCCTGGCGGCACTCGACGCCAGCGGCCAGCGAGAGAACACGCTGGTGATATTCACCAGTGACAACGGCCCGCATCATGAGGGCAATCATGACCCCACGTTTTTTAAGAGTTCTGGTGCGGTGCGGGGCACCAAGCGGGACCTGTATGAGGGCGGAATCCGGGTACCGGCAATTGCCAACTGGAAGGGCAAGATTACGCCCGGGCAGACCAGTGATCACGCCTGGGCCTTCTGGGATTTCCTGCCCACCATTACCGAGTTGGCGGGCATTCCCACGCAGCCGCGGCTGGATGGTCTGTCGTTCCTGCCGACCCTGACGGGCGGCCAGCAAAAGCCCCACGATTATCTTTACTGGGAGTTCCACGAAGGTGGTTTTCAGCAGGCTATCCGGCAAGGCGACTGGAAACTGGTCCGGCAGCTTCCGAAGCTGCAGATGGAGCTGTTTGACTTGAAGACGGATCTTACGGAGTCAAAGAACGTTGCGGCGCAGCATCCCGATGTGGTGGCCAGGCTGGCAGGGTTGTTTACGTCGGCGCGGGTGGAGCATCCGGAGTTCCCCCGGAATTGAAAAAGCCCCTGTACCCTTTCGGGTCAGGGGCTTTTTCAAAAACTATGGTAGAAACTACGCGCGTCGGCGGGCGCGCAAACCGAGCGCACCCAAACCGAGCGCACCCAAACCGAGTCCGATCATGCCCCGGGTTGCAGGTTCGGGAGTATCCGCCACGTTCGCTACACGGGACAGGCCCGCGTAGCCGGAAAATGCATTGATCCCCCAGCGGCTAACGTCCGAGGCATATACCATGTAGTTGCCCGGAGCAAACCACTGATTCAGTGTCGCCACCTGATAGAAACCAGGGTGGTAACTACCCATGTCATCTGCCAGGACGGAAACTGTTGTGTTGTTATCCAGGTTGGTCAGGCCCGAGGCTGACTACGGAAACACTGTGTTCTGGAAAGCTGGGTACGAAGTAACCTTTTATGGTGTTGATAAAGGTTGTTCCAGTAAGGGTGAAGGTGTTGGGATTCGGAAATGGATCATTGGACAATCCAAACGGATTCAGGTGTTCATAGACAATGCCAGCCTGCGCAAACGGGATTGAGGCAAGCACCATCAGGCTCCTCCAGAGAATGATCTAAGGGCTTCGAATCTGTTGCGAGTCCTCCCCATTTGATCGCCACCAGGTTACTACGCGCTGACTGGGGTCGCAACAGTACTTTCGTTTATCACTTACCGCGCCGCAACGCCGGAAAGGCGGACCAGGCTGCCTTTAGGCACGGCGGGCGGAAGTGGCTGGACTGTGGTCCTGGTTGGCTTCTGGGTTGGGAAGTACGTCGCGTAGACGCCGTTCATTTTTGCGAAGTCATTGATGTCATCCACGTAGACGTTGGTCGCGACCAGGTTGTTGAGAGTCATGCCCTTCGCTTCCAGACACGCCTTTAGCTTCCCGAATGCGCTGGTGGTCTGCTCTTCGACGGTGCCTTTCGGGTCACTGGCAACCACTTCACAGAGTGCCAGGCCAGCCGGAGCGGCTTTGGCTGCAATCGCGAAAATGGCGTGGCTGGCTCCGGCCGGAAGGGCATGTACGGGTACCTGCCCCGCGGCGGTGCCGCCAACGACGTAGCGGTTGGCGAAGAGGACGTTCTTTGCCGAGAGCCCGGCTTTCTTCAGTGCTGCAGTCAGCTTTGCCCCGGCTTCCTTTTCAGTCTTGCCGTAGACGGCGGGCAGATAGAGACGGTCAGCCACACCCGCGTCGCGTTTGGCGACGACGGTGATTTCCACTGTGGTGTCGGTGGGCATCCGGGCCACGCCGAGCGTCACGCGCGGTGGGTTAGAAGTGAACGCCGCAGCGTAGAGCTTCTCAACAACCGGAAGGTTCTTCAGGTCCGAGAGGTAGAGTTGAACCGAAACAACGTTCGCCAGAGAGAGCCCGGCCGCATCGAGAATAACGCGCACATTCTCGATGCATTGCTTCGTCTGGGCCTCGATACCTTCCGGCATCTGGCTCTTCGAATCCCGCACGCCCTGGCCGGACGCGTACACGTAGGTACCAGCATCGAGACCTGGTGAATAGGGGCCTACAGGGGGCGCCCCGTTGACGGGAACAATCAGTTTCGGATCAGCAGCAAGGGCAGACATAGTAAGGGCGAGTGAAACGAGCAATCTCATTTGTTGCATGATCGCATAGACTGGAACGAATGCCGTCCCGATCTATCACGTTCGCTGCCGTCTGGGCTCTCAGCAGCCTTTCTGTCTCTGCCGCCACTTACTCGGCTGATGTCCAGCCCATTCTGCAGGCCCGTTGTGTGGCCTGCCACCAACCAGGAGACATTGCGCCAATGGCGCTGCGAACCTACGCGGAGGTTCGCCCATGGGCGAAGTCGATTCAGGAAGCGGTCGTCTCGCGTGTGATGCCGCCGTGGCACGCGGCTCCGGGCGCTGCCCATCAGTTTCGAAATGACCGCGCCCTGAGCCAGAAGGAAATTGAGACGATCACGTCCTGGGTGGACAGTGGCAGCCCTGAGGGAAAGTCGGGGGCTGTGCGACAGTTGGTGTCCGGGGTGAGTACCTGGAAAATTGGCAAGCCGGATTTCGTGGTGCAGGTCCCTGGTCTCCAGGTGGCGAAGGAAGGTGTGCTTCCCTATACGTTCCTGATTGTGCCCACTCACTTCGAAAAAGATACCTGGGTCCGGGCCGCCGAGTTCCGAATTGACCAGCGGGCTACGGTCCACCACATGAACGTCTTCGTCCGCGAGCCCGGATCCAGCTATCTGGCTGATTTTCCGCGCAACCAGATTTTTGTTCCCACGGTAACCGAGAGGGGCAAGAAGAGGGCAGGGGAGGCGGTATTTGCCCGGCGGCAGTTGTTGCAGGGTTATGAACCGGGATACGAACCTTCGCCATGGCTCGAAGATGGGGCAAAGCTGATCAAGGCCGGTTCTGATCTGGTCTTCGAAATGCACTTTAATCCGAACGGAACGGCGGCGGTGGATCATTCCGAGATCGGCCTCTATTTTGCCCCGAAGGTGCCGGCGAAAAGGGTGTTGGCGATTGATACGCTGCGCGACCTGGACCTGGAGATTCCGCCTGCTGCCGGCGGCTATGAATCCAAGGCAACCATGACGCTGGCCGCTCCCGCGCGCCTGCTCTCCATTCAGCCCCACATGCATGTCCGGGGGAAGAGCATGAAGGTGGACGCGGCCTATCCCAACGGGAAGAAAGAAACTCTGCTCGACGTACCCCGCTACGACTTCAACTGGCAGACAACCTATGCTCTGCGCGACCCAGCGGAACTTCCTGTGGGTACCGTTCTGGAATCAAAAGCAGCGTTCGACAACTCGGCCAACAACAAGTACAACCCGGACCCGAAATCCACCGTCCACTGGGGGGACCAAACCACGGACGAAATGCACATTGCCTTCCTGGAGTTGGTGATAGACGCGAAGGCCAATCCGGAGGCTTTGGTGTCCTCGGCCCCGAAGATGGTGGGCGAGCCGACGAAGAAATAGCCCGCCTTCAGCGACGAGCCACCCAGGCAGCCTCGCAGGACAGAGAGGGGAACAGGTTGTAGAGCGCGGAAGCGCGCCCATGGCCCTCAGTGACGAACGTTTCATCGACGTGGCTAAACCACGCGCCGAGTTCGTAAGACAGTTGATCAGCCCGGAAATAGTTTTCACGGAACTCAAAGCCGGGTGGGTACATCCACAGACCCTTCCGTTCCTGGTACCACTTGACCCAACTGGCGGGAAGAAAATAGCGGGGGTGCAGACCCGTAAGATTGTGGTCAATGACCAGCAGGGTACCGCCCGGCTTCAGGATTCGCGCCATTTCCGACAGCGCCGATTTCCGGTCCGCCAGGTGGCACAGGACGCCGTTGCAGAGAACTCCATCGAAGGTCGCGTCGGCGAAGGGGAGTTGGCGGAGGGTTGCCTGCACGAAGTCGACTTCGAGGATAGCGCGACGGGCGTCATGGAGAAAGAGGGCCGTCAGGTCCATGCCTGTGACGTGGGCCCCCGCAGCGGAGAGCCTGCGGGCATATCTTCCCCGTGCGCAACCGGCATCCAGAATCCGCATGCCTTTGGCGGGCCGCAGGGATGCTGCCACCAGACGCCAGTACTGAGCATCCGATTCTTCATTCAACTCAGGCGGAAACCACCCATTGGCCTCTGCATCGTTGAAGCAGGCCTCGATTTTTCGTTCCAGTTTGTCCAGATCCGGCATCAGGCAACCACCCTCAGAATACAAACCCGCGCGGAATCAGCCTGTGCTCCCAGGCCTGGCGCTCCAGCTCTTCACGGAAATTGGGGTGGGCCAGTCGGATAAGCGCCTGAGCCCGCTCCGGGACCGATTTCCCCTTCAGATTGACCATGCCGTACTCGGTCACCACATACATCGTGTCGGAGCGGGGCGTGGTGACAATGTTGCCGGGCGAGAGGTTGAGCACGATACGGCTGCGTGGTTCCCCGCGCTTGTGATACGTGGACGCCAGGCAGATGAAGGACCTGCCGCCCTTTGAAGCATAGGCCCCGCGCACGAATTGTGCCTGGCCTCCCGACCCGCTGATGTGGCGATGGCCATCGGACTCGGACGCCAACTGGCCCTGCAGGTCGATTTGCGTGGTGTTGTTGATGGACACCACATGGTCGTTCTGCATGATGCGGTGTGGCAAGTTGGTGTAATCGACTGGGCAGGCATGGAAGTCCGGATTACGGTGGAGCGCAGTGTACATGTCCTGCGAACCAATCGCGAACGTATAGACGATCTTGCCCGGGTTCAGCTTCTTGCGGCTTCCGGTAACCCGGCCAGCCTTGTAGAGCTCCACCAGGCCATCGATCAGCATCTCGGTGTGAACCCCGAGGTCTTTCGCCCCACTCTCCAGCAGGAGGCTGCAGACCGCGTTGGGCATACCGCCAATGCCGATTTGCAGACAATCGCCATCGTTCACTTCCTGGGCGATCTGCCTCGCAACCGCCCGGTCGATATCGGTGGGAGGCGGGTTCGGTAACTCCGGCGCGGGAGAATTATCACCCTGAATGATGTAGTCGACTTCGCTGACGTGCACGCCGGTTCCTTCGCCGCAGACCCAGGGCATGCTTTCCGATACCTCGACGATCACCATCCGGGCCCGTTCGATGATGGCGCGGTACCAGACATTGGTGGGGCCGAAGTTGAAGTAGCCGTTCTCGTCGAGAGGGCAGGTCTTCAGAATGAGAATGTCTACCGGTTCGATGAAGCGGCGATAGTAATCCGGGACTTCTCCCAGATGCAATGGGATATAGCTGCAGCGGCCCTCGTCGTGCTTCTTGCGGTCATAGGCTGAGAAATGCCAGCTCAGCCAGCAGAAGTGTCTGCCTTCGGGATCCTTTTCGAGGACGGCCCGGGGTTTCAGCGACATGGTGGAACGGATCTTGACGTTTTGGAGTGAGTCGCGGCGCTCGGCCAGGGCTTCATCAAAAACGTCAGGCTGAGAAAGGGAACCGCCGTAGTCAAGCCACATGCCGGACTGGACGAAACCGGCTGCCTCGGAGGCGGTGATGATTTGGGCCGGAGATCGTGTGATTCTGCGCTGCATGGAGTTACGCGCCCGACTTGCCGCGACGACTGAACCTGAAGAGTCCGAGCGTGAGAAGCACTGCGCTGCTGAGCAGAATAGTGGCCGGCTCGGGGAGCGTTTCCACTTCCACGTATGCCAGGCGGACATCGGCACGCGCGGAACTGGTGTCGTCGCCCAGGAAGAGAGAGTTGCTCACAATATACGGGGGGATGAAGGCCGCGCCGTAGTTGCGGAGCGCACCGCTGAGAATCAGACTTCCATCGCCCCAAAGCTGGTAGCCGCTACCGCTGAGAAACAGATCGTAGCTGGTCAGATTCGTGGTATCGAGGAAGCCCTGTTCTCCGTGAGTAAAGAGGGGGGCCTGATTTTGCGCAAAGACGCGATCAGTCCAGAAACCGAGTTCGATCCCGGTCAGGCCGGAGCCGATAGCGATCACCGAGAATCCGGCGCGGTCATTGCTGCTGTGGGTTTCGCTGTTGAGCTGGGCGTCGAAACGAAGGCGAACACCCCCCGCGATATCCAGGGCGAAGGGTGCGATCCGTCCGTAGCCCGCTTTGACCGAGTTGGCCGAGGTGGTGTCGAGGTCCACAAAGCCTGCCCCTATAGATTCAACTGCACCGGAGGGATTGTTGTAGAACCAACCTTGTGTTCCAGGCGTGGTGCCCAGGGTGGCATCGTAAAGAACTACGGGCCCGGCGAGCATGGGTTCCGCAACGAGGGCGAGCAGGATCAGGCTCCGAAGGTTCATTTCTTATCAGGATAGCTGGTACTCAGGCGGGAGGCAGGCCTTTTTTGGTGTTGCGCAGAATCTCCAAAATCGCCTGGCGGTCTGCCGGAGAGAGATGCCGGAATGCGGGGCTGGCATCTTTGCCGGTCAGGACATTCAGGAGGCGGGAGTAGACGCGGTCCAGGACCGGCGTCGGCATAGCGTCCCAGGGTTCGGAGTAGATGAGGAAGCTGCATGGATACCGGAACATCCGCGTGGTCAGGTCGAAATCATAGAGCGAGCGACCGCGGGCATCGTGGGGCGCATTCCTGGGGAAGGCCTCGGCGAACCCCGACGTCCCTTTCAGCGGGGCTGTGAGCGCCGCTTCCCCGGAAAACAGCGTGTACTGAACAAGCTCCTCGACGAGAGCGTCGATGGGGCGACCGAGCCGCGACTGCCAGCCCAGGCGCGTGATGCGGTTCAGCATCTGCGATTGGTGTTCCAGCGTCATCAGGGCCACGATGTCACTGTGGGGCGACAGGTAGGCAGTCGGTTCGATGAAGGTTCCCAATGCAGCGAGGTTTCTGGCCTCCCCGGAGACCGGCAGGCTCGTCTCGCCGGGGCGCTGCAGGACGGCGTTGCCCATATGCTCCTGGTCGCCCGATTTGCCCGTTACGTACCAGCCGCCCCAGCGCTCTTTGAGCGGGCTGCGATGGTCGGTAATGAATGACTCGGAGCCTGCGGGCAAGCCATTCCAGTCCGGTGTCACGGAGCGGACCATGAACCCCGGGACCGCCTGCGTGACGGGCGAATGGTGGCACTGGGTACAGATATCACGGCGGTAGAAGTTGGGCCGCGCGGTCGGCTGCTGCTCCAGAGTGTAAAAGATGGTGCCCTGGCGCGGGTCGGCCCCAGCGAATTCCAGAACGTCACCGGAGCGAACGAAGCCCACCGTGGTGGTGTCGTTGAAGTAGATGGCACGTGGGCGACGGGGGGAGATGCGTGGAGCCTGGAAGCTGGTCTTGGAGAACACCAAAACCTGGGACGAAGGTGCGATGTGCAGTTCTTTCAGGACCGAGCGGAGGTAGCCGAACTGGTCTTCCCACGTCAGGTGGACGCTTCCGGCGCTGATGCGTTTCGCCAACCGCGCGACGGGATCGTCAGCAGGGGTCTTTGTGTAACGGATGGCGTCGTCATCGAGAGGCAGCAATTCGCCCGTGTCGTGACCGGCGATGGCTACTGTGGCACCGACGGCAAGGAGAGCCAGGATCGTGAGCGGGAGATCGCGACTGAATCGAAGTGGCATCTGGGGGTATCATACTCCCCTGTTGGCGCTCCCGACCAGCGTTAGTCCTGATCGGTGAGGCCTAATCGGGCAGTGTATACGCCAGAAGCTGTCCGCCCGAGCCGCCCTCACCGCTTACTGCCACTACGATGTACTGCTTGCCATTCAGCGTGTAAGTCATCGGCGAACCCGTTTGCCCGGAAGGCATATAGACCGCCCCTGCATCCTTGCCCGTCGCCTTGTCGTAGGCGCGTAACAGCGCCCCCACTTTGCCCGCCGCGTTGGTGAAAGTACCGCTTTCTCCGGCGATCACCAGACTTTTCGTAGTGAGAACGCCTACCACCCCGACCCGGCCGGTGCGCGGGATGGTCAGCCCCTTCAGCACCGGACTATTTCGCACCGCATCCGGGGTTTCGCCGTGAGCAATTTGCCAGACAATTTCGCCCTTATTCAGGTCTATGGCGCTAATCTTCCCGTAGGGTGGCTTGATTAGTGGAAGCCCCTGCACTGCCAGTCGGTTGAAACCACTCCGGCCAGTAGTGCCGCTGCCAACCGTGCCCGTCACGTAGTCCATATCGGACGTTCCGGACTCTGGTTTCACAATCCCTTCAATGCCGGCTATTCCTTGGGAGTAGACGAAGAGCAGGTGGGTTTCGGGGTCGTAAGATCCTCCCGGCCAATTGGTGCCACCGTTGGGGTAACCCATTATGATTGTGGCCAGAGGCCCTTCCGCGCGACTGAGTACGGGCGGCGTGAAAAGTGGCCCCAGCCGGTACTTTGAAACCAGCCGGATGGCTTCTTCCCGCAACGCGGGGGTGAAATTGATCAGGTCGTCGATGCTGGACCCGTTCGCGGCATAAGCCGGTGGTTTCGTGGGAATCGGCTGGGTCGGCGAATACCACTCTCCAGGGACGTCGCCCTTGGGAACGGGGCGTTCCACAATTGGCCAAATCGGCTCACCGGTCTCGCGATTGAATACATACAGGATCGATTGCTTGGTCGGCTGGGCCACTGCCTTCACCAGCTTGCCGCCGACCATGATGTTCGCGAGGATGGGCGCACAGGGGATATCGAAATCCCAGATACCATGGTGGACGAGTTGGTAGTGCCACTTGCGCTTACCTGTCTTCAGATCCACAGCTACCAGGCTTTCCCCGAAGAGATTATTGCCCGGGCGGTGCCCGCCATAGGAATCGCCGGTGGGTAGTTCCACCGGCAGGTAAGCGAGTCCCAGCTCCTCATCCACGCTCATCTGTGCCCACACACCCGTGTTGCCGGTATATTCCGCCGAGTCTTTGTCCCAGGTGTTATAGCCAAACTCACCGGGTTTCGGGATGGTATGAAAAATCCATAACCGCTTCCCGGTTCTGACGTCAAAGCCCCGGACATAGCCTTTCACGTTGGACTTACTCACCGGGGCCATGCCCTGCCGGTGAGCAGCCCCGATGATGATGGTGTTGCCCGCAACGATGGGTGCCGCATGGAGGCCCACTTCACCGGTGACCGGGTCCATCACCTGATCGTCGTCGAGCTTGAGATCTGCCACTCCGTTTTTTCCGAAGCCAGCGACGGGTACCCCGTTTTTCGCGTTCAACGCAATCAGCCGATAGCCGGGTGTCACGTAAAGGATACGTTCCTCGCGACCGTCCGTCCAGTATGCCAGGCCTCTTCCGGAAAGCTGCCGCGGGGCCGCCGTGCCCCGGGCCCCTTCGCGTTCACTGTGCATCCAGATCATCTCGCCAGTCTTCGGGTCCAGAGCCACCACGGAGCGGCGCGAACCTGCGGTCGAATAGAGGACTCCATTCGCCATTAGCGGTGTGGATTGCAGATTGACTTCGGCCTGTG
>RGPS01000092.1 GCA_010084195.1 Terriglobia bacterium
CTGCACCCCCACGCGCCTGCAACTGATGACCGGTCTCTACAACAACCGGAACTGGACCGGCTTCGGCCTGATGGATCCCAAAACCGTCACCTTCGGCCACCGCATGTCCCGCGCCGGATACCGCACCGCCATCGCCGGGAAGTGGCAGTTCTGGAGCTATAACCCGCCCGATTACCACCCCGAAGATCGGGGCAAAGGTCAACTCCCCAAAGATGCCGGCTTCGAAAGCTACTCCCTGTGGCACGCCGGTCACACGGAGGATAGTGGCTCGCGCTATGGCGACCCCACCTATGAAGAAAACGGCAAGATCTACAAAGCGGTCAAAGGTGATTACGGTGACGACCACTGGTCCGAGAACCTGCTGTCATTCTTCAAAGCTCACACCGGCCCCAGTGCACAGAAAGACGAACCCGTCTTCGCCTACTACCCCATGGCCCTCACCCACGGCCCTTTCAATCCCACCCCGAAGAGCGCCGACTACAACACCCGCAAGCTCAAGAACGACCCCGCCTACTTCAAGGACATGGTCGAGTACATGGATGACGTCGTCGGCCGCATGATCACCGGCCTCGGCAAACAAGGTGTCCTCGACAACACCCTCGTTCTCTTCTTCGGCGACAACGGCACCCCTCTGGAAATCACGTCCCGTATGGGCGACAAGGTCATCAAAGGTGGCAAAGGTCTGCCCACCGACGGCGGAACTCACGTCCCCATGCTGGGGCTTTGGCGCGGCACCACCCCCCGCGGCAAGGTCTGCGAAGACCTCATCGATTCCACGGATTTCCTGCCAACCATCCTCGACGCCACGGGTGTCCCTCGCCGAGGCGATGTGAAACTCGATGGCCGCAGCTTCCTACCCCAACTGCGTGGCCAGCCCGGCAATCCCAGAGACTGGATCTACTGCTGGCACGACCCCCGTCCCGGCTGGGACAAAGATAACTTCAAGCTCGAAGAGTGGGTCCGCAATAAACGTTTCAAACTCTATCGTGATGGTCGCCTCTACGACGTCCTCTCTGATCCCCTCGAAGCGCAACCCCTCCCAGCGTCCCTTGGTGCCGAAGCCGGGGCTGCCAGGAAAGCGCTGCAGGTCGTTCTGAACAGCATGAAAAGGGGCTGACGCGCTACCTTTAGCCTCATGCTGAACCGTGCTGCCCTTGTCGGCCCAGAATAACTGGTTCCAGCCCTCGCTGTTGCAGCAGCCCGCCATCGCCAAAGCGCTGCAGTCCATTGACGACCGTTCCACCGGCATCATCGACGAGTGGATCCGCCTCGTCGAAATTCCCGCGCCCTCCGGCAAGGAACAAGCTCGCGCCCGCTATATCCGCGCCGAGATGGAAAAACTCGGCCTGACCGACATTCGCGAAGACAAAATGCTCAATGTGTCCGGCGTCCGCAAAGGCACCGGCGGTGGCCCCTCCGTAGTCTTCGCAGCCCACACCGACACCGTTTTCCCCGACACAACGCCCATCAAAGTCAGGCGCGAAGGCAACATCCTGACCGCCCCCGGTATCGGTGACGATACTTCCAACCTGATGGCGACTCTCGAAATGTTCCGCGCCCTCAATCGCGGAGGCGTGAAAACCAAAGGCGACCTCATCTTCCTCGCCTCATCCCAGGAGGAAGTCGGCCTGCCTGGAGCCAAATTCTGGCTCGAAAACAGTGGCTACAAGCCGGATATGTTTGTGGCAGTGGATCTGGGTGCCAACCAGGTCTTTTACGGGGCCTTCCGCATCACCCTGTTCAAGTTCTTCTACACCTCACCGGGTGCCCATACCCTGGAAAGTCGGGGTGCGCCCAGCCCGTCCAAAGCCGTTGCGAAGGCCATCAGTGCCCTTTACGAACTGCCCCTGCCGCCCGCAGCCCCAGGGCTCGACACCTTCAAACTCCCGGTCCTCAACGTCGGTATGCTGGGCGGAGGCACTGTCGTGAACGCCATTCCGCGCGAAGCTTGGTTCACCGTGGATCTCCGCTCCCTCGACAGCACCACCCAGGACACCCTTGCCACAGCCGTCGTTTCCACGGCCAAACAGGTGGCGGAACGCGAAGGCGTCGGCTTCCGCTCAGAAACCGGCATGGCCATTGATTACTCCAAAGCCCGGCCCCAGGCCGAACGGCGCAACCTCCCGGTAGTCCAGACAGCGCTGGCCACGTCGAACTATTTCCGTAAGGCAGGCACTCCCGAAATTTCCCCCGCCGACGTAGGCTCCACCGACGCCAACATAGCCATAGCCATGGGCATTCCCGCCGTAGCCGTGGGAACCGTCCTCGAACACCTCCCCCATCGCCTTGAAGAATTCGCCGAAGCCGACAGCATCGTTCCCGGCATTAAATCCCTGCTCGCCCTCGCCGTTTCCCTCACCACGCATTAAAAAATCGGTGGATCAGACGACAACTGCAATCCGATCGTCTGCCATTACCGTAGACACTTCCAGGCCGGAGTCCTGTGGGTTCCGATCGTTGCACAGTTGCACAAACGATGAAAAGGGGATTGTAATGTTTTCAAGACGAGATATGGTGGCGGCTAAGGTGATTAGTTGCGCCCTGACATGTGTCGGACTCCTGTCCGCCCAGATACCTGCTCCCCAAACCGACCGTGTCGGTTTTCCGGCGGGTTACACCACGACATTCAAGAAACTGCTGACCGTGGATCGGCCCGATAATGGTCAGATTCGGGTGGTTTGGGGGAACTCCATCGCCGCCGCCGTGCCATGGTGGGAGACGAACTACCCCTATGGTTCCGTGCTCCTTTTTGAGGCCTGGACCTCAAAGCGCGATGCCGCCGGGAACAAGCTTCTCGATGCCAACGGTCGCTACATTCCGGACGTCCTGGGCACCATCTTCGTGAAACGCAAGGAACCCGGCTATGGCGGTGCTTACGCCACCACCCGCAACGGGGAGTGGGAGTATGTTGCGTACCGCCCGGACGGCTCCGTCCAGACGTCCCCTCAGAATAGCGGTACCTGCACTTCATGCCACATACAGGCGGGTCCGCGAACGGACTGGACCTTCCGGCGTCAACAATTCGGTACCCCTGGTGGCGGCACCTCGCCCAATGCGGTCATGTCCCAGTACGCCTTTATCCCCGACAATGTCACCGTCAAAGTCGGAACCACCGTCGTCTGGCGCAATGAGGATGAGGTCGAGCACCAGATCTGGGTCCCGGACCTCTACGTCAATTCAGATGCTATGAGCGACGGCGGGACCTATGGTGCAAAATTTGACAAGGTCGGTGAGTTCACCGTTCGCTGCCTGTTGCACTCCGGCATGGTCGCCAAAGTCACCGTCGTCAAGTAGACGACCAGACGGAGCCAAATAGACGACCGCACGGCTCCGTCGGTCGGCAGTCGTGTACACTTCATGGGGAACGCCTGCGCAATCCGGCGTTCCCTTTTTCTTCTATCCTCAAAATGTCTCCGCTGCCCACCCGCTCCGGCCTCCTCCGCTCCATCACCCGGCTCGACCTCATCGCCGTCGCGCTCAACGGCGCCATCGGGGCCGGTATCTTCGGCCTCCCCGGTAAAGTCTTCGGCCTGATCGGCAATTACAGCCTCCTCGCCTTCCTCCTCTGCGCCGTCTTCTCCGCCATCATCGTCCTGTGTTTCGCCGAAGTCGGCAGCCGCTTCCGGGGCACCGGCGGACCCTACCTTTACACCCGCGAAGCCTTCGGCCCCACTGCCGGTTTCGGTGCCGGCTGGCTCATGTGGATCGCCCGCGTCACCGCCTTCGCTGCCAACAGCAATCTCCTCGCCAGCTACGCCGCCTTCTTCGTCCCCCAGGTCGCCACCGGCCTCGGTCGCACAGTCTTCCTCTGCGCCGTCACCTTCCTCCTGGTCGCCGTCAATTACGCCGGTATCCGCGGTGCCGCTCTGTTCAACAATGTCTTCACAGTCGGCAAACTGATTCCCCTCTGCGTCCTGATTGCGGTTGGTGTCTGGTTCGTTAGCTGGAACAGCTTTCACTTCGGCACGCCTCCCGCCTACGCGCCCTTCTCCACCTCCGTCCTGCTCCTCGTCTACGCCTTCACCGGCTTCGAAATGGCCGTTGTCCCCGGCGGCGAAATTCGCGACCCGCAAAAGGACATCCCCACCGCCCTCCTCACCGCCATCGGCATCGTCCGGCAATCTCCACGTCGTTCTGCTCTCGGCCTCCCGCATCCCGTTCGCCATGGGCCAGCGCCACGAAATGCCGGCAGTCCTCGGCAAAACCCACCCCCGCTTCCAAACCCCGCACATCTCCATCCTCGCCACCGGAGCCGTCGTCCTCATCCTCGCCATTTCGGGAACCTTCGTCTATGCCGTCACCGTCAGCATCCTCGCCCGCCTCGTCATCTACCTCGGTACCGCCGCCTCCATGATTGCCCTCCGCCGCCGCAGCGATGCGCCCAAAGCGCTCCTCCACCTCCCCGGAGGCCTCCTCATCCCCACCGCCGCCATCCTGCTCTCCATCTGGCTCATGTCCAACAGCACCCTCCGCGAGGCCCGCGACACCTCCCTCGCCGCAGCCCTCGGCTTCGCCATCTACCTTGTTTCGAAATTCCGTCGGCCCCACGTCCTTAGCCAAACCGAAAATCCCCCTGCCTGATCCATGGGTCCACCGTTGCCCGATCGCCGCCGGATACCGCGCCGCTGCCCCCGGGAACCACGCACCAGCTACGGTGCCGACCTGACGCAGCCTGCGTAGCTTCACATCGCCATCCGTAGTCTCGATAATCCGGCCCGACGAGGCCTGATCCACCGAATCTTCGGCGGAACTCCGGCACGGGCGGCTGCGTCCATTTTCCTGGGCAGCACCATGACCGAACTCAGTCCGTACTTCTGGCCGCACGGCATATTTGCCGGAACCTTCAACCCGTTCGATATCCTTGCCTATGCTGTCGGAGTTGGGGTTTGTTTCCTCTTTGACAAAGCCTAAAGTTGATAAAGCCTGAAGTTGATAAAGCCTGAAGGTGAATTTGAAAAAACAAAGCCAAAAACCGAGCCTCGCGCGGAAACTGTTTCGGTCCCTCACGTACGCCGCCCTGGGCTTTGTTGCAGTAGCCGTTCCGCTCCACGTCTTGCTCCGCCGCGAACTCCGTGATGCGCCGGAAGACATCCGCGAACAGGGTTGGCCCATCCAGGTGCTTCAGGTCTTGTTTGATCGCTACGTTCTTCCCTGGGTTGATGTGGAAGGGCTCGAAAATCTGCCGCAGGACTGTTCCTACATAGTGGCGGCCAATCACGGGTACCGGTCAGGGGTTGATGGCTTCATCCTCGGCCACCTGCTGGCGACTCGTGCCGGCCGCATCCCCCGCATCCTGATCACCGCCGACAGCCGGAACTGGATGGTTCAGATCGAGCGCTGGGTCCTGCATAACTACGGCATCGCGCTCCTCGTGCCGGACGATAAAAAGGGCATTCACCATGGCATGTCGGATATCATTGCCAGCTATCTGAAGGAAGCCGATAACCACGCCGTCCTGATCTTTCCAGCGGGACGTGCGATAGCGGACCCGGAGAAGCAGTTACAAAAATGGAGCACTGGGGTCGTGGTTTCCGCTGAAAAAAGTGGTTGTCCTGTCGTGCCGGTTGCTATTGGTGGCTTGCGCCTCGACTGGAGCCCGGAGACCGTGATCTTCGCCGGCATGGATGACGAGGCGAAGACCCCTCCGTTTCATATCCACGTTCGCATTGGCGAGCCGCTTTATCCAACTGATGACCCGCACCTCGATCTGGCGCGTCTTCGGGAGTCCGTCGCCGGCCTGATGGATAAAATTCCAGGCTTGCGTCCCTTGCCCGGCGAAAGTGATCCTGCCTTCGGGAAGCTAACCCTCCGCGACGGGCGCACCCTCGCGTACATGGATCGAGGCCCCCACGACGGGACCCCTGTACTCTATTTCCATGGTTTCCAGGGCTCGCGCCTCGAAACTACACCCGGTCTCGAAGACATTCTGGTCCGTCTCAACATTCGCCTGATCTCCCCGGATCGTCCTGGGATTGGTCTTTCCACTCCCATTCACGGGAGAACGGTGGTTGCCTGGTCGCAGGACGTCGCGGAACTTACCGAACATCTGCTTGGTCCCGGTGCGCCGTTCTCCATCTTCGGTTTCTCGGCGGGTGCCACCTACGCTCTGGCCTGCGGGCAATTGCCGGGTTTGCGGGCTATGGCCCTGGTCAGCGGCATGGGGATGCCCAGTCTCATCTCCCACTGGGCGCAGTATTCCAAACGGACCTGGCGAATTCTCCTCTCCGCAAAACTGGCCAACATTAGCTCCGGTGCGTTCCTCGAAGTCGAGGAGGAGCAGCACCAGAAGGTCCTGAATAAATGGGGACCGTACTTTGACGAGGTAAAAATCAGCCTCTCGCCGGATGACCAGCGGCTCCTGTCCAGTCAGGAGGCGGAGGAACTGTTCCAGCGAAATCGGCGTGAGGGCTACTCCCAGTCGCCCGGCAGTCTCCTCCAGGAAGTGCAGGCGTTGTATTCCGAACCGGAGGTAGATCTGGAGCAGTTGGCTGCCTGCACCGTTCTTATCACACATGGGACAGACGATCCCGTCATTCCCATCGCCGTCGCCCGTGACCTGCACGAGCATATCCCCACCAGCCGTCTCCGGGAACTAAGTGGACGAGGACACTATTTCGTGTATGAAACCGCCGAACTGGAGGCAGCATTTCAGGACCTGGTGACGGCTCATCTCGATTGCCCTCGCGTCAAGAGTGAAAAAGGGGGAAGCGCGTAGCTTCCCCCTTTTTCGCTGCTGCCGGTTGTCGCGCCGATTCTATGCCGCGACCATTTCCAGTTGTTTGTCGAAGCGCAGTTTTCCGGACGCATCGTCGGTATCCACAAGGATGGTTTCCCCGGACAGGAAATCCCCTTCCAGAAGCCGTAACGCCAGCGGATCCTGCACCAGCCTCTGAATGGCCCTCTTGAGCGGTCTGGCCCCGAATGCCGCATCATAGCCTTCCGCGAGGATAGCCTCCTTGGCTGCCTGCGACACGACCATCTTCAGACTGCGGGCCGCCAGCAAAGCTTCCACTCTCTTCAACTGCAGGTCGATAATCACTCCGAGATGTTCCTTCGACAGCGTGTTGAAGACAATAATGTCGTCCACACGGTTGAGGAATTCCGGTCGGAACGTCACCTTCAGGGCTTCCATCAGCCTCTTGCGAATATCTTCCTGCCCGTTCCGGCTCTTGTGATTGATCGAGAAGCCGATCGGGCTGTTCTCGGAGATTACGGCGCTGCCCACGTTCGAAGTCATGATGATGACGGTGTTCCTGAAATCCACCGTTCGCCCCTGACCGTCGGTGAGTCGGCCATCATCCAGAATCTGCAGCATCGTGTTAAAGACATCCGGGTGGCCTTTCTCGATTTCGTCAAACAGCACCACCGAGTAGGGGCGACGCCGAACGTGCTCAGTAAGCTGCCCACCTTCGTCATAGCCCACATAGCCCGGAGGCGCGCCGATCATGCGGGATACCGAGTGTTTCTCCATGTACTCCGACATGTCCACACGAATCATGGCCTTCTGGTCGTCGAACATGAATTGGGCCAGGGCGCGGGCGAGTTCTGTTTTACCCACACCGGTCGGGCCCAGGAAGATGAAGCTCCCGATCGGCCTGTGGGGGTCACTCAGACCCGCCCGGTTTCTGCGGATCGCATTGGCGACCAGCGAAACTGCTTCGTTCTGTCCCACCACGCGGTCATGCAGGCGACTTTCCATGTGGATGAGCTTCTGGACTTCGCCTTCCAGCATCCGGGAAACCGGGATACCGGTCCACTTGGCTACGATGATGGCGATGTCTTCCTCATCGATTTCTTCTTTAAGGAGAGGCGTGCCGGACTTCATGGCTTCGATATCCCGGTTGGCTGTTTCGAGATTTCTCTCAATTTCCGCCAACTTGCCGTAGCGCAGTTCGGCGGCTTTATTCCAGTCGTTCTCGCGAGTGGCTTTTTCTTCCTCAGCCCGAGCCTGCTCCAGTTCTTCTTTCAGCTGCTTGACGCGGGTAATCGCACCCTTCTCCCGATTCCAGCGTTCCTTTAATTGGGCGGACTCACCGCGCATACGCTCCAGTTCGTTCTCCACCTGGCGAAGTCGATCCCGGGATGCGACATCACTTTCCCGGTTAAGAGCCTGTCGCTCAATCTCCAGGTGCGAGACGCGGCGCTCCACATTGTCGACTTCAATCGGCATGCTGCCAATCTGAATCTTCAGCGCCGCACCGGCTTCGTCCACGAGATCGATGGCTTTGTCGGGAAGAAAACGATCCGAAATGTAGCGGTGCGAAAGCACTGCTGCGGCAACGATGGCCGAGTCCTTGATCCGTACGCTGTGGTGGATCTCGAACTTCTCCTTGAGGCCCCGCAGAATCGCGATGGTGTCATCAACCGTCGGCTCGCCTACAAGCACTGTTTGGAAACGCCGGGCCAGCGCCGCGTCCTTTTCGATATGTTTGCGGTACTCGGCCAGCGTCGTCGCACCAATGCAGCGCAGTTCACCACGCGCCAGCGCCGGTTTCAGCATGTTGGCCGCATCGATGGAACCTTCCGCTCCACCGGCACCCACCAGGGTGTGTAATTCGTCGATGAAGCAGATGATCTCGCCGTTGGACTGGGTGATTTCCTTCAGCACCGCTTTCAGGCGATCTTCGAATTCTCCCCGGAACTTGGTCCCGGCGACCATCTGGCCCAGGTCAATCGCTACCAGCTTCTTGTTCTTGAGCTGGTCAGGGACATCGCCCTTCACGATGCGCTGCGCCAGGCCTTCCACGATGGCTGTCTTCCCCACACCGGGCTCGCCGATAAGCACCGGATTATTTTTGGTTCTTCGGCTCAGAACCTGCATGACGCGCCGGATTTCCTCGTCGCGACCGATCACCGGGTCGAGTTTGCCGCGGCGTGCCTGTTCGGTGAGATCAACGGCGTAACGTTCCAGCGCCTGGTATTTCGATTCGGGATTCTGGTCCGTGACCCGCTGCGTCCCGCGTACTGCCACCAGGGCTTTCAGGATCGCGTCGTGATCCGCACCCTGACGGACGAGCAGGCTTCCGGCCGGGTCATACTTCTGGCCCGCAATGCCGAGGAGCAGGTGCTCGGTCGAGACATATTCATCTTTAAAGTTCTCCGCAGCTCCTGCGGCAGCATCGAAAACCCCCTGCAGGGAAGGCGCAACATATTGGCCAGTGGGCTGCCCGGCGATCTTGGGCAGTTTTGAGAGTTCGCGCTCCGCATCAGCGAGCAGCGTGTCGGGGCGGATTCCACACCTTTCCAGAACGGGCCGGACGATGCCTTCCTTCTCTGACGTCAGGGCGATCAGAAGGTGAACCGGGTGTACTGCCTGGTGGCCGTATTGGCCCGCAGACTCCTGCGCCTGCTGAACTGCTTCCTGGGCTTTTTGTGTGAGTTTGTCGAATCGAAATGGCATTGGAGTTTCAGGGCCTCCTGTTACTTAGAGATTAACGCTGTCCGCCTGCTATCGGGAAAAGGCTTGGTATCGGGAAAAGATATTCAAAGGGGAGAGCGGCGGACCTGCGCTCTCCCCTTTGGTTTCGGTGCGGCCTGGTTTAGTTGGCTACGGTCGGCTGGGGCCTGGCATCGCCAGTTTGTACTGCCACTTTCACCTGCCGGGGCTTGGCCGCTTCTTTCTTCGGAAGCTGGATGGTTAGAACCCCATTGGTGTAATCGGCAGAAACCGCCTCGTTGTTCACCGTGTTCGGAATCGCAAACGTTCGGGTGAATTCCCCGAAGCTGCGCTCGATCCGGTGATAGCCCTTCACGTTCTCGTCTTTTTCAAACTTTCGGTGCCCGCTCAGCGTGAGCGTGTTGTTCTCGACGCGAACATCGATGTCCTCGATCTTCACGTCAGGAAGGTCGGCTTTCAGCGTGAGAGCCTCCTCGCTTTCGACGATATCGACGGCGGGAGACCACGGCCGGGCAGCGCGAGGAGAGCTCATCAGGTGAGTGACAGCGTCCTCGAAGAGACG
Organism: Terriglobia bacterium; assembly: GCA_010084195.1. Taxonomy (GTDB): domain Bacteria; phylum Acidobacteriota; class Terriglobia; order Bryobacterales; family Bryobacteraceae; genus BOG-234. Next base: position 9,960 of record RGPS01000092.1, read on the forward strand.
GAACCCATTGAAGGGATCGGAATGCATAAGTGAAGTGTTCATAGTGTTGTAAGCTCCTTTCGGTGTGCAGTGTGATAGTCTCATATGAAATCAATCATAAAATATGAGTGCGTTTGTGTCAAGTAAAATTATAAACACTTCGGCAGAAAATGCCGAATGGCGTTTAAGTTATTGAAAATGTGAGGCTTGTAAGGCTACTCTGACTCGTCTTCAGGCATATCTTCCAGCAACTCAGGCTCCACAGCCCGACGCTTGATGGCGGAAAGTGCCGGACCCGAGGCAAATCCAGCCCGCAGAAGCCGCCGATATGCCCGCGCGAGGACCTTCTGGTCCTCCACTTTGACCCCGGGCTTCAGCATCGGAAGCCGCCGCTCGATATAGGCATCGATCAGATCGGCTTCGTTTTTTCCTGCGAAGATTTCCTCGACTGCCTTCTCGGCAATTTTTGTTGGCAGGCGCTGGCTCCGCAAGTCACTCAAAACGCGGGTCCTGCCAAATCCAGCCCCCTCCACCTTGTATCGGGCAAGGCCCTCGGCGTAGCGGGCGTCGTTCAGGTAGTCGACTTCCTCAAGACGTTGGATCGCAGCCTCAATGTCTTCAGGTCGCAGGGCCCGGTTGCGGAGTTTCGTCCGCAGGTTCTCTGTGGAGTAAGTACGAACGGATAACAGCCGGACCGCGTATTCATAAAGGTCAGCCGCTTCGAGTTTGGGAGCTTTTCGGGGAATGCGCACGATGGATACTGGCAGTCTAGCGGATTCAGGGAAGGTTATACTTGAGTTGGTCGCTCGCTTTCATATGCAAAGTGGGTTGGCAGGAGTTTGGGAGGCAAAAAATGGACAGAGACGGATTTGCAAACTTTTTTCTCGGCCTGGGTGTCGGCTTAGGGATCGGCCTTCTGTTTGCGCCTCGTTCCGGCGAAGAGACCCGGCAGTTGCTGAAAGAAAAAGCTGACGAAGGTACTGACTTCCTGAAGAAGCAGACGGCTGATCTCCGGGAAAACGCGGCTGATCTGGTCGACAAAAGCCGTGAGGCCCTGAACCGCCAACGCGATTCCGTGTCTGAGGCGATGGCGGCGGGCCGGCAGGCCTATCGTGAAAAGGTTGAGGACGCCGGCGAGCAGCCGGCTTAAGGAAGCGTTGAACCGGCAGGCCTGTGTGCCTGCCTCAGGAGATTCATGTCTGAAGAAACATTTCGATGGGTGATTGCCGGCGGTGTCGGGATTGCATCGCTCTGCATTCTGGTGATGGCCGCCGTTCTGATAGCCCTTTACAAGATTGTGGGCCGGTTAGAGGTTCGTATGGACGATCTGTCAAGTCGCGTGACGCCGGTCATTGACAATGTCAGCCGCCTGACGTCAGAGAACGGTCCGAAGATCAGTGAAATCGCCAGCAGCGCTCAGGTCATCGCAGCGAATGCCCGGGAGATTTCTGAGGAAGCAAAGGACCAGGCGCATCGGTTCGCCGAAGTTGGCCGTGATATCGCAGAGCGTACCAAGGTGCAGGTAGCCCGTGCAGATGCTGCAGTGGATCAGACCGTGGAGCAACTTCATGTCGTCGGCGTCCAGGCTAAGGCAGCCATGCTGAAGCCTGTGCGCGAGGCAACCGCAGTGGCTGCAGGCATCAAGGCTGCCGTGAGTACTTATGCGGCTGGCCGCAGGACGCCGATTGACCACATCACGCAGGACGAAGAGATGTTCATCTGATGGCGACCCTCGCGCTCGTATACGGCGTTCGTTTGTTGCCTGCCGACGAACTGGAGAGCTTTGAAGACGCCACCGTCACGCTGAAAAGTGGGCGGACGGCGTCTGTCACGATGCATACCATTGAAGGTGCCAGTGAAGCCGAGATTCGGAAGCAATTGAATCTGTCGCTGGACGCCTTTTTCGATTTCTACCCGGAAATCTAGTCAAGTGGCTCGCAGAAGAGCAGGGAAGCACAAAAAAGCCCCGGAAGCATCGCGCTCCGGGGCTTTTTAAATTTCGGCTGTAAAAAGTTAGGCAGCCTTCTGGATCTTGCCGTTACGAATGCAGGATGTGCATGCGCGAATGTGCATGCTCGCACCGTTGAGGAGTGCACGCACTCGCTGTAAATTCACGTTCCAGCGACGATTGGTTACGTTGTGTGCGTGACTGACTTTGTGTCCGAACTGAGGGCCCTTGCCGCAAACTTCACATACTCTTGCCATAAACCACTAGTGTACCACAGAGAAACGATCGGGCGCGTATTTGAGGATCTCAGAATCCCAGGTCAGCAAGGTGAGCTTCTCCGCGATGGCCTGCGCGATGAGTAAGCGATCAAACGGGTCTGCATGAATGCGGGGCAGGTTATGCAGGCGCTCTACCTGACTGGGGAGGATCGGCAACGGCGTCGCACTGAGCGAGAGGAGCGTCTCCGGCCACCAGATGCGGGGATCGCCGACGTCCAGCTTCCCCTTCATACTCTTGATCATCACTTCCCAATAGCTGATAACGCTGATCACGTTCGGGCCTCGCTCAATGGCGGCACGAATCGCTGAGGGCAACTTAACGGACTGGTGAACACTTGTCAGCACGACGTGTGTATCGAGAAGATATCCGCTCAATATTCACCCGAAAAGAACTGTTCTTCTGTGATCGGGTCCATACACCCCGGTTCCATGTGAATTCTGCCCCGCATGGTGTCAAAACGAACGGGCCGTCTCGCTGGCGGGGGAGGCGTAATCTGGGCTACGGCTTTGCCGTTGCGCGTGATCACAACCTGTTCGCCGTCTTCAACGGCCCGAATCAGCTTCGTGAGCTGGGTCTTAGCTTCGGCGATACTGACGTCCATAATCCTAATATAGCCATTCCAAATGACCATCTGCAACGCGGTGGCAGCTACTGGTCTCTGGCAACCCGGAAACCCAGCATTCGCCACGCCTGCAGCTCCGGCCAGCCCGCCTGGCGCCCATATGTGCGCACGTCGAGAGCTTCCACGAAAAAACTGCCTCCCCGAATTGCCCGGTAGGCTCCGGACGCCGGCCCCTTCGGATTCTTGCGGGGCGAGGCCGCGTAGTAGTCCTTGCTGTACCAGTCCGAACACCACTCCATAACGTTGCCTGCCATGTCCAGGATTCCATACGGCGACGCACCGCTGTGGGTCTGAAGCTCGCCCCGTTTCGAACCATCATAGAGCCCGACCTTCATACCTGTATCGAACGGAGCAGAACCCACATAGTTCGCGTAGCTGTGGTCGATACTATTGCCCCAGGGATAACGCCGCTGGTCCGTGCCGCGGGCGGCTTTTTCCCATTCGGCTTCGGTGGGCAGGCGGTACTTCTTGCCAGTCTTTCCACTCACCCAGTTGCAATAGGCGACGGCACCATCCCAATTCACCCCCAGAACCGGGTAGTCATCCGAATCCGCAGTCCCTCCACCATGGTTGTTGGCCTGAGTCCAATACGGGATCTGGTCTTTCGGCAGGGGGCGTCCACTCGGCCAAAGCTTCGCGTCATCGTACCCCGGATCGTCGCGGAACTTGCGCCACTGGGCATTGGTAACTTCCAGCTTCGCCATGTAGAAGGTGTCCACTTCCACGGTGTGGACAGGCCGCTCTCTCGGCAGCCCGTCGCCAAAGTTATCACCCATCCGGAACGCACCGCCGGGAACCAACATCATCTCCCCGTAGGAATCATTAACGGACTTTGTCTGCGCAGAACCCAGCAGAGGTAGTGCGGCCAGTGCGGCCAGGGAAACCCAACGCATTATTCTTTACCGCCGGGCAAAAAACCGCCCTGTTTCAAAAAGTGCTCCAGGCGTCCCATCCAGTCGGAGTAAGTTCCGCTGGCGAAGCCGTCGCCGAAACCGTGATGCCCCTTCTGGTAAATGTGCAATTCCACCACGGCTCCCGCTCGTATCAGTTCCTGTGCGAACCCTGCATTGCCGAGCGATGGCCCAACGTCGCCTGCAGCCGAAAGCAGAAAGACCGGCGGGAAGGCCTTCAGGTTTTCACCCGGCGTGGCGCGCCCCGGCCCGTACACCAGTCCCAGATAATCAGGGCGGGAATTGAGTCGCTCCACAAGGTCGGGCGCACCCGGGTCGCCTGCGGTGGCTGAGGCCACAACCGAACGCCCCATGTTGGAGCCGGCCGAGAAGCCGATGTAACCCACCTTCTTCGGGTCCAGACGGAACTCCTGGGCTTTGGCCCGAATCAGGCGGATCGCCCGATTTCCGTCCTGAATTCGGGCCGCCTCGTTATAGCGGGGGGCGAGCCGATAGGTCAACACAAACGCCGCCACACCCCACTCGTTGTAGCGCTCCGCGATGTCGATGCCTTCCGCGCCATACATCAGCATGATGTTCGAGCCGCCAGGTGCAATCACCACCGAGGCACCATTCGCCTTGCCGGCCGGAGGCAGGAAAACCGTCAGGAAAGGGGCGTCCAGAGGGCCGTCTCCCTTTGCGCCGGGCACCTTACCGGCCTCCCAGAGCGGGATGTTGTAGTTGTCCCGTGGAGCGGTCTTGTCGCCCGTAGTCTTGTTCTCCGCCGCAGGCAGCAGCGACGCCATTGCAGTCATTGCCAGCGTCGTGTAGAGCAGTGTCTTCAAACTCATCTCGGTTTCACTCCTGGTGGCTAGCCACCCCGGGACGCTAGACTCGAACTTTGACCCGCATCTCACCGCAGGCTGTCCGCTGGACCATCGTCACCGCTATAACCGCGGTGGCCGCCATGTACCTTGCCGCATGGCTCGCCCCCGCAATTGGACTCTATCATGCCGACGGGGCCTACCTCGTCACCGCCCGCGCTCTGGCTGCCGGACACGGTTACGTTATCGATAACCTCCCGACACCCGTCCCGCAAACCGGCTTCCCCCCCTTGTTTCCAGCCCTGTTGGCTTTGTTTTCCCTGGTCTCACTCAACACTCTGTGGCTGAAGCTTCTTCCCCTGATCTGCACCGCCGGGTGGCTGACGTTATCCTGGCGGCTGCTTCGTCGCCTCGGTGCCTCCGAGGCCGGCACGGCGCTGGTGATTCTACTGGCTGCGGCCTCGCCTGTGCTGATCTTCCTCGGGACGAATCTGATGCCGGAATCGCTCTTCGGCCTGTTGGTAGCCGCCGCTATCCTGGCGCTTTTGGACGATAAGGCCCGCCTCGCCGGTATTTATGCCGGGCTTGCCACGCTGACACGACCTGGTGGGCTGCCCCTGATTGCGGCCTGCGCCCTCATTCTCTTGATCTACGGTCGGCTGCGCAAGGCTGTTGAATTCACCGTAGCGGGGATTCTCCTCGCCGCACCCTGGTTTGGCTGGACTTTGGCGCATGCGCCCTCTTCCGACTACTATGGCCGCGCTACCCATGCCAGCGCCAGCATTCTGACCAGCCTCGAGGCCAGCGAGAAGCTCCAGGCACTCGGCCATAATGCGGTCTACCTTTTCTCCGCCCTGTGGACGATGCTGAGCGGCATCGAGGACATCTGGTCGGCAATCACTACGCTGGGCCTCCTCGGCTGGAGCCTGTGGCGACGGCGCCAGTTGGTTCCCGACCTGTTTCTGGCTCTCTACGCTCTTGGCCTGCTCTTCGCTCTCGGGCCCGTGCAATATGCTCTGGCACCGGTGTTGCCCCTGGTTCTGTGGATGTTCTGGAGAGGCCTGCGCGACTTCATCCGTCGCGAAGCGTTGCTGGCGCTGCTGGTCCTCCTGGCTGGTGTCACGGTGCGCTTTGACTATCGGCGCTTCCTTCTCCTGCCGTCCGGACAGTTTCCGTCGGGCGACCAACGCCCCAATAACTGGAAGGAAATGGAGCGCCTGTTCGCCTTCATCCGCTCCAATACGCCGCCGGATGCGGTTCTGGTTGCCAACCTCGATCCGCTCTTCTACCTGAATACCGGTCGCAAAACAATTCGAGGGTTTGCCCCCGACTATTTCCACTCCGTCTACCAGGCAGGCGGCGTGGCCGTGACTCCGGACGGCCTCGCGGCTGCGGTGCTGGCCGAGAATTGCAACTACATCGCCCTGACGCCGGACCGCAACTTTGTGGAATCGGCGGCCTACCGTCGGGCGGTTGAAGCTCTGGAGCGTGGCGGGATGCTGGAACCCGTATCCGTTCCGGCCCTGGCCCCGGGCTATCGCCTGCTGCGCGTTGTCGCCAACGGTTTCCGCCGATAGCTTGCTCTCTTCGCCGCCCGCTTCCCGCCCTCGACCATGGTGGGCGCGGGAACAGATTACTAAGTAATCAGTTCGGTCAGACCCTCGACGATCTGACTCAATTCCTCGCCGTCCACTTCCCCAACCCGCTTTCCGATCCGGTCAACGGAGATCGTCCGCACCTGAGAGATCTTGACCCATGACGCGCTCGGGAGGCTGCCCGCCGGCAATTCCAAAGTGAGGGGAAAGCCTGCCTTGGGCGGTTGGCTGGTGATAGCCATGGCGATGACTGTGCCGGAACGCCGATTGAAATGGTTGTTGCTGAGGATCAGCACCGGGCGAATTCCCGACTGTTCGCTTCCACGAACCGGGTTTAGATCGGCCCAGTAAACTTCTCCTCTCAGTTAGGTTGGCCACGACTCGTCCCCCAGGCCTTCCTCGGCAAGGCTGCGTTCTTCCGCGCGGTCGAGGTTGTTCAGTTCCCGCACCAGACGATTGCGCTTATCCCGCTCGGCAAAGTAATCGACGGCGGACTGAAGCGCTCTACTTCGATTGGGAAAACGCCCTTCGCGAACCCACCGGTCGAGGTCTGCGACGGTATTGGGATTCAGGGTGACGGCGATTTTCTGCAGCATTACCGAAGTATGACGTTTCGTCCTACTCAGTTCAATGGGAGTGCCGCCGTTGTGTCTTTTCGAGGCCGGCGACCCGCTGGTCCTGAATGGGGCAAAACTCAGCATCGTTAGTCTGTTTTCAGTATTTTGGAGCCTACCCCAACGTGGCTTCGAACTCTTGAGCCCTGAATGTTTTTATTGCTCCTCCGGAATGGATCGCCAACAACGGACCTTCTCTGGTCCCGCAGTATCGCTGTGTAATATTCTGGAATGTCGGTCGGTGTTGGCTACGACTTTTGCCAGCGTGTCCCAGGGGCCGTCAGACCGCCATGGAGAAAACGCCGTGAAAATTGGATTTAGAAGCGCCGTCATAGCGGCTGGCTTGTTTGTAACGGCTGCCGCCGCTGACGCCGCCATCTATCAGGTAACGACACGTGCCGACATCGTTTTCGCCGAACATGACGGCGCGAAATTGCTTGGCGATCTCTACCTGCCTAAGGGCCTCGACAAGGCACCTGTCCTGGTCGCGGTGCATGGCGGCGGCTGGCAGGTTGGCAGCCGTAAGTTCTATACAAACTGGGGGGCGTATCTCTCCCGGAACGGTATCGCCGTGTTCGCCATCGAATATCGGCTAATGAAGCCTGGTGTAAATACCTAGCCAGGCGCAGTCTACGACACCAAGGCGGCGATCCAGTTCGTGCGCGCCAGGGCTGCGGAGTTCGGCATTGATCCCGAACGCATTGGCATGATCGGCGATAGTGCTGGCGGGCACTTATCCGCACTGGTGGCTCTGGCCGGTGACGAGCCTCTTTATTCGAGCGAATACCGGTCTGATCCCAACGCGACCGTATCGTCCAAGGTAAAGGCGGTGGTTGGCTTCTACGGCGTCTATGACATGATGGCCCAGTCGCAGCACGATTTGGTGGCTCGGCCGCGCGACAACATCGCCGAAAAATTCCTTGGCACCGCTCCGCACACGAACCGTCAGGTGTTCTTCGAGGCCTCACCGATCAGCTATGCGATAGTGAGCCGGAACTCGACCCGCTTCCTGCTCATCCATGGCACCGACGATGACATCGTCGATCCGCCCACGCAATCTCTCGCTTTCCTCAATGCGCTCACGCAGGCGGGCTTTTTCGTTCGCAGGCTCATCATCCCAGGGGCGGGGCATTTTTTCGTCACAGACCCGGTTGACGATACAAGCTTCGGCGGCTTTGCCGGACCGCGAGTGCTGCGTTTTCTTGCAGATGTGCTCTAAAGTTGCAGATGTGCTCTAAAGAAGGGTTGGCTCGATGCCCGCACTTAATTAAACTGCCGTCGAAAAGGGTGTCTTGTTCGGCAACCAGCGTTCGATAATTAAGGTGTTCTTCGTGCCCATATGACTCATGCTGCGGTAAGCATCTTTTCGAGCGCGATTTTCACGCCCGGCGGGGGGCAGACCGCGAAAGTACGCAATATTTCCACGATGTGAGCCACGGTACCAAAGCAGCATTCGGCGCCCATAAACCTGGTCCGCCACAAACGCCAGTTCCTTCATCCATTCCGGTCTTCTTTATCCAAAATATCCAGGCACCGACGGCAGGGCTACGCCCGGACATTTTCCTGCCGAGCATTTCCGATCAAGACTGGCCCCGGGCTATCGCCTGCTGCGGGTTGTCGCCAGCGGTTTCCGTCGATAGTTAGCTTTATCACTTTCCCGTTTGCTTTCAATTCGGCAGACAATAGAAGTATGATCATCGGCGTTCCACGGGAAGTAAAAGATCACGAGACGCGGGTGAGCCTTGTCCCCAGCGGCGCTGCAGCTCTGACTGAGGCTGGTCACACAGTTCTGGTCGAAGCCGGCGCAGGCGAGGGTAGTTCCCTGATGGATGAGGAGTTCGCCAGAGCCGGCGCGAAGATTGTCCCCACCGCCGCCGAAGCCTGGAACGACGCCGAACTGGTCGTCAAGGTGAAAGAACCGCAGCCATCTGAGTATCAGTTCTTTCGACCAGGCTTAACCCTTTTCACTTATCTCCATCTGGCTCCTCTGCCGGACCTGACCGCCGAACTGGTGAAATACGGCGTCAACGGCGTCGCCTACGAAACCCTGGTGGAGCGCGATGGCTCGCTCCCTCTGCTCACCCCGATGAGCGAAGTCGCAGGCCGCATGTCCGTGCAGGTGGGCGCCCAGTATCTGGAGCGGCCCATGGGCGGACGCGGCATTCTGTTGGGTGGCGTGCCTGGCGTGGCCCCCGCCAACGTCGCGATCCTGGGAGGTGGCGTGGTTGGCACCAACGCAGCCCGAATTGCCTTCGGCATGGGCGCGCACGTCACCATTATTGACCGCAATCTGCAGCGGCTGCGCGAACTCGACGATATCTTCAACGGCAATGTTGTGACGCTGGCGTCAAACGCCTACACGATCTCCGATACGCTGAAGCACTCGGACCTGGTGATCGGTGGCGTCCTCATTCCCGGCGCTTCCGCTCCCAGACTGGTCCGTCGCGACATGATTTCGTTGATGAAGCGAGGCTCTGTAGTCGTCGATGTTGCCATCGACCAGGGCGGCTGTTTCGAAACATCGCACGCCACAACGCACACCGACCCCGTCTACTTTGTGGAGGGCGTGCTCCACTACTGTGTGTCGAACATGCCTGCCGCGGTCCCTCACACATCCACCTTTGCGCTCACCAACGCGACGTTCCCCTACCTTCTGGAACTCGCCAATAAGGGGCTGGAAGAAGCGTGCGTTTCGCATCCGGCCATCGCCACCGGAGTCAATACCTACCGGGGCGAAATCACCCACCACAGCGTTGCCGAATCTCAGGGTAAGCCCTGGAAAACGCTCGCTTCCATGCTGGGACGGTCGTAACCATGCCCCTCACCCATTTGAACGAAGAAGATGCGCTGCTGCGCGACACCGTACGCCGCTTTGCCCGCGAACAGGTTCTGCCCCTCGTTCGCGAAATGGACGACGCGGCACACATGAACCCCGGGCTGCTGAAGCAGTTGTTTGAGCTCGGCCTGATGGGGATTGAAATCCCCGAGGAGTACGGAGGGCAGGGCGGCAGTTTCTTCCAGTGCGTTCTCGCCATTGAGGAGCTTTCCGCCGTTGATCCCTCCGTGGGAGTTGTCGTCGATGTCCAGAACACCATCGTCAACAACGCCATCATGCGCTGGGGTAACGCCGAGCAGAAGAAGCGCTTTCTGTCCAGGCTGGCCACCGATACTATCGGCTGTTACGCCCTTTCTGAAGCCGGGTCCGGATCAGATGCTTTTGCCCTGGCCACCACCGCCCGGGCCGATGGCGATGACTTTATCCTCAACGGCCGCAAGATGTGGATCAGCAACGCAGCCGAGGGCGGGATCTTTGTCCTGTTCGCCAACGCCAATCCTGCCGCCGGCTACAAAGGCATTACGGCCTTTGTGGTGGAGCGCAGCATGTCCGGTTTCTCGGTGGGGCGCAAGGAAGACAAAGTGGGTATTCGGGCTTCTTCCACCTGCGAACTGATCCTCGATAACTGCCGCGTGCCTGCCGCCAACGTTCTGGGCGAAGTGGGCAAGGGCTACAAGATCGCCATCGAAACGCTGAATGAGGGCCGGATTGCCATCGGCGCTCAGATGACAGGCCTGGCTCAGGGAGCCTTGAACCATGCGGTGAAGTATGCGAAGCAGCGGCGGCAATTTGGGCAACCGATTGCGCAGTTCCAGGGCGTGCAGTTTGATCTGGCCCGGATGGCCGTCGATCTGGAAGCCGCCCGTTTGCTGGTTTACAACGGAGCCCGGTTGCGTGATGCAGGCCTGCCGTTCGTGCAGGAGGCGGCCATGGCGAAATACTTCGCGTCCGAAGCCGCAGAGAAGATCGCCTCCAAAGCCATTGAAATCCACGGCGGCGTGGGCGTTACGAAGGATTATCCCGTGGAGAAGCTCTGGCGCGATGCCAAGATCGGGCGCATCTACGAAGGCACCAGTAACATCCAGTTGCTCACCATTGCCAAGAAACTGATAGGTTAGTTAAAACGTCCATTAGTGAGATCCGGAATGCACAAAAATTCAATATTTTCTTCTGCCGCTCTGGCCGTTGCCATCCTGGCTGTCGTCGGAGTCGCACCCGTACTGGCCGCCGACCTCAGTCCGGAAGAGGTGATCCAGCGGTTCTCCGTGAAGGAAGCCGAATTCCGCAAGGCGCGTGAAGCCTACACCTACAAACAGTCCGTCAAGATGGAAGAACTGGATGGAAGCGGTCGGGCAACCGGCAAATGGGAGATCGTCTCGGACATTATTTTTGGTCCGAACCGCCAACGCGTGGAAAAGGTGACCTACGCGCCCGTGATTACGCTCCACAACATCGTGCTGACACCGCAGGACGAACAGGATCTCCGCTCGGTGCAACCGTTCGTGTTGACCGCAGACGACATTGGTAAATACGACGTCAAGTACGCCGGCAAGGAAAATGCCGACGAAATACCCTGCTACACGTTCCAGGTAAAGCCGAAGACGATGTTGAAGGGCGAGCGCTATTTCGAGGGCAAGATCTGGGTGGATGACCGCGATCTCCAGATCGTGAAGACCTTCGGTAAAGGTGTCGGACTGCTGAAAAAGGGCGAAGACAATCAGTTTCCGAAGTTCGAGACCTACCGCGCCCAGGTGGACGGCAAGTACTGGTTCCCGGTCTATACCCACGCCGATGACGTACTGCATTTCACCAACAGTTCGCAGCGCATCCGCATGGTGGTGAAGTACGAGAACTACAAGCGGTTCGGTGCCGAGACCAACATCACGTTCGGCGAAGAAGTTGTGGATACCCCGGCCATAAAGAAGAAGTAGGTCGCCTGATGGCTGTGACCGAAACGCCCCTCATCACCGTTTCTGACTATCTGGCGATGTCGTTTGACGACGGGGATCGCGAGTACCTCGACGGCCAGATTCACGAGAGCAACGTCGGTGAGTGGGACCATAGCGCGGTCCAGGGCGCTATCGCTGCATTTTTCTACGCGCGTCGCAAGAGCCTCGGACTTCACACGGGCACCGGATGCCCGTCGCAAGAGCCTCGGACTTCACACGGGCACCGGATGCCGCACGCGTGTCAGCCCGACCAGATTTCGACTGCCTGATGTCGCGGTGATACTTGGTGAGCGGCCGCGCTCCGGAATTCTCGATAGGCCCCCTTTCCTCGTAATTGAAGTCCTGTCACCCGAAGATCGGGCCAATCGGGTAGAAGAACGCATCGACGATTACCTGCGGTTTGGGATCCCCTGGATTTGGGTCCTTGACCCGCTTACGGGCCGCGGCCATGTCTACCACGAGGGAAACAGAACTCCCGTCACTGATGGCATGTACCGCACCGAAAATCCCCTAATCGAAATGAACTTTTTCGAACTGCTCGACTAACCGCAATTTCGATCAAGCGGGCCTGCGCTATGACCGCTATCCTGACTTTGTGCTGAGTCCTGCCACCAAAGCTCTTTGGTTCATCGAAACTCACTTTCATGAGTCCCTGACGCTCCTTGGTGTCGCTGCCGTTGTCGGCGTTGCTGGTGGCCTTCACTGTGACGGTGGCGGGGTTGGGGACGACGGCGGGAGTCCGCAGACCGTCTCGGTTTCCGTGACGGCATCCACGGCCAATGTCCTTAAGGGCGCAACCCAGCAGTTCAGTGCTTCGGTTTCGAA
>RGPS01000093.1 GCA_010084195.1 Terriglobia bacterium
TTCGCACTTTACCAATTTGGTGACAACTGCTGTGGCTGTAACAGCTTGCAGGCATAAGACCTGGGCTGAAAGCGAGTCCTCAACTGCCGTTTTTAGGATTATGCAATCTTCTTCTCAGCGTTGATGCGGGTGAACAGAATGGCCGCAATCACGGAAAGCGCTGACATCACAAAAAAAGTTGCGCTCCAGCCGTAATACTTCACCAGGTAGCCGGAAAGAGTGGTCGCCAACGCCCCTCCCATATTGCCCAGGGTATTCATGATGGCTGATACCGAGCCGGCAAAGTCGCCGCCGATGTCCAGCGGAATTGCCCAGGAGACGCCTACCGTCAGTTCCAGGCCAAACATCGCCAGGCAGGAATACCAGACACTCTGCATCGGGTCCTGCACGGTGCAGGCGGCGAGGATGCTGACGGCGGCGAGGATGAAGCCGCTAATGGCGACTGTTTTACGCGCCATGGTCAGGCCGAGGCGGCTGGTAAGAAGGTCAGAAGCCCAGCCCCCGCAGATGTCACCCAGGGTTCCCGCAAAGAGGGGCAGACTGGCGTAAAGGCCCATCTTCTCCAGGCTGAACCCACGGTCGGCATTGAGGTACTTCGGGAACCAGTCGAGGTAAACCGCCAGCGAATAGCCGTAGCAGAAATAGGACATCGACAGAATCCACATCTGGCCGCTGGAGAGGATTTTTTTCCACGGGACGGCGGACGGGGCAGCCTTTTTGACTGCTACGGTCTTTGAGATCAGTTCGAGTTCAGCAGCGTTTACACGGCCATGTTCGGCGGGGGTGTCCCGGTAATACCAATGCCAGACGGTGGCCCAGATCAGGCCCAGAAAACCGAAAGATACGAAGGCTGTTCGCCAGCCAAAGTGGATGATGATCCAGGCGACAATCGGCGGCGTGAGTGCAGCTCCCAGGCGGGAACCGGCATGAGTTATTCCCTGGGCGAAGCCACGCTCAGATGGAAGCATCCAGCGCGACAGCGAACGGGTCGCAATCGGGAAAGCACCTGCTTCGCCCATGCCAAACAGAAAGCGGCAGGCGATCATGCTGGAAGCGCTCCACATGCCTGCTGTAACCGAGCAGAAGACAGACCACCAGACCACGATCCATGTCAGCGCCTTTCGGGGGCCCAGCTTGTCGCCGAGCCAACCGCCGGGGATCTGGAAAATGGAGTACGCCCAGCGGAAAGAGCCGAGGATCCAGCCCATGGTCACAATGGAAAAGCCGAATTCCTTCTGGATGGACGGCACGGCGGCGGAGATTACCACACGATCCATGTACGTGATCATGTAGGCGGCGACGGTGAGCCATAAAACAACGTGCCGGACGCGGGTTGGCCTTGCAGTTTGCATGAGCCTGTCTATCATATCTGATCCGCTCCTGTTGAAGTCTCTAGCTTCCATCGCCTGGAAGCTGTCGCGCAGGTCAGATTTGGGCCCCATGCTAATATTAGGGGTTACTTATCTTTTGGTTACCCGGTTTTTGGGGTTCCAAACTCTTTTGAGGTCCTGGTGTCAGAACAAACTTTGCGCAAAGAACTGAAGCATGATGCGGCTGCACCTACGCTCGCCCATGTTTTCAGCAACGTAGCAGCTTACCGTAGCCAGATTTACAAGTACGGTGGTGGCGCCCTGGCCGTCGTGCTGGTTGTCGGTCTGACCCTGTACTATCGCGACTACACTTCTGGCGTTCGCCAGCAGGCGCTGGGTGACGCAATCCAGATGCAGAATGCCGTAGTTGGTGCACCTGCGCAGGGTGGTGGTCTTAGTTTTCCCACAGAAGCGGCCAAAAAAGAAGCTGTTGTTAAGGCTTACACGAAACTCGCCACGGAGCAGTCCGGGTCCGGCGAAGGCCACATCGCCGAGTACGCTCTCGGCTCCATGGATGCAGAAAACGGCAAGTTTGCCGAAGCCCGCAAGAAGTTCGAAGGCGTCATTAGTGGCGGCGGTGCGGAATACGCCTCCATGGCGCGCCTGTCTCTGGCACAAATCGCCTTCGCGGAAGATAAAGCTGATGAAGCCCGGAAGCTGCTGAAGGAACTCGCCGATAACCCGACGTCCATGGTGTCAAAGAATCAGGCAAATTTCGTCCTCGCTCGTGGCATTGCGGTAAAAAACCCGGCCGAAGCCCGCAAGATCCTGATAGCGCTGGCCGAAACCAAGTCGGATATCAGTCAGATTGCCGTGACGGCTCTCGGCGAACTGCCGCAGTAGTAACCGACCGGTCCAAAACGCCTCCCGTGGCGGCTGCCTATGCTTGAGCACCTGCGTTTTCCAGTCGCATCATCGCGCGGTCGCCGCTACCCTGAAGCTGAACACCCCTATCGCAACGTTTTTCAACGCGACAGGGACCGCATCATCCATTCCCGCGCATTCCGCCGTCTGGAGAACAAGACGCAGGTTTTCGCGCCGGAAGTGTCAGACCATTTCCGCAACCGCCTGACCCACACGATTGAGGTCTCGCAGATTGCACGAACCATCGCAAATGTTCTGGGCCTCGACGAGGATCTGACCGAATCACTTGCGCTGGCACACGATGTTGGGCACCCTCCCTTCGCCCATGCCGGCGAGTCTGCCCTGAACGAAAAGATGCAGCGCCACGGCACTCATTTTGATCACAATGAGCAGTCTCTGCGGGTCCTCGATTCGCTGGAGCGCCGCTATCCGCGTTTTCCTGGGCTGAATCTGTCATTTGAGGTCCGCGAGGGTATCCTGAAGCACTCCCACGACGTAGAGCCGGGTGAGAGTTCCATCGGCGATCAGTATCTGCCAGGCTTTCGGCCCCCGCTGGAAGCCCAGATTATCGATCTGGCGGACGAGATTGCTTACAACGCAGCCGACCTGGACGATGCCTGGAATGCGCAACTGATCACGCAGGCGCAGGTCGCTGAAGAGGTGCCGGTGTGGGCGTTGGTGGTGGAGACGGTGGAGACTCAATTCCCTGGTGCGAGCGAGCATGAGCGCTTCCAGGAAGCGGTACGCCACCTGGTGGAGCACATGGTTTCAGGCCTGATTGAAGGCACCGTGGAGACCGCGAGGTCTATAACTCTCACCAACTCAGCAGATGTACGTGCGTATCCGGACAGGATTGTTCGCTTTACGCCGGAAGCAGCCGAGACAAGCCGGCTGATGAAAGCCTGTTTGAACCGCAACGTTTATTCCTCACCCACGTTGCAGCGAGACCGGCAAGCGTCTATTGAGCGACTGACCCGGATGTTTGAGTTCCTCGTTGAGAACCCGGATCGTCTGCCTGCCTCCGATGAAGAGACCGTAGTGCCTCTGGAACGAGCTGTTTGCGACTACATTGCGGGTATGACGGACCGTTACTTCTTCCGCGTGTACGAGAAGTTCTTCGGGTCCGTCTATATGTTGTTCTAGTCTTCGACTTTGGCGTAGCTGGAAAGTTCGGCACTGCGGACGACGAAGATCTTTTCCAGCTGGCGGCAAATTTCCTTGCCAAGCTTTTCAGGTTTTTCAGTCGAATCGTGCTCGACGACGACCTTGATGAAGAGGTTGGTGCGCATTCTCCCCATTGTCTCTGATGCCTTATTGCAGCCAAAAGTCTGCGACGGACATCCCTATACTGGGAACTAGTGAACTGCGCTATTTGTGATACCCGCAAACCGAAACGTACCTGCCCGGCTCAGGCTGCTCTGACAGAAAGCGCTGCCGGAACAGGTGCCGCAATCTGCACGCTCTGCTGCGCCCAGGGTCGTGAAGAGACGCTCGACTGCCCCCTGAGCTGCGAGTATCTGCACACTGCACACCGGCACGAGAGATCAAACGTTGAGTTCGATATCGACAAGGCCCCCAACCGGGATGTAACGATCACGGATGCCTTTCTGGAACAGTTCCAGATTCCCCTGGCTCTGCTCGCTACCGCGCTTGCCGACGCCGCGATTCGCAGCGAAAAAGCAACGGACCATGATGCCCGCGAAGCCCTGGAAGCGACGATCCAAAAATATCGGGGCGCGATTTCCGGCCTCCCCATGGAAACGCCCGCCCTGACTCCCCTTACCGCCGCACTTTGTGTCGGCCTGGAGAAAGGCATCGAAGTCTTCCGCAAGCTGGAACTGGAAGCTGCGGGGAAGATCATGACCGACGATCAGGATATTCTCCGGATGATCGTCTTCCTGCAGCGTCTGGAGTTCGCAAATAACAACGGTCGACGGCTCAGCAGGGCATTCCTCGATTTCATTCACGGCTTCCGGATGCCCCTGCCTGCCGAACTGCCCGGCGGAGAAATGAATCTTTCGTGATGAAGACAGGCTATGTGGTTTTTGGGCACGGTTCGAGTGTGGCTTCGGCGAATGATGCCGTGCGGCGAGTAGCGGCGGGTGCAGCCGCGCAGGCAGGCTGGGCGCACTGGGATACCGCGTTTCTGGAGGTAGCCCCCCTCCTGGGGGAAGCCGTGCAGAAGCTGGTGGCTGATGGTATCGAGGAAGTAGTCGTTTTGCCGTACTTCCTGACACTAGGGATTCACTTGCGCCGGGACTTGCCCGCCATCGCCACGGAACTCGAACAGGAGCACGGCATTCGGATTCGGATCACCCCTCCCCTGGATGGCCATCCGGCACTTAGTCGAATCCTGGTGGAGCGTGCGGAGGCTGCGGCTTGATTGCACGCCTCGTCGAAGCCCGGGAGTTGGCGCCTGGAACCAGACACTTCGTTTTTGCGGTGGAGGGCGGCGAGTTTCGGTATGAACCGGGTCAGTTCGTCTCGCTGGTAAAGAAACTCGGAGATGACGAGATCACCCGGGCCTATTCGATCGCTTCTGCCCCGGACGGCAACCATTTCGCGCTATGCGCCAACCTGGTGCCGGACGGTCGATTTTCGCCGTTCCTGTTTGGAATGGAGCCGGGCGATACGGTGGAACTGAAAGCGGTTCTGGGCACCTTCGTCCTCAGAAAACCCGCTGCCGATTCGATCCTGGTGGCAACCGGGACCGGTATCGCGCCCTTCCGGGCCATGCTGGCAACCCCGCCGCAGGCTCGCTTCACCCTGGTCTTCGGTGTCCGCACCGAGAATACCTTGCTGTACAACGACGAATGGCGGGCGCTGGCGACCACACATCCCGATTTCGAGTATCGCCCGACCCTGACTCGCCCCGACAGCGCCTGGAAGGGCCGCACCGGTCGAGTCCATGACCACGTTCTGGAAGCTCTGGGTGACCGCCGCGACGTGGACATCTACATCTGCGGCCTGCGCGAAATGGTGGATGAACTGCGGGGACGGTTGAAGGCCCTCGGCGTGGACCGGAAGCGAATCGTCTACGAGCGTTACGACTAAGGTCGGCGGTATGCCTAAGGTCGGCGGTAGATCAGGCCGGCCTTCATCACGAACTGAATTTTTTCCAGCGCCGTAATATCGGTCAGCGGGTCCCCCGGGACCGCTACGATATCGGCGAAGTAACCGGGTTTCAGCACGCCCAGGGAAGCCTTCCACCCCAGCAGTTCAGCTCCATTCAGAGTGCCCGCCTGGATAGCCTGGAGGGGACTCATCCCATACTTCACCATCAGCGTGAATTCGCGCGCCTGCGTGCCGTGCGGAAAGGGCCCGACGTCGGAACCCATCGCGACCGGGACTCCTGCGGCGAGTTGCTTCGGGAATTCAGCCGCGTGGACATCAATCATGCGCTGGCGAGTAGCAGCCTGTTCTTTGGTAGCCGCGTGGGTAACGAAATAGTCGAGGACGGCGAAGGTCGGCACCACAAAAATGCGCTTCTCCTTCATCAGGCGCATCGTCTCTTCGGAGAGTTGTTCAGCGTGGTCAATGGACGAGACTCCGGCGCGAGCCGCATACAGAGCGCCAGGGTCTGTGGAAGCGTGGACCGCGATCTTACGCCCCGTCCGGGCAGCTTCGGTGACGGCCGCGGTGAGTTCCGCCTCGGTGAACTGGTAGGGGGAGCTGACACGGCCATTGGCAACCGTGTCCCTTCCGGTTTCGTAGATTTTGCCGAAGTCGGCACCTTCTTTGAATTGCTGCCGGAGCACAGTGACCAGTTCTGCTGCTGAGTTGGCATAAGTCGCGTTCGGGAGAACATGCTGGTCAGGGTTGTAGCCGACCGCGTCTTCGTGGCCACCCAGAATATCCACCGTGTTGCCGCTGATGCGGAGACGGGGACCGGGGATCAGGCCCTTGTTAATAGCGTTCCGAACGGCAGTATCGGCGGATCCGGCACCTTCCGTACCCATGTCTCGTTCAGCGGTGAAGCCAGCCAACAGGTGTTCCCGAGCGGCGATAGTGGCCAGGATTGTACGCTGCGGGACGGATTCGGAAAGTGTCTGGAGGTCCTGTGCGCCCGGGTGCAGGAAAAGGTGGACATGCGTGTCGATGAGGCCGGGCAGGAGAGTGGTGTTGCCGAGCTCGAGCGTTTCCGCATCCGCAGGGTGGGCCGTCGTCGTGCCGAGTTCCGCGATCAGGCCATCCCGGACGAGGATTTCCGCCGGTGAGGTGATGCGCCCGGTCTCCACGTCCAGCATCCGGGCGGCTTTTAGAATCACAGGTCGCGTTTGGCCAAACAGGTTCGTGGTAACCAGAGTCAGAAACAGAACAAGGACGATACGCCGCATCTCCTCATGGTAAAGCCGTGGTGTTTGGCCGGTGGCGGGGTGCAGCCCCGCTATGAAGAGTCGGCGGGCGCTTCAGCCGCAACTCCGACGCACAGTCGGTAGTCGTTCAGCGTTGGCAGGTGGGACAGTAGTGGGTGCTGCGCTGCGCCACGATGATCTTACAAATCGCGGTTCCGCAGGTAACGCAGGGCTCGCCCGTTCTCTGGTAGACGCGGTGCGCATTCTGGAAACTGCCCTTCTGGCCGTCTGCATCCACATAGTTCGAGACCGAAGACCCGCGGCTGTCAATCGCTTCACGCAGAACTTCCTGCATGGCGGCATGCAGGCGGGCGACGGCATCTTTCTTCAGGCTTGCAGCCAGTTTCTTTGGGCGGACTCCGGCGCGGAACAGAGCTTCATCCGCGTAGATGTTCCCGACCCCACGCACCACTGCCTGGTTCAGCAGTACGGCTTTGATCGGCGAACGCCGTTCTTTGAGCCTGTTACCGAAGTCGGCTACGGTAACCTCCAGAGGTTCGGGGCCAAGGCCTGCCACGCGTGCGGGAATATCGGGGCCGTACTCAATCCGGCCAAATTGCCGCGGGTCGTCGTAGAGAACGCTCCCCTGGTCCAGCGTTAAGACCGCATGCGTCCATTTCGTCGTTTCTGAATCCAGCAGAAGCTTGCCGGTCATGCCGAGGTGCACCACCAGACAGCCAGCGCTCAGCCGGATGGCAATAAATTTTCCATAGCGTTCTACCGCCAGAATCTGCTGGCCCCGGAGGATGTCGGACGTATCAGGTGGCATGCCCCGCATCACTCGCGAGGTGCCGAACTCAGCGTTCACAATACGGCGACCCACAATCGCGGGGCGCAGGCTGCGAACGACGGTTTCTACTTCCGGTAACTCAGGCATTCGGTAAATCGGCCAGAACAGCCCCCCCTTCTACGCGGACCGGATAGACGGCTACCCGCACCTTGTCATTGAAGGAACATGCTCCGGTACCGGAATGGAAATCCCACATGTGCCACGGGCAGGTAATAAACTCGCCGTTCAGCGCACCTTCTCCCAAGGGGCCACCCTGGTGCGGACAGGTTCCATCGACCGCCCGAACCTGGCCATCCGTATTACACAGGGCGATATACCGTCCCTGATGCTCCACTTCGATGAGAGCCCCGGGAGGCAGCTCGGAGGATTTTGCTAACCGGATCCAGGCCATCGGGCGTTATCCGAATTAAGCGTGATGCGCTTCGGCCTTTTCGAGCGGCGTAACGGGATCAACCGTCAGCCAGAAGAATGTGCCCACAAAATACACCCCGGCGGCGACGTACAGGACCTTGTTCCAGTCATTGTTGGCCCAGCCCAGAATGTAGGGTGCCGCAGCAGAAGCCACCGCGCCGCCCAGGTTGCCCATCATGTTCATGGTGCCGGAAAGAGTGCCGGCGTACTTGCCGCCCACGTCCATGCAGGCGCCCCAGGAACCTGGCATTACCAGATCGTTCGAGAAGCTGGCAAACGCGAGGGCGATGACGGCCGGAATCGGATTTTCCAGGAAAGTGGAGAGGACGATCAGGCTGCTGGCCATCAGGAAGCCCAGGCAGCCCAGCGTGCGGCGCGCCGCACCGGTACTGCCGAGCATGTTCGCCAAAGGCTTCGCAATAAAGCCGGAGAAAAGACAACCGATGCCGCCGAGGAACAGGGGCAAGCCGGCAAGAATCGGGAAGAGACTGTCTTTCGGGTCCATATGGCGGGCTTCGCGGAGATACGTCGGCAGCCACGTAATCGAGAAATACCAGCTATACGACAGGCAGAAATACTGGGCACCCAGCAGCCAGACCTGCTTTGAGCCTTGAACCAGCGGTAGAAGAAAACAGCCCAGACGGCGCCCAGCAACCCGAAAATGCCGAAGGCGACCCGCCACGACATGATCTGGAAGATACCGAAAACAAGCAGGGGAGTAAAGGCCCCGCCCCACCGTGCGAACAGCCAGATGATGCCCTGTGCCCTCACCCGCTCTTCTGCTGGCAGCCAGACCGAGAAAGCCTTGGCAATATTCGGGAACGCACCCGCTTCGCCGGCACCAAAAAGTGTCTGGACGATCATCAGCGAAATCCAGTTAAACACCTGGCCAGTGGCGGCAACGAAGATTGACCACGACACCACGATGCGCATCAGGACCTTTCGGGGCCCAAGGCTGTCGCCCAGGTAACCGCTGGGAATTTCGAACAAAGCGTAAGCCGTGATGAACGCGAAGAATACCCAGCCCATCTCCGTCTTGCTCAGACTCAGCTCTCTCGATATCTGGGGTGCCGCCTGCGAAAGGGCGACGCGGTCAATGTACGTGATGATCGCGAGGATAACGGCGAACACGACCACCATGTAGCGAACTTTGGTAGGCCGTTGCAGGGCCGGATTTGCGCTGGACGAGGATGATGCCATAGTCTTGCATCATATCGTGTCCCCCTATGGAGTTTCATCCTGTTGAAGAAAATCTGCGGCAATCTTTCCGCGCCCTGGCTGCCGGACGCGACCAGGCGAGCCTTCTGGAGCTGCCTGGCGTGACCATCGCGTCGCTCGGCGTCCGCTTCCAGATGTTCAATGCTGCATTTTTTTCTGCCCCCGTAGACGGTCCCGCTTCGCTTGAAAAACGCCTGGAAACCGCACGGGACCACTTTCGGGTGGGAGGTCGGGCCTGGTCACTCTGGGTTTGTGAAGACTGGCTATCGTGGACGGCGCGCCGCCGGCTTTCCAAACTCTGCGGCAAGTTCGGGCTGCGCCTCGCCGCAGAGATGCCCGGCATGGTTGCGGCGGAACTGCCGAGGTCGTTGCACGTGCCGCCGCCGCTACAGGTGCGCCGCGTCACCACCGAGGCGGATCTCGAAATGTTTCGAAACATCGGGGCTGTTTGCTTTCGTGTCCCGCCCCACTGGTTTGCGGAGGTTTTCGATCCTGCCGTCATCGGGAGTTCCGCGTTTGAATGCTGGCTGGCTTTTCTGGACGGCGAGCCGGTCGCGACGGCCGCCACGGTCCCGTTCGGCAATGCCATTGGTCTCTACAACATTGCGACGTCGCCCGCGCACCGGGGACAGGGCATTGGCGAGGCGGTCACCCGTCAGATTGCAGCCGACGCACGCCGGAGGTATGGCAACCTTCCGCTGGTGCTGCAGTCCACCTCCATGGGGCTCGGTGTCTATGCGCGGCTGGGTTTTCGACCGGTAACCCGAATTCAGGCGTGGGTATCCTGATTCGTCAACTTGTTCAACCTGAAGGCCCACCTCCGGGTTCCGGGAAAAACGGGTACCATCAAGAGCGATGCCGCTCCGCCGCGCTCTGTTGTTTCTGGCTCGTCAACCAGCGGTTCGCCACTGGGTGGAGACCTCGGCCGTCACGCAGAAACTGGCACATCGCTTCGTAGCCGGTTCCACGCTGGAACAAGCCCTGGAAGTCTGTCGTCGGTCTCATTCCGAAGGCATAGCGACTACGCTGGACTATCTGGGGGAAAACGTAACATCCCTGGAAGATGCGGCCGCCTGCCGCGATACCTATCTGCGGATGCTGAACGCGCTCCATGCAGCCGGGCTGGAATCCAATGTCTCACTCAAGCTGACCCAGTTTGGCCTGGATCTGTCCGCAGAAGCCTGCGAGGCCAATGTGGGTGCCCTTGTCGAGAAGGCTGCGCAGCTGGGGGGCTTCGTCCGCCTCGATATGGAGGCGAGCCCATACACGGAAAGGACGCTCGCCATTGCCGGCCACCTCTACGCTCGCTACGGAGCCTGCGGGACGGTAATTCAGGCGTACCTTCGCCGCAGCGCGGCGGACATTGAGGCCCTCATCCCCGCCGGTATCCGCATCCGCCTGTGCAAAGGTGCCTATCTGGAACCGCCTGAGGTTGCGTTCGAAGACAAGGCTGAGGTGGACTCAGCCTACGCCACGCTGGCCGAGACGCTGCTGGGCCAGGCTACCTATCCTGCCATTGCCACCCATGACGAAAACCTGATTCGCCACGTTCGGACCTATGCGTCGGTAAACTCTGTCGATCCCGCCAGGTTCGAATTTCAGATGCTCTACGGCATCCGCCGCGATCTGCAAAAACAACTCATCGCCGCGGGCTTCCGGCTGCGACTTTACGTTCCTTTCGGGGAGGCGTGGTATCCCTACTTTATGAGGCGGTTAGCAGAACGTCCGGCGAACCTGCTTTTTCTGCTCCGCAATATTTTCCGCGCCTGAGCTTTTTTCCGAACATGCCTGTTCCGCACTTCATCACCATCGTTTCTGGTTTGCCACGTTCCGGTACGTCGCTCATGATGCAGATCCTGGAAGCGGGAGGCATGCCTCTGCTCACCGACATCGGAACCTATGAATTCGAACCGGTCAACCGAACCCGGCACGACTGTTCCTGGGTCCAGCAGGCTCCGGGAAGCGCCGTAAAGGTGATCTACGCACTTTTGCGCCACCTGCCCGCCGGCTTTGAATACCGCCTGGTCCTGATGCGCCGGGACCCCGAAGAAGTCCCCTTCAGCCACACCGTAATGCTTCGCCGAATTGGAACTCCCGGCGTTGCGCCTTTGCCCGATCGAATGGCGAATGCGTTCGCTGCCGACCTGGAGACCGTTCTCGCCGAAATATCCCGGCGACCGGAGTTTCGCCTTCTGGAAGTGGATTTCACGGCTTGCCTGCAAGATCCCGCCGGAGTTGCGGCCCGACTAAACGACTTCCTGGGTGGCACCCTGAACACAGAACGTGCTGCCACCGTACCCGATCCGGGGCTGCGCCGCAGGTAAGGCACTCCCTACCAGGAAAACCGCAAAGAAAGTTCCAGGCGCCGGTTGTTTGCCCCTTCGGAAAAGCCTTCTCCGTTCGTGGTGCCGTACAGGAAGTTCGAGCGCCCGAACAACGGAGACGAAAGGTTCCCGATGATGCCGCCCGGGTTATTCGTGTTTGTCAGATTGCGCGCTGACAACGACGCCATCAGGCTGTAGGGCCGTGCTGCCGGTGCGCCGCCGCCGAAGATACCCAGCGGCCCGGAGCCACTCTGCGTGGCTGCAGGTGCGCCCTCTGCGGCTCGACCAAAGCGCCAGGTGCGGGCGACGCGGACGTTGACCATCAGGATCTCCGGGCCTCGTCCGAAGTTGCGCCCGACCAGGGCCTGGCCGGGCACAGGGTTGGGATCGAGCAGACCATACTTCGTCTGGACCACGCCTGCTTTGGAGGCGGAAGTGGCGAGGCCCGGCCGCGAGTTGAACAATGTCGTGTTGAACGCATCCTGCCCGGTCGTGATGTTGAACGGGCTGCCGGACTGCAGGGTGAACAGCGGGCTCAGCCGGATGTTCCAGCGCATCGTCATGGTGCCGCCAAACTGCACCCGGTGGCGGATATCGTTGCCAGCGGGACCGTACTCGCCCTCGTAATTCCACGGGTTGGCCGGGTAGCTCCCGAAACCGTCCGAGTTGCCCACAGCCTTGCTCCAGGTATAGTTCCCGAACAACGAAACGGCATCACTCATCTTCGTGTTGACATTGGTCCGGAGCTGATGCTGGTTGAACAGCCCCCCGGAGGCCATCAGGAAAATGGGCCCGCGCCCCGGGAATGGGAGGACTCCGGTGCCAGGTAAAGGTGTATTGATGGCCAGAGAACGGTACTGGTGGTCAACGTGGGTCGTGGAAAAAGTAGACGCAAGCGTCGTGTTCCGGGCCACTTGTCGCTCCAGCGTCAGTGCGGCCTGAAGAATGCGCGGGGTGCGCAGGTTCTCGTCCACAACCTGTATCGAACGGGTCAGGGCGTTGCCGTTCAGGCTCGAAATCGGCGGCGCAGATGGGTAAAAATCCGGCTGAGCCACCACCACCTGCTGTTGTGCGCCACCCGCAAAGCGGCGGACTGCGAGCGTATTACTCATGCTGAAGCGTTCGTAGAAAAATCCGGCTCCGGCGCGGATCACGGTCTTGCCGGCCTTCTTGCCTGTACTGCCAGGTGCCCAGGCCAGGGCAAGCCGGGGGGCGAAGTTCGACCAGTCACTGATATTGGTTTGATTTTCAAAACGCAGCCCCAGGTTCAGTGTCAGATTCGGCCGTAGTTTCCAGTCATCGCCGATGAAGATCCCCAGGTCGAACTGGTTTACATCGAACGCGGTCTGGCCGCCCGATACCGAATACTGGGAGGCCCCTCCGCCCAGGGCCCGAACCTGTGCCGGAGGCAGACCTTGTCGCTGGAAAAGCAGCGTCCGCCGGTATTGTTCCAGGGAAGAGATGCGCGTGGGGAGCGGCAAGCCTGTGGGATCCAGCAAGGGCCGATTTGAGGCGTCCAGCTGTGGCCCGGTTCCGCCCGCGAACGTGAACGTGCCGTTGAAGTTGAACGCCTGGTCAATATCTTCACCCAGACGTCGCAGGCGCCCGCCCATCCTCCAGAAATGGCGTCCCCGGACCATCGACATGTAGTCGTGGAATTCCATGGCTTGAAATACATCCGAGGATCGGGCCGCCAGCGCCCCACCACCATTGAAGGAACCCGAAACCTGCAGTACCGGAGCCACCGTGTTGGCCGTAAACGACTGGTCATGGTGGGTCATCTGGAAGCGAAACTCGTTCACCATGGTGCCGTGAACCCAGGTTTCAGTAGCCTGCACCGCCTGGTAACGTCGCTCGGCATTTCGGCCTCGCGAGGTCAGGTCGAAGCCGCCGATGCCTGCACCCTTCACTTCGGACTTGTTGTAATTCCAGCGCAGCATGATCGTGTTGTTGGGGGTGAGCTGAATATCGACCTTGGGAATAATCGACAGCCGTCGCTGCGGCGTAACAAAGAAGTCCTGTACCGAAACAGGCTGCAGCGAGGCAGGGTCCAGCGTAACCGCGTTGATGATAGTGCCATTGTCGACTCCGTGACGTTCCACCACCAGCGTGAACGAGGCGCGCTTCGAGAGTCGGCCACTGATATCGTTCTCGAACTCATTCAGCGACAGGGGGGCCTTCTGTGCAGAGTATGGATTCCGCGAGTTAAATTTGTCCCTCGCGATGTTGTAGCCCAGGTTGCCATGAAACTTGTCGGTGCCGGGTTTGGTAAAGATCTCGATCCGGCCAAACCCGAGTTGTTCATACTCCGGCGAAAATGGGTTCGAATTTACCCGAACCTCCCGGATGGAGGACTTGGGCGGCAGAAGTCCTCCGCTAAAGCCGTCCACAAACATGGCGCTCCCTCCCGGTCCGGCGGCGGGTCCGGCCAGGGCCTCCAGATCAGCCTGCAGGTCTTCCGGGTCATCCGCGAGCGCGTCCAGGTCATCCCCTTTCAGCACCGTCGCACTGGCATTGGCGGAGGCTTCGGTACTCACCTCGGGCCCGGCGTCCGACGTGACGGTCACCTGCTGCGTGGCTCCGGTCACATTCAGCCGCAGGTTGAGGGTCGCCGCTGTCCCCGGACGCAGCGTCACGTTCAGCGGACGGGGCATTAAAAGTTGAGCTGCCGAAGCGGACACCTGGTACTCGCCCGGAGGCAGGCCTGCCAGGCTGTACTGGCCGTTCGCGTCAGCTGAAAGCTTTCGCATGTCCTCACCCCGGGTCACCACAACGGAGGCACCGGGAACGATGGCACCGGAGGGATCGGTCACCTGGCCGGTCAGGGCTGCGGTCTGTGCCAGCGAGGAAAGTGCGGTGAGACAAAACAAAAAAATAAGTCGCAAGGCCTCTTAGTTTTATCAAACCGACAGGCGTAAAAGACAAACCAGAATTTTTTGCGCGGGCTTTGCCGTATATTTAGAGCGGAGGTCGAACCCCATGAGAGTTCCAAGTCGCAACATCACCGGGCAGGTGAAAGCGCATGCGCTGTATTGGGGTTTTCTCGCCGCCAAACTCGCGGTGGCAGTGGCGCTCTCCGGCGGGATCCTCTGGTTCATCAACGTTTTCTTCACGCCCCACACGCCTCTCTTCCATCTAAACCGCTATCGCTTCGCCCGCGATCTGGCCTACACCACTCTGGGCGGGGTCTGGTTCCTCATGTCGTACGGCATTCTATATCTGGCTTTCTGGGATCAGCGATACCGGTGCCGAACCTGCCTCCGGCGGCTCCTGATGCCCGTTGAGACAGGCTCGTGGTCACATATGTTGCGTCTGGGCCGACCTGCGATGGAGTACATTTGCCCTTACGGCCACGGTACTCTGAACATTGAAGAATTGAAAATCGCCGGAGCGATTCCTCCGGACTGGACTGAGCATGGGGATATCTGGAGTGAACTCTTCGCTGCGCCGACAACTGGTTCCGGACCCGGGGATACGGGAAAAACGGAGGATCGTTGACTGCCGCTGTTGCTGAACCCGCGCGACTACCGCTTTGGCGGGCCATCCTCGGCTTCGGAGCGCTCGGGACCTTTTTTGTGGTGCTGCTGGCCCTCTCCCCCGCTTACCTGCAGAACTATCGCCTCACCGGGCGTGTGAAGGCAGTGGTGGCGAGCTCGTCGGAACTAACGCTTGGGAAACTCACGCCAGGGGAACTCACGCCCGGACCTGCCGAAGATGCTCTGCGGCAGAAGTTGCTTACTGAAGCTCATACTCTGGGTCTCCCCGTGTTGCCTGGCGACATACACTTCACCCGGACCCCGCAGGCTCTGGAAGTCCGGATCCGCTACATCGTGCACCAGAGTCTGGGGCTCTACCACGTGGACCTGCACTTCCACCCCTCGGCCAGAACGGCTCTCCGGTAGCCGTTATCCTAGTAACTTATGGCTGCGGACCGCGCTGAAAGCAGAGTCGCGAAAAAATCCACGCCCGACACTTCTGGCGGCAGGAGGAAGTTGCGCGTCCCGAAAAGCGCCTTGCTGGTCCGGTTTTTGCTGCATCCCGTGGGTAAAGCGCTCGTCGGGTTAGCAATCGTCGCATTTCTGGCCTTCGGCGGGGCCTTCGTCTTTTTTTACATCAAGTACGCCAAGCTGATAGACGAGCGCCTGAAGGGTGGCCCCTATACCGCCACCTCCCGTGTCTATGCCGCCCCAACTGCGGTGGCGGTCGGTGACCAGACGACCCCAGGCGATCTCGCCGCAACGCTGCGTCACGCCGGCTACAACGAAAACCGCAATAACGCCATCGGCTACTACACACTGCGTTCCGACGCGATCGAGATCTTTCCCGGCAACGACTCCTATTTTGATCAGGAAGCTGCCACCGTCAAGTTCTCCGGCAATAAGATCCAGAAGATCATTTCGCTGAAGGACAACAGTGCGCGCACCATCTACGAACTGGAACCGCAGCTCCTGACCAACCTCTTTGATCGAACCCGCGAGAAGCAGAGAGTAGTCCGTTATGAAGACATTCCGGTGGTCCTTCGCAACGCCATCCTCTCGGCCGAGGATAAGCGGTTCTTTCAACACTCCGGTTTCGACCCCATCGGTGTTCTCCGTTCTGCCTGGGTGGATGTCCGCCGCGGCAGCAACAAGCAAGGTGCCTCCACGCTCTCCATGCAGCTGGCCCGCACCATGTTCCTGAACCAGGCAAGGACCTGGAAACGGAAAGCCGCCGAGGTGTTGATCACGCTCCAGCTGGAACAGAAGCTGACGAAAGAACAGATCTTCGAGCTCTATTGCAACCAGATTGACCTGGGTTACCACGGCAGCTTTACGATCCGTGGTTTCGGGGAAGCGACGCAGGTCTATTACGGCAAAGACATCAAGTCCCTGACGTTGCCCGAAGCGGCCGCTATTGCCGGCATTGCCCGGGGGGCCAGCTTTTATAACCCGTATCGTCACCCGAAGCGCGTGGAAGACCGTCGAAACGCCATCATGGCACTGATGCGCGGGAACGGTTTTATTACCCCGGCCGACTATGAGCGGGCCGTTGCGGAACCCTTCAAGGCGGTGAACAACGCTTCCGATTCCAGTGACGGACCCTATTTTGTCGACCTCCTGACCGACGATCTGGAAAAGCGCTTTCCCAACTACGACTTCTCCACGCATTCCGACAAGATCTACACCACGCTCGATCTCAATCTGCAGCGCGCCGCCAACGAGGCGGTCTCGGTCGGGATGAAGCAGGTGGATGACCTTGTCAGGAAGCAAGCCCGCTTCAGAAAAGCACCTTTTGTACAGCCCCAGGCAGCCCTCATCGCTCTGAATCCCCATACCGGCGAAATTAAAGCTCTGGTTGGCGGCAGAAATTACGGCTCCAGTCAATTGAACCGGATTCTGGCCGAGCGGCAACCCGGTTCCATCTTCAAGCCGTTCGTGTTCGCGGCGGCCCTCAACACGGCGATTGTCGGAGGCAGTACCACTCTGACCCCGGCGTCCATTGTGGTGGACGAACCTACCACCTTCCTGTTCGGCAACCAGGAGTATGAACCCAGCAACTTTGAACACGAATTCTACGGTCCGGTGACGCTACGCCGGGCGCTGGCAAAATCCCTCAATATTGCCACCATCAAGGTTGCGGAAATGGTAGGGTACTCCACCGTGGTCGCTCTCGCGCACCAGGCGGGCATCAGCGAGGATGTGAAGGCGACTCCCGCCATGGCAATCGGTTCTTACGTTGCCACTCCGCTGGAGATGGCCGGGGCCTTCACCATGTTCGCCAACCAGGGCGTAAAGGTTACACCCACCCTGGTTTCCCTCATCCGGGAGGCCAACGGTAAAGTTCTGCTGGATCAAAAGCCCCAGACAAAGCAGGTTCTCGACCCCAGGGTGAACTACCTGATGGTCAGCATGATGGAAGAAGTGATGCGCACCGGCACTGCCGCCGGCGTTCGCTCGCGGGGCTTTACCGTTCCTGCCGCCGGCAAGACCGGCACTTCCCACGACGGCTGGTTCGCGGGCTTCACCTCCGACCTGCTATGTATCGTCTGGGTTGGCTTCGACGACAATCGGGAGCTGAATGTGGAGGGGGCCCACTCCGCGCTCCCCATTTGGACCGAATTTATGAAGCGGGCGCTGACCTGGCGCCAATACGCCGACGCCCGTCCATTTTCCGCCCCGGATGGTGTCACCACCGTGATGATCGACCCCCAAACCGGGATGCCCGCAACCGCCAACTGCCCGGAGCGAGCCGCTGAGGTCTTCATCGCGGGTACGGAACCGGTGGGGGCCTGCACACTCCATGGCGGAAAGAAAGAAATGACCGTCTCCAATTGGGATGATGCCGCACCCACGCCGGGCCAGGCCACACCCAGTGTGGGGGGCACACCACGCCGCATGAACCCCGCACCCTACAAGCAGCCGGAGTCCCGGTCGTCTGAGTCCCGGTCGTCTGAGTCAAAGCCGGGCCGCAAACGCTGACGCATCCCATCTTCGAATATGCTCAAATAGGACGAGGAGGCCGGAATGCTATCGCTTCGCGTTGTTCTTGTTTGCCTCATTTTTGTCCTGTCCGCAGCAGGGCAGGTGAACGCTGCCCACAGCGACGCCCCACAGCCCGAACCAGCAAAAAAACTCACGGCTGAACAAAGAGCGGACGTGTTTATGGCACGTAAGATGTACCGCGAAGCCGTAGATGCTTATCGGCAGATGCCGTCCACCGCCATATTGCTGAACAAGATCGGTATTGCGTTCCATCAGCTGGGTGATTTTACGGCAGCGCGGAAGCACTACGAAAAGGCCATGAAGATGGACAAGACCTACGCCGACGCGGTGAATAATGACGGCACCATTTTCTATGCTCTGAAGCGCTACAAACCGGCGATCTCGCGCTATAAGAAGGCTCTGCAGCTTGCCCCCAATACAGCTTCGTTCTGGAGCAATCTGGGAACTGCCCAGTACTCGCTCGGTCGATACGCAGAAATGTCAGAGGCCTACCAGAAAGCGCTCGCTCTGGATCCGGAGATCTTTGAACGCCGCGGGACCGTTGGCACGGAATTGCAGGACCGTTCCGTCACCGATCGTGCCCGGTACCACTACGAACTGGCCCGACTCTACGCGAAGTCCGGGAAGTCCGAACTCGCCCTCCAGTACTTACGGAAGGCCATGGAAGAAGGCCTGAAAGACAAGGTCAAACTGACGCAGACGCCGGAATTTGCCGAACTTCGCGAAACCGACGAGTTCAAGCTGGTCATGAGCCTGGAGCCGCGTGTTCTTTAGCCTGGCCCGCGCGCCAATCAAAATGACAATTTGCTGCACTGCGCTGCTCCTGGCAAGCGCCGCTTTTTTGGGATCGTGCTCAAAGGCTCCGACAGGCCCCCCCCCGGGCGTGGCCGTGGTGCGGTTCGAAAATCTTTCCGGAGATCTCTCTCTGGAATGGCTGGGGCGTGCTGCCAGTGAGGTCCTTTCGGGGTCACTGGCGGGTGCCGTGGAAGGGACGTTGATCTCCGGCGCTGCTGTTACCCGAATCGAGGCAACTCATGGTTCCCGGCCCGGCAATGCTCCCGGGATCTCGGCGCAGCGATCAGCGGCAATTCTGGCAGGTGCCCGGCTGATTATTGCGGGCTATTTCTACAAGACTCCTGGTGGCGTTCGGTTTGAAGCCACCGAAGAGGATAGTGCCACCGGCAAAGCCTTACGAACCCTTTCGGTGAGTGGGCCGCCCTCCATTGAGACTCTGACACAACTGGCGCGCGCGTTCTCTGCCAGCGCGCACCCGTACTTGACGAAGAATAACGAAGCCCTCAGGCTTTACGCTTTCGCCGTGGAACAGGGTACGGCTGAAGCCGAGACCAAACTGCGTGAGGCGGTGGTGGCTGATCCTGCTTTTGGGCCTGCCTGGATTGCTCTGTCCCGCCTGGTGGCCGCTCGCGGCAACACGAACGAATCGGCCCGGTTAGTGGAGCAGGCCCTGCTGCAGAAAATGGACAAGCTGAGCACCGCCAACCTCAAGCTCGATTATGCCAATATGACGGGGGGTGAACTGGAGCGTCTGGCCGCTTTGCGGGAACTGATTGAAGCGAGCCCTGGCGATACGGCTCTTCTGCGGCAGTTGGCCCAAGCCCGCTCCGCCACAGGCCAGTTCGGCGAAGCCGCGAATTTGTGGGAAAAACTCGCAGCCGCCTTGCCGGATGACGCCGATGCCTGGAATCAGCTGGGGTACACGCGAGCCTGGGCAGGTGACTACAACAGCGCCGTCCGGGCCATGGGGGAATACCGTCGCATCCGCGCCACAGATCCCAACTCCGACGATTCAACCGGGGACATTTACCTCATGTTCCGGCATTACCCCGAAGCTGCCGCCAGCTACCTCGCCTCGGTCGCCAAAGAGCCGTTCTTCCAGAACGGGACCAGTCTTTATAAAGCGGCCTGGACAAAGTTCCTCATGGGTGACCTGGGCGCCGCAGACAAACTCTTCACCCAATATCGGGCCGCCCACGAAAAGCAGGGTACGCCCAACCTGAGCCTGCTTGAAGGCGAATGGCTGTACCTCACCGGACGCGACAAGGAAGCTACAGCCCTCATCCGCAAGGAGGTCCTCAAACTGACATCCCTTGATTCCCAGGGTGCTTATTACCAGACACTCGCGGTGTGGGATCTGTTGGCAAAGGATCGAGAGACAGCGGCCAGCGACGCCAAGGCAGCCGGTGGCGCCAGAACTCCTCTGGCTGCGGTCGTGCAGTTCGCCGTTCTGCCTTCCGCGTCAGCAGCAGAATGGACGGCCCGCGCGGACCAGATGCTGCCCGGTGCGGCTCTCGCGAACCTCCGCAACCTGGCGGTCGGTTACGCGCTCGTCCTTGATGGGAAACGCGCGGAAGCCCTCCCCTTCTGGGACAAGATCATCGCCACCACACCAGCAGGAGACTTTGCCCTCCGGGCCCTGCATACCCGCCTCAAGGGTGAGAAGCCGGCGCTGGAAGTGGTGCCGAATCCCGGTGTGGTCAATCCTTTGGGGGCTATCGGACGCAAGCTGTAGTCACTTTGTTCCGGCGAACTCCAGCACCACCAGCGTAATGTCATCAGCCTGCTCTTCACCGCCCGTGAATGTGGCGATTGCATCCTGAACAGCATCGTGCATCCGGGCGCAATCCAGAGCCTGCGCAGCTTGCACCACCTCGCGCAGACGTGTCTTGCCAAAGAAGTCCCCCGCCGCATTCTGCGCTTCGGTCACACCATCGGAATAGAGGATCAGGCGGTCGCCGACCTGCATCCGCAGCGTCTCCACCGCGAACTCCGCCCCCGGCACCAACCCGACCGGCATAGAGGTGGCACGCAGGGGTTCCACGCTGCCCTCGGCCCGAACCAGCAGGGGTGCGCAATGCCCTGCATTCGACCAGGTCATCTCCCCTGACTCCCGAATATCGGCATAGAACAGCGTCGCGTACTTTCCATGCTCGCCGCGTTCCGTCATGAAGGTGTTGATCCTCCCCAGAACCTCGGGGATGTCGAGCCCCCCGGCCGCCCCCAGAAAGACTCCCTGCAGGAAGCTGGCCAGCAGCGCCGAACTCACACCCTTGCCCGAAACATCTGCCACCACAACGGTGCGGAAATCAGAGGACGGTGCCATCACGTCGTAGTAGTCGCCACCTACTTCATGCGAGGCCTGACTCGACCCGCACGCGCGGAACCACCCTTCCTCAGGCAGGGACCGGGGCAACAGGCTCTGCTGGATGCCGCGAGCCAGTTCCAGTTCCTCTTCAATCTTTTGCTTCAGCCTCTGTTCTTCCAGCAGCCGCGCATTTTCCAGAACCGTGGAGACCTCAATCGCCAGTGTCTGCAGCAGTTCCCGATTCCCCCCGGCCAGATCCACCTTCGTCAGGCGCGAATCCATGTACAGGACGCCGGCGTTCGATCTCCCGGCCCCCAACATCTGCGTCTGTTCGCCCTTGCCGATATTGATGCGCAGCAGGGGGACACAGCAGACACTGCGAAGTTCCAGCAGCGCGATGGTGTTGCCGGGCGAGCGTTCATCAAGGGCGGACGGGTCGAACTGCATGGTAAACAGGTCGCGGCGGCTTTCGAGCGCCCGCTGGATTAGCTGGCGGGGCACGCGCAGGTCGGCCCCGGTCAGGAATACCCCACCTCGGGCACGAGCGCTGCGAACCTGGAGTTCCTGCTCCCCGTCGGCCTCTGCCCCGAACAGAAGCAGAAAGCCACGCTCCGCGCCCGTTACAGCCAGAGCGGCATCCACCACGGTATGCAGCACATCATCCACCGAAAAGGAGTTCTGCAGTGATCGCGCCACCTCCAGGACGGCCCGCAGTTTCTCCAGATTCGCTGTTCCCTGGGCGGTCTCATCCCCACCTGCAGCGGCGTCACCCCGCAGCGCCGAACCCACTTCCGGGACGTCCAGCAGCTTACGTAGGTCCATCGCGGTGCGGACAAAATGCACCTGATAGCCGTCCGCCACCCCAAACTCGATCTTCTCGCCACCATGCAGGACAGTCCGCCGCTCCACACGCGTCCCATTTACCCAGACGCCGTGCCTGCTCTCCAGGTCTTCCAGCACACACGCCCCCTCGTGGTGGACGATGCGGGCATGGTTCCGGGAAACGCGGCTATCGCGCAGAATCAGGTGGTTGTCGGGTCCCCGCCCGAGCAGGAAAGGGAACTGGCGGAGATCAACGTTCGTGCGCCGGTGGTTGGGGTCTTCCACAACCAGCATCACGCCGCTGCTGCCGGTCATTTTGTTTTGACCCGCGGCTTTCGTGCCGGAGCCGGAGTCGCCTTCTTGGCCGGAACGGAGAGATCTTCCGCCGCTTCCCGCATTTCGCGGGCCCGCATCGCCTGGCAGTGGGAACAGTACCCGCCCACCTCAGTCCGGGCTAATACGATCTGGAAGGCGAAAAGTGCCTCAATCTGCCGCCGCAATTTCTGCAGGGGTTCCCCGAAGTACTCTTCCACTTTGCCGCAGCT
>RGPS01000094.1 GCA_010084195.1 Terriglobia bacterium
GGAAATTTCCGGGCACAGGACCCGTTCCGTATTTGATCGCTACAACATTGTAGGGGAATCAGAACTACTGGAGGCGATGAACCGGGTCATTGGAGCCGTAATCACACTTTTACGCAAAGGGGAGCGGAAGACGCAAAGTAAAAAGCCCTCACTCCGAGAAGTAAGGGCTTTAGAATGAATTTGGTGCGGAGAGGGGGACTTGAACCCCCACGAGATTGCTCCCGCTAGCACCTCAAGCTAGTGCGTCTGCCAATTCCGCCACCTCCGCAGGTGTTTAAAGGCGAGTTGTGTGAGCTACTTCTTAGCCGGTGCCGGCTGAGGCTGGCCCGGTGCCGAATTCGTTACGGGACGGCGCTTCAGGTCCGGAAGTGAAGCCACTCCCGCATTCCGCGTCGCCACTATCGAAAGGGAGATCGAGGTAAACATAAAGAGGATCGCCGAGACGGTCGTCGCTCTTGAAAGAAGAGTCGCCGAACCGCGGGGACCGAATGTTGTCTGGGAACCCATACCACCGAAGGCCCCAGCCAAATCCGCCGCCTTGCCGCTTTGCAGCAGCACAACAGCAATCAGAAACAGACACACGATAACGTGAACGATCGTTAACAGAATTAGTAACACAACGATGTAAGTATAGCGCACGGTCTGACATGAACTAGTACGGCATCGTGCGCCAGGCGTCGAACACTTTTTTCAGGGCCTCCAGCCGTGTCGGACTCCCCACAAAAAGACCCTCCGGGAAGGAACTTCGTTTCTGAATCTCGCCGTATATCGAACCCGCCAAAGCGCGGTTCAGGGACATTCCTGCCAAATACTGCAGCCGCAGATTCACATCCCGATTCAGTTGCGCATCGCGGAGCCAGCCCTGTAAGTCAGAGGGCTGCGCAGCGTACATGCCCAGCAAGTCGGCCGCAGAACGGAAGCCAACCTCCTGAAGTGAGGCGGCAAGCCCCGGCGCGGCGGCGAGACGGGCGTCCACGCTATCCAGGTTCGGATGAAGGGGCGAATCCGAACCCAGCAGCACCAGGTCATAGCCCTGATCGAAAACGTCCAGGTTGCCCCAAATTGCGGCATGCGGAAACACCGCAAAAAACGTGGCGATCTCGCTCTTCACGGTGGCGAAATCACTTTCGTAGAGAGGCACCCACTGCGTCACCAGCCCGCCCGGTTTCAGGCGTGCTCGTACCAACTCGAAGTACTCCTTCGAATAGAGAGCGGCAGCGCCTTTCACCCACGGGTGGATGGGATCGGAGGTGATGATGTCGAACCGGTCTCGTGTCGTCAGGACATAGTGGCGGGCGTCATCAGAAATAAGCCGCGTGCGCCGATCACCCATCACATGGTGATTTTCCCTGCCGAAGAATCTCGCACTGGCCGGAGGAATCCGTGGCTCAATCTCGCACAGCGTGATGCTCTCGACCTCCGGATGAACGACAAAGGAACCCGCGGTAACCCCCGCCCCGCAACCAACAATCAAAACGTCGCGCGGGCGTGAATGCAGCACCGCAGGCAAGTGCCCCAACATGCGCTGCAGCCGCATATCGAAGGGGCTGGTGGAAGCCTCCACCTTTCCCGCTACATGAAAGAACCTCTGCTTATCGACCCACTCCGTATAGGCTATGGAGGAATTCCTGCCTTCCGTGGAATAGAGCACCTTCCATGGCCCGACTTGCATCGGCATCCGACGGCCAAAGGCGAGGAGTTGCCAGGGCACCGCAGGTACCAGCCAGACAGCAACCAGCCCCGCGCCCGCTAATACCGTGAGGCGCAGAAGCTTACCCTTGCCCAACAGCATGCTGCCTGCCCCTAAAGCCGCCGCTGCGATCAAAACCCGGGTCGCCTGTTGAGATCCCCAGGCGGGCACCAGCCCAACCGAAAACGCGACCGCACCCAGAATCGACCCAAGAGTATTCGCAACGTACACGGCCCCGACCACCCCGGCTGCTTCCCTGCCCTTCCCGGAGGCCGTCGCCAGGGCAAGCGGGAAACTTGCGCCCCACAGGACCGTAGCAGGAAGGGTCGCAGCAACACAGCAGGCCAAGTCAAACAGAAACCCGTTTAGAGGGTCCGCCTTTACGGACAGATTCCTGTCCCAATAAGGCAATTTCTGTGTTGCCACGTAGCCGGCCCAGAGGATGGCGGGAATGAGCAGGGCCTGGGCCACACCAAGCAAACCACGCAGTGAGCCGCCGCGTCTCGCCAGCCACGAACCGATAGCGCTACCCAGACTGAGGCCGACCAAAAACGTCGCCAGAATAATGGAAAAGATATAGGTGGTGGGACCTGCAGTTAGCGCGATCAGGCGGGTCCAGACAACCTCGGCCCCAAGAGCGGTCAGGCCAGAGAAGCCGATGGCGAACAATACGCTTCCAGCCAGCCGAGGCGTCGCCTGCGCAGACACGGGCTCGTCCACAGGAGCGGGCGTTGTCCGCGCCAGCACACAAGCGCCTGCGGCCGCCAGCAAATTCAGCCCCACCGCGACCCCTGTCGCGACCTGGGTATCAAACAGGCGCAGCAGCCAGAAACCGGCCCCGAGGCAGCCCAGGACTCCGCCCGCAATATTTGCCGAGTAGAGGAGTCCCCACCTGTGCGGAGCCCCTCGCAGGCCACGTGAGACGGCAGGAAGGGTTGCCCCCATCAGCATGGTGGGAGGCAGCAGGAGCGCGGCCGCAGCCAGCGCACGAAGCCACAGTTCTGCAGACCCCGCAGAATTCGCGACGTATACCCTTTGCACCCACGGTAAGCCAAACGGGACTAAAACGCCACAGAGTGCTGTCAGAACTTCCAGGGCGGCATAAACCAGCAGAGGCTTGGAGGCCACGCCCACCAGCCGTGGCAAGAGCCAGCTACCCAGGCACATCCCGCCCATGAATGTTCCCAGCAGAACCGCGATGGAAACTGTGGTCGCACCGACTACGAATTCCAGGCTCTGCAGCCAAACGATTTCGTAGATCAGCGCCGCACAGCCGCTCAGCAGGAATAGCGGCAGCAGCAGATAAAAACCGGAGTGAGAGCGGGGCATCTGGACCCCGCAATCATATCCTGCTATTTCAGTGCAGCTTCAATTGCGGCAGCGAGCTCCCGGGCGTCCGGTGTCACGGCCGAATCAAACTTTTTGATCACCTGGCCGTCCTTGCCCACCAGGTACTTCGTAAAGTTCCACTGAGGCGCCCCGGCAGCGCCCGAGAGATGTTTGTAAAGCGGAATTTGGTCACCTCCCGTCACCGATACTTTGGATGCCATCGGGAAAGTCACATGGTAGGTACGGTTGCAGAAGGTCTTGATTTCTTCGTTTGAGCCGGGTTCCTGCCCTCCGAAGTTATTGGCAGGCACGCCCACCAGAACCAGACCCTGGCCCTTGTACTTCTTGTGGAGAGCCTCCAGACCTTCGTACTGCGGGGTGTAACCGCATTGGCTGGCCGTGTTGACAAGCAACACTACCTTCCCCTTATAGGCCGAAAGCGGCATCTTCTGGCCGTCAATCGTATTCAGTTCAAAGTCATGGACGCTGGCAGCTTGTAGTGGCATAAGAATGGAGGCAAGGGCGAAGGCAAGTTTCATCATCTTGCCTTACAGATTACGGTACCCGGATTTAAGATGCCGTAATCTTCAACTGCACACGAACAAAAAGGTACTCTTGCCGGCTGTTAGACCTTAGATCGTTTCCCAGTCCAGCACGATCTTCCCCGAATTCCCCGACTTCATCAGGTCAAAAGCCTCCTGGAAGTCGCGATAACTAAACCGGTGCGTAATCACCGGCGCAATATTCAATCCCGACTCCAGCATCACAGTCATCTTGTACCAGGTTTCGTACATCTCCCGGCCGTAGATGCCATGGATCGTCAGCATATTAAAGATGACGATGTTCCAGTCGATGGCGATCTCGGTCGGCGGGATT
Organism: Terriglobia bacterium; assembly: GCA_010084195.1. GTDB lineage: Bacteria > Acidobacteriota > Terriglobia > Bryobacterales > Bryobacteraceae > BOG-234. Next base: position 3,896 of record RGPS01000094.1, read on the forward strand.
CCGAGCATGGCGATCCGCCCCCCATGCGACATGCTGCTCAACATGTCACGGAACGCGGAACCGTTTCCCGACATCTCCAGGCCGACATCGAAGCCCTCTGTCATCCCCAACTGCTTCTGCACTTCAGGCAGACTTTGCTCCGTGGGGTTGACCGCCAGACTGACCCCCACCTTACGCGCCAGTTCCAGGCGGTACGGATTCAAATCCGTGATCACGACGTGCCGCGCCCCGGCATGCTTCGCCACTGCAGCAGCCATAATTCCGATCGGCCCCGCGCCCGTCACCAGCACATCTTCACCCAGCACAGGAAAAGCCAGCGCCGTGTGCACCGCATTGCCGAAGGGATCGAAAATACCGGCGATCTCGGGATCCACATCGGCCTTGTGGACCCAAACGTTGGTCATGGGCAACGAGACGTACTCCGCAAAAGCGCCCGCGCGGTTCACCCCCACGCCGCTGGTATGCGCGCACAATTGGCGCCGCCCGGCGAGACAGTTCCGGCAACGTCCGCAAACTACGTGACCTTCGCCCGAAACCATCTGCCCGGGGAAGAAATCCGAGACGTTGTCGCCCACCGCGACGATCTCACCCATGAATTCGTGGCCAATCGCCATCGGCGTTTTGATCGTCTTCGCGGCCCAGGCATCCCAGTTCATGATGTGGATGTCGGTACCGCAAATTGAAGCTTTCCGGACGCGGATCAGCACATCATTGATGCCAAGCCTCGGGATCTGGACGTCTTCGAGCCAGAGCCCGGGTTCAGGCCTGCTCTTCACTAATGCTTTCATTAAGCCGCTTGGCTGCATAACTTCATGGTACTGGCTGAAGCATCTTTACATTGGTAACCAGTCCGACCTGCCACAATGGGCAGGATGCCACCGGATGTTGATACTCACGCAGGCACCCCACAGGCAGACACAGGTGAAGACGAGGCCCCGCCCCTCCTCGGTCGCTGGCGCAATCTGTACCTGGTTGTCTTTGTCTGGCTCGCCGTTCTGATCTTCCTCTTTTACCGCTTCACCGAGTATTTCTCATGAGTTCAATCGATTGGGTGGTGATGGTCCTCACCATCATCGGCATTCCTGCTTTCGGGCTGTGGCGCGCCCGTGCCTCAAAAACGGTCGATCAATACCTGCTTGCCGGCAAGACCATGCCCTGGTACGCCATGGGCCTGTCGATCATGGCCACGCAGGCCTCTGCGATCACTTTCATCGCCACCACCGGCCAGGCCTACGTGGATGGCATGCGCTTTGTCCAGTTCTATTTCGGACTCCCGGTTGCGATGGTGATTCTCTCGGCCACCGCCGTCCCCATCTTCCACAAATCCGGGGTCTACACGGCCTATGAGTATCTGGAAAAGCGTTTTGATGCCAAGACCCGGGCCCTTGCTGCCATTATCTTTCTGATTCAGCGCGGCATGGCAGTCGGGGTCTCGCTCTACGCGCCTGCCATTGTTCTGAGCGTGATCTTCGGCTGGCAGGACCGGATCACGACGCTCGTCATCGGTGCCCTCTGCGTCGTCTACACCACAAAAGGCGGCATCAAAGCCGTCACCTGGACCGACGTACTGCAAATGTCCATCATCTTTGCCGGCCTGATTCTGGGCCTTGTTACCGTGATTTCGCTCCTCCCCCACGGCATCAGCTTCCCCGACGCCGTCTACCTTGCCGGGGCCATCGGCAAGCTGAATGCTGTCGACCTCCACTTCGACCCCAACAACCGCTACAACCTCTGGAGCGGGCTGATCGGGGGATCCTTCCTTGCCCTCGGCTACTTCGGTGGAGATCAGTCCCAGGTCCAGCGTTACCTCACCGGAAAATCCATCGCCCAGAGTCGCCTCGGCCTGCTCTTCAACGCGATGGCCAAGGTTCCGATGCAGTTCTTCATTCTCTTCGTCGGGGCCATGGTCTTTGTGTTTTACCTGTTCATCCAGCCGCCCATGCTCTTTGAAAAGGCGGCGCAGGCGGCTGTCGAAAAAGCCCCCGGTTACGAGCAGGTCCACCAGCAGTTTGACAGCGCGTGGCAACACCGCCAACTCGCCGCGGAAGCCGTCGCGGCAGCCCGCAAGCTCGACCAGCCCCAGGCTCTCGATTCCGCCGTAGCCGATTACCGGCAGGCGCACAAAGAAGTCTCAGCTGCCCGGACGTCCGGCATCGAATTGCTGCAAAAGAATGGCCACGGAGCCTTCAATGACACCAACTATATCTTCCTGTCGTTCGTGACAAAGTACTTCCCGGTCGGCTTCATCGGGCTGGTGATCGCTGTCATTCTGACGGCAGCCATGTCCTCCAGTTCCGGAGAGCTGAACTCCCTTGCCACTGTAACGGTAATGGACATCTACCGCCGCCACTTCCGCAGAGAAGCGTCCGACCTCCACTACCTCGCAGTCTCGCGATGGTCAACCGCCGCCTGGGGTGTGTGGGCCGTCATCTTTGCCCAATATGCGAAACATCTGGGTTCCCTCGTGGAAGCAGTGAATCAGGTTGGGTCCTTTTTCTATCCTGTGCTTCTTGGAGTTTTTGCGCTCGCCTTCCTGTTCCCCAAGGTGCGCGGCGGCTCCGCGTTTTGGGCCATGCTGATCGCAGAAGTGGCGATTATCGCACTGGCAATCTTTACCAAAATCGCGTTTCTTTGGTACAACGTGATCGGCACCCTTATCGTGATCCTCCTCGGCGTGGCCATCTCCGCCTTCCGCCGTACAGAAGCCCCCCCGGCCTGATCTCCCCCCCAAACAGCGCTATCATTAGGAACCTGTACACTCCGCCACCCACAAAAGTGCGCCTTGAGATACTCCGGCCAGCCTGGCAGAGGTATGGCTTTGCCATCCTTGCCAACGTCCTGGCCGGCCTGGCACCGCACTGGTTCGAGCCATCTACGGAAATGCACAAGATGCCGTTCGTCGCGGCTTTCACAGCAGTGCTGGCAACGGCAGCTGTGTCCGGCCTTGGGCCAACAGTGCTCGCGGTGGCCCTCGGTGCCGCATGGAGCATAGCCGAGTTGCGCCAGGAGCCCGGTCTGGCCCGAACCGAACTTCTGGCCCGCCTGGCGATATTTGTGGTGGAAGGCTTGCTCATCACTCTCTATTCGTGGGGTGCCAGACGCATTGCCCGCCAGATTGTGGCTGCCTCTGACTGGCACCGGCGCATGTTGGAGACGACGAGCGAGGCCATCTGGGTCATTGGCGAGGACGGCGTCATCGCCTACGCCAACCCACGGATCGCTGAGATTCTGGGCTGCACTGTGGAGGATCTCCAGGGCCACAACCGCATAGACTTCTCTTTCGAAGCCGACCTCTCCGTGGAACGAATTCGGTTTCAGAACCGGCGCGCCGGCCACAGAGACCAGTTCGACCGCCGTCTGCGTCGCCCCGATGGCGGAGAAGTCTGGCTGCTGACCTGCTCAAATCCGGTCTTCAATGAGAAGGGCAGCTTTCAGGGTGTGCTCTCCATGATGACGGACATCACCGAGCGCAAACGCGCAGAGTACGCGCTCCGCCGCTCCGAGGAGAAGTTCCGGAGCCTGTTCGACAATATTCCGGAGGGCGTCTACCAGAGCACCCCGGAAGGCCGAATTCTGGACGCAAACCCCATGTTGCTGAAGATGCTGGGACTCACCAGCGAGGCTCAACTGAATGACGTGAATATCGCCAAAGATCTTTACGTTGATGAGGCGACACGCCGCCAACTCATGGAACGACTCGAAGAAAGCGGTAGTTTTCAGAACGTCGAATACCAGCTGCGTCGCCGCGATGGCTGTACGATCACGGTACAGGAAAATGCCCGAGTCGTGCGTGACGAACAGGGTCAGGTCCTTTATTACGAGGGCACCCTCACCGATGTTACTAAACACCGGAAGATTGAGGAACAACTGCGCGAGGCCCAGAAAATGGAAGCCCTCGGCAGACTTGCCGGAGCAGTCGCGCAGGACTTCAGCAACATCCTTACCGTCGTCAGTGGCTATGGTCACTTGCTGCTCGACGAGATCCCGCCCGGCCACCCCGCGCGCGCCACTGCGGAGCAGGTTGTAAAGGCCGCCGGCAAAGCGCATGGGCTCACGCACCAATTGCTGTCCTTCAGCCAGCGCCGCTCCGGACCTCTGTTCAAAGTGTCCGTGAACGCCGCCGTGAAGCTGGCTGCTGACAGCCTTTCCGGCGCCTTCAGCCAAATTTTCCTGCAGCTTGCGGAAGCGGATCTCGTCATCCTCGCCGAAAATGGACAACTGGAACAGGTCCTGCTCGCCGTCGCGGGTGCGTTTGCCACCGCGTTCCCCCTCTGCCCTGCCCTCGTAATCCGGACGGAGATAACCAATCTGGATGCCGCACGTAGCCGCCGTCATCCTCAAGGCAAGCCCGGACGTTACGCTGTCCTCACAGTCTGCGCCTGCGACTCCATGGCTGCCGACGCGGGCGCGCTCGAACCGTTGGCAGTGAACTCGGCAGTCACCCAGATGGGGGGCTTCGGCATTATGGACGAAAAGAACCCCGGCGGCCCCACCTTTTCCGTATATCTCCCGGTCGACAGCAGCTACCCCTTGCTCGATCCCGGCGGGGCCCTCAGGCCGGAGGCTTCCGGAACAAAGGACCGAATCCTCCTGGTGAATCGGGAGCTGTTGCTGCGGGAACTCAGCAGGGACATTCTGGAGCGCCAAGGATATGAGGTGGAGGTCGCGAGGGACACCGGAGAGGCCCGTGCCATTTCCCTGCACGGCCAACCGTTCGACCTGCTTATCATCGACTTCTCAAAGGATGGCGGCACGGCTGAGTTTGTGAAAGACCTGAAATCCGCCAGTCCCACCCTGAAAGTGCTCTACATCGCCGGCTACGAAGAACTCAGGCCCGGCCTGGACAAACCTGAGCCCGGCGACGACCTGCTGGAAAAGCCCTTCTCCGCAGATTCCCTGGGGCGCAGAATTCGGCAGATCCTGAGCCGGAGTGGGTGATGAAGATATCCATGGGCCCTCCCTTTCGCCCCCCGGCTTAAATGGGGATGGAATGCGTGAGCGGGCGGGTGGACAGCTTTCCCTTGCTGCTGTTTGACCGCCACGCAAACGCTGGACCCGCGCCGAGTGCGCGACCCTGGAATCCACGGGCCTTGGGGCGCGCGAACGCCTGGAACTGATCGAAGGAGACCTGATCAGCAGGAGGCCAAAGAAGCGCCCCACATGATCGCCTTCATTCTGATGGCGCAATGGCTGAACAAGGTCTTCCATGTCCTGTTCCTCAATCCGGAAGGGCCCATCGACGTCTCCCCTCAGGACACCCCCAACAGCGAGCCGGAGCCGGATTTTGCTGTTCTGAAGAAGGCCGCCACCGAGTACAAGACAGGGAATCCGCCCCCCCAGGATGTCCGGCTCCTGATAGAAATCTCCGATTCGACTCTCGCATTTGACCTCGGCACCAGGGCCAACCTCTACGCCCGCGCAGAGATTGCAGACTATTGGGTCGTGGATATTGCAGGGCGGCGGAGCCTCGTCCGCCGTGCCCCAAACGGCGGGAGCTACTCGAGCGTTACAGCATATACCGAAGGTGCGGCACTTGCTCCGCTCGCCGCTCCCCATGCCATTTTGCAGCTGGCTGCCGTACTTCCGCCTCGTTAGTTAGGGCGGCCCACCCTACAGCGCGAGCCGGTATGCCTTCTGCGCATTCTGCCAGAAAAACGCTTCCGTCTCCACAGAGGGCCGACCCACAAGATACCCGGCCACCACCTCATACACCAATGGATAGAGAGCAATGAGATCGCAAGTAGGCCAATTGCTGGCAAAGATCAGCCTCTCCGCCCCAAATACACTCCAGAGTTCGTCGAGACCCTTCTTGTAGAAAGCCGGATCTCGCGGCACCTCCCCATTCACCTTCCGCACCACGCCCGAAACCTTCGCGAAGATCGACGGATACTTCGCCAGCAACTGCATCCCGCGTGAATCATCCACTGGCATATGGCCCACAATAACCCGCAGCGAAGGAACCCGCGCCACCAGCTTCGCCAGATTTTCAAACTGCGGAGGGGCACTCACCAGGACATCCAGGCTCAGGCCCCGCTCCGCCAGAAACGCAATATCGGCTAACTTCTGCGCATCCGCCAGAATCAACTCCAGCGCTGGCCCACCAAGCCGAATCCCCCGAAACAAAGGATGCTTCGAGAATCGCTCCAGCGCTGCGCGGAAATCCGGGTGTCCCGGCGCAATATTGCCCACCACCGCTTTGATGAGGGGCTCATGGTCCGCAAGCGTCAAGAGCCAGAGGTTGTCCTCCAGCCACGGACTCGCCTCAATGGCCACCACTCCATCCACGCGGTACGGCTTCACTGCCTCCAGATACCGAGCCGGGAAACTCGGTTTGTACAACACCGGCAGATTTTTCGGTGGCCATGGAACACCCTGCGGCCTGGCTGTGTCGTAGAAGTGGGTGGCGACATCAAGCACCCGTGACGGCTGCGCTGCGGCGGCGAGCATCGGCAGCGCCAGCCCCGCTGTAACAAAACTTCGACGATTCAATTCGCTGTACATAAGTACGGAGGTTACCATCAAAGCTTGGTCTGCCATGCCTGCAAAACCGCGCAGTAAGAAAAAAGCGCTCCCACCGCCGCCTCCGCCCGCGCCCGCTCCGGATTTCGACAACCCCGACCTGTATCTAAATCGCGAACTCAGCCTTCTCGAGTTCCAGCGCCGCGTGCTGGAAGAGGCGCGCGACCCACGCAACAAGCTCCTCGAACGAGTGAAGTTCGTTTCGATCGTCAGTTCCAACCTTGACGAGTTTGCCATGGTTCGTGGCGCGGCGCTAAAGCAGAAGCTTGCAGCCGGCAGCCAGGATCTCAGCATCGACGGTAAGACCGTCAGTCAGCAACTCACCTCAGTTCGCGAAGAGCTGGAAGAGATCAGCACTGCCATCTACGCCTGCTTCAACCAGGTTCTGCCTGATCTTGCTCGCCATGGCATTGAACTCGTGGAGTATGCCGAGCTCGACCACCGGGAACGCGCAGCGGTCGATAAGTACTACACCGACACCGTCTTCCCCTGCCTGACGCCGCTGGCTTTCGACCCCGGACGTCCGTTCCCGCACATCTCTAATCTCAGCCTGAACCTGGCAGTCGTCCTTCGTGACACCGCTGGTAAAGAGCACTTTGCACGGCTTAAGGTCCCGCAGCAACTGCCCCAGCTCATCTCGGTCCCGCCACCGCCATCTCGGCGGAAAACGCCGCCTGCGCAGCGCTTTGTCTGGATCGAGCAGGCTATCGCGGCGAATTTGGGATCGCTGTTCCCCGGCCTCACCATCGTGGAGTCGCACCCTTTCCACGTCACGCGCGACGCCGAGATGGCCATCAAGGAACTGGAAAGTGACGACCTGCTGGAAAGCGTAGAAGAAGCAGTGTGGCGCAGGCGCTTTCACAAACCCGTCCGACTCCAGACCGACACCTCCATCTCCGAAGAGATCCTGCAGATCCTCGTGGAAAACCTTGATGTCGGGCCCGACGAGGTACTCCGCGTGAGCGGCCCTCTCGATCTCACCCGTCTCCGCCAACTCTCTGCGCTCGACCGCCCCGACCTCCGCGACGAGCCTCTCGAACCCTGGACGCCACCCGACTTCTCCATCCATGCCGAGGAGGATATTTTTACCGCGATCCGCCGAGAAGACCGCCTCCTGCACCATCCGTTCCAGACCTTCCAGCCCATCGTTGACCTGCTCCGCAAAGCAGCCCACGACCCGGAAGTGCTGGCCATTAAGATGACGCTCTACCGCGTCGGCCGAAACTCCCCCATCGTGAAGGCGCTCCTCGAAGCTATTGAAAACGGTAAGCAGGTGGCCGTGCTTCTGGAACTGAAAGCCCGCTTCGACGAAGAAAGCAATATCGAATGGGCCCGCGCACTGGAACGGGAAGGCGTGCATGTGGTCTACGGCCTGGTTGGGCTGAAGGTCCACTGTAAAATCGCGCTCATTGTGCGCCGCGAGCACGAGCAGATCCGTCGCTACGTCCACCTCGGCACCGGTAACTATAACCCCACTACGGCGCGGCTCTACACCGACATCAGTCTTTTCACGGCCGACCCCGATATCGGGGCGGACGCCACCGACCTGTTTAACTACCTCACCGGCTACGGTCACAAGAACGACTTCCGCCGTCTCCTGGTCGCCCCTCTCACCATGCGGAAGAAATTCCTCGATCTGATCCGCCGAGAGATCGGCTTTGGAGAGAAGGGACACCTCATCCTCAAGATGAACGCGCTGGAGGACAAGGAAATGATCCGCCTGCTTTACGAAGCCTCCGCAGCGGGAGTCAGGGTTGACCTCCTCGTTCGTGGTCTCTGCTGCCTCCGTCCCGGCATCCCAGGGGTCAGCGAAAACATCGTTGTCCGCAGCATTGTCGGGCGCTTCCTGGAACATAGCCGCATCTACTATTTCCGCAACGGCGGCGAGGAAGAGATTTATGCCGGCAGCGCGGATCTGATGCCCCGCAACCTCGACCGGCGCGTCGAACTCCTCTTCCCCATCCTCAACCAGAAACTGGTGCGCTATCTGAGAGACGTGGTGATGGAAAAGTACCTTGCGGACAACCGAAAGGTCCGAATCGGGCGACCGGACGGGACCTACGAATCGGTCCTGACGGGTGCAACCGATAGCCAGGCCTGGTTCGCGTCACATAAAGCGTCAGGCGTCGAGTAGGAAGCCTGAGAGCGGGACCTGCGCGGGTTCAATCGGCATACCCAGTGCCCCTCCCCGTGAATTGGACCGCATCCCCAAGGTTCAGGCACCAGCAGCAGACGCGGAATCAGCTGAAGGTATCGCGCTGAACTACCAGGATGCAGGAAATGTACCCAACAGCGGTCGCAAGCGGCAAGGCAGCCGGACCTGCCGACCGGGAAGCCAACCAGATCTAACGCCGAGCAGGGCGACAGGAAACGGCCAGCCGCAAGTCCCCAATTGTGTCGCTCATCGCGGAAGCACCTCGGGCGACTTTGCGCTTCGCCCTGACGGCACCTCCATCAGCTTGTCAAAAGAACTTGCAGCGGATACCAACGAAAAAGCCCCGGCACGAATGCCGGGGCTTTTTCATTCAAAACAATTAAACAACTTCTACGGGCTGGAATTCCCGATCGCGCCAGTTGCAACCGCAGCGGCCAAACCCGCGCCAGCGGCGGCAACCACACCACCAACGACGACTGCGGTAGACACACCAACAGCAGCGGCACCGGCAGCAGCGGCACCAGCAGCGGCGGCACCAGCACCAGCGGCAGCTCCGCCAGCGGCAGCGCCAGCCGCGGCAGCGCCGCCAGCGGCAGCACCAGCACCAGCAGCGCCAGCGGCAAGACCAGCAGCCGTTGTGGTTGCACCAACCTTAGAAGCAACCGAAGCGCAGCCACCTTTTTTGGTAACGACAGCCTTGGAAACTTTCACAACCTGTGAAGCCCCGGCAGCCGCTTTGGCAGCAGTGTCAATCGTGCCGGAAATCTGCACGTGGCTGCCAATTACCTTGCGGAGATCCATGCCACGCAGTTCGAAGATCTGGTTGCCAGTCTCATCAACGATGATCGCGGCACCACCCTTTTGGACTACACAACCTGTATTGGAGAAGACAGAAGCGCCCGCCGCCTGCGGAATAAAGGAGAGGGGCATGCCAGGCGCGACGCGCGCCACCAGCAGACCTTCGCGGTTCAAGACGTTTACATGTCCGTTCAGTGCCGTGACATACACCATCTTGTTGTTATCCGCAACCTTCACGCGAGCGATCGAAGAGGCTTCGGCACCGCGAATCATCAAGGTTCTGGTATCGACCTCAAAGCCGCTGGAACTCTGCACTTCGCTCATGCCCTTTTCCAGGGACACGTGGTTGGAAAAAACAGTTGCCCTGGAGCCCGCTGCCAAATCCAGCCGGGTTCCGTTATTCATGTGAATCCGCGAAAAACCTTCCGTCTGAAGGGTCGAGCCGTCAAAGACCGAGGCATTGCCCGAAACTTTCGCGTTGTCTAAAGTCACACCGCCCTGTGAAGACGCAATCCCAATTACCGGGGCGCTCGCTGAAACTAAAGCGGCGCTGGCAAGGAGTGCGCTTCCGACGGTGGATAGTATGTGGAGTCTCAATATTCCCCCTAAGAAGTACTTCCTCTTATATGATGGGCTATGTTGCCTCCCATTGCAAGCCACATAAAGAAAATCTACTATGCCCCGGCCCTTAGAGTGGCAGGTGGATGCCTTGCAGGCGCCTTCCTTCTGGCCGCGTGGTCGTCCGGGATAGCGGCCGTTGCCGAACTGGAGAAGGCGAAAAACACTCCGGATTCGTTACGCAAAGCCGTCGAACTTGCCCCGGATAACGCCGTATTTCGCAACCTGCTGGCCGAACATATCGAGGGATCCGGCCGTGATCCGAAGCCCCAACTTATTGAGGCAATGAGACTTAGTCCTCTCGAATCACAGTACATGGTACGGCGTGCGTTTCGCAGTGAAATCGAAAATGATTTTGCCACTGCCGAGGCGCTGCTGCTGGAAGCGGCCCGAATCGACCGGAAGGCTGCACCGCGATGGGCCCTCATGAATTTTTATTTTCGTCGGGGCCGGGAAACCGAATTTTGGGCTTGGTTTACGAAGGCGTTGCTGATGAGCCAGGGCTCGGTGGATGCGATTTTTCGTCTCGCCTGGGCCATGTCGCAGGATAGCGAGCTCATCCTCAGCCATATCCCCAACCAACCGGAGGCGATGCGGCAGTACTACGGCTACCTGGCGGCCACGAACAGGCTGGACGACGCCGGGCCCGTAGCGATTCGGGTCGCCACAGCTTTAGCTCCACAAGAGCACGACCTGATGCTCAGCTACTGCGATCGGTACGCTGAGGGGGATCCCCAACGGGCATTACCTGTCTGGAACGCCCTGGCCGCGCATGGGGGCACGTCGTTTCGCCCCCTGAATCCGGAGACCGGTATCATCCTTACCAATGAAACATTCGCCTCGGAACCATCACGTCGCGGGTTCGACTGGAGCATGCCGACCGTCGATGGCGTCACCAGCGAAAGGGTACCGGACATGAAGGCCATTCGATTTACATTTAGCGGGGATCAGCCAGAGGCGTGTGATCTCCTCCAGGAGCGCATTCCGTTATCGCCGGCAAAGACCTACGAAATCCGGTGGCTCGCAGAAGTTCGTTCGGAGGCGCCCGTCACGGGACTTTTCTGGGAAATCGAAGAGACGGGCTCGGGCCGAAGCACCAGCGAGCCCCTGGCTGGAAGTGGAGATGGCGGTCGGCTTCAGTTTCGGGCGTCCGGGCGTTCCGGCACCCTCCGACTTCGGCACAAGCGTTTGCCCGGAACCCGACGGGCAGCCGGAACGGTAACAATTCGGAATCTTGAGGGGCGACTGGCCCGGTGAAACGCTTCTGTAGCCTGAGCCTGGCAGTTTCTACCGTTGCCGCTATCGCAATTATGTGGTCCCGCGGGAAGTGGGCCACTTCGGTGCCAGAGGTCGCGGTTTGCTCGATTGCCTTCCTTTTAGCCGTGCTTCTTGCGCTGGGCCAAAAAGTCAGGACCTCATGGGTATTGGTTCCCTTGGCAGGGGTCGTGGCGCTGGCCGCAACGCAGATGCTGTTCGGAATTACCGTGTATCCCTGGCCAACCCGCATGGCAGCACTGTACTGGGCGGGTAACCTGGCAACCGTCTTTATCGGTTTGCAGTTCCTGACGGACCGTGACGCCAGGGTCCGCTACATGGACATATTGTTGGCGTTCGGAGTCTTCGTTTGCATCATCTCGACTGCACAGGAGATAACCTCGGTCTCGTCTATCTTGGGGCCCCTGCCCTCACCGACGGCTGAATACACCTTCGGGCCGTTCCTCTACGTCAACCAATATGCAGCCTTCGTGGAGTTGATCCTGCCACTGGCACTGTTTGGGGCCCTCACCCGAGAGCGCGGAAGAGTTCTTTTCACTCTGGCCGTGGCCTTGCTGTTTGGGTCCGTCCTCTATTCAGGGTCTCGTGGGGGCGCGGGCCTGACTGTCCTCGAAATGATCTTCGTTCCGCTGCTGGTAGCGCGGCGGCACAGATTGAGCGGTCGCCATTTGCTGAGCAGCGGGACAGTCCTGCTGGTCGCGCTCCTGTGGGTGGCTGTCGCAGCAGGTCCTGACAAGCTTTTCGACAAGGTAACGAAATCGGATGCCTTCGCCTTCGCGGGCCGGAGCGAATTCAACCGAGCCTCAGTGGAAATGATGCGGGCGCGGCCCCTGCAAGGCTTTGGCCTGGGAAACTGGCCTACCGTCTATCCCGGTTATGCCACCATAGATGACGGCAATTTCGTCAACCAGGCGCACAACGACTGGGCACAGTGGACAGTTGAAGGCGGTCTCCCCATGTTGATTCTGATGCTCCTGCTTGCCACCTGGGCCGTTCCGAGGGCACTTCGTTCAGGCTGGGGAATTGGTGTACCGGTTGTACTGATTCACTGCCTCTGGGATTACCCGATTCAACGCACCGGAGTAGCTATCGTCTTTTTTACGTTACTGGCAGCACTGGAGCCGTTCGGAGTGAAGGAAGGGAAGCAGGCCGCACTACCTCGCCCCCCCCACGACAGCTAACTGAACCGTCCGGACTGCCATTATCATGTAGAAGATGAGACAAACCAACTACCTTGCGCTTGCCCTTCTCATGATGTTTCCGTCGGTATTGGCTGCCGAGGTTGCAGATTCGGGCCCTGCCGGATTTACAATTCGTGGCACCCTGAACTTGCAGGCCCCACCTGCGGATGCCTATCAGAAATTTGTGCTAAACGTAGGAAGCTGGTGGGCACCTGGCCACACCTTTTCTCGTGACGCGGGGAACCTCAGCATCGACGACCGTCCCGGAGGGTGTTTCTGCGAGAAATGGCCTGAAGGCGGAGTCCAGCACCTGCAGGTCGTCTCCGCAGTTCCCGGAAAAGCGCTCACCATGCGGGGTGGCCTGGGGCCACTCATGGCCCTGGCGGTAACCGGGGGACTGGAAATACGATTCACGGTTGCCGGCAGCGGAACAAAACTGACCTACACTTACTCGGTCGGAGGCTACATCCCGAACGGTGCCGACGCCTGGGCCAAACCTGTGGACGGAATGCTCGCCGAGACGTTTGGGCTGTTCCAGAATTACGCAGATAAAGGGAACCCCGCAGTGAAGGAGGGCAAGTGAAGCTTTTCGGACCATTGGCGCTGGCATGTTTGAGCGCCGGAAGCGCGCTTGCAGACGACACCCTGCTGAAACGGCCCGACGTGGCAAAGGCCCTGCGCTGGCTGGAGACCTCTCATGACAAGACGGTTGCGGCCCAAATCACGATAGCCGAAATTCCAGCACCGACGTTCCATGAGGCCGAGAGGGCGAAGTATCTGGAAAAGGAGTTCCGCCGCCTTGGACTCGCCGACGTATCGATCGACAAGCAGGGTAACGTTCTTGGCTGGAGGAAGGGATCAACTGAAGATACCTTTGTAATCGCGGCCCACCTGGACATTTCCTTTGCCGTCGGCGTGGATACAAAGGTGAGGAAGGAAGGAGATCGCTTACTCGCTCCCGGTATTGGAGATGACAGCCGGGGCCTGGCCTCGCTACTGGCAATTGTGGAAGCGATGGACGCAGCAAAGATCTCCACCCGCCACACGCTCCTGTTTGTCGCCAACGTGGGAGAAGAGGGTCTGGGGGATCTGAATGGCGCCCGCTACCTGTTCAATGAAAGCACCTTTCGGGCAAAGCTCAGAGCATTTATTTCAATAGATGGCGCGGATCCGTCGCGGATAGTAACGGGCGGAACCGGGGTCAAAAGGTACAGGGTTACGCTCAAGGGCCCGGGAGGCCACAGCTACGGGAACTTCGGTCGCCCCAGTCCGATTCATGCGGCGGCTCGGGCCATAGATCGCATCGCTGATCTTGAGGTCCCGCTCAAACCCAAGACCACCTTTAATGTTGGGAGGATTGAAGGCGGCACTGCAGTAAATGCCATCGCCGAAGAATGCGCTTTCGAGGTGGATCTGCGGTCCGTGGACCCGGGGAACCTCGACCGGATTGAGGCGAAGCTGTTTGAGGCGGTTCGTTTGGGCGTTGAGGCGGAAAACAAAGCTCGGGCCGCCTCGAAGGCGACTCTCTCGTTTGACATGAAACTGGTAAGCAACCGCCCGGCCGGAGAGACTGCACACTCCAGCCCGATTGTGCAGGCCGCGATGTGGGCCGCCGGGGCTAACGGCTTCCGGCCAGAACTGGATTTCAGCAGCACGGATTCAAATATCCCGATCAGCAAGGGGATTCCGGCCGTCACGATGGGGGGCGGCGGTACCAGTGGCAATGCGCATTCCCTCGCAGAGTGGTATTCGCCGGTGCAGGCATGGAAGGGTCCCCAGACGGTCCTGCTTACTTTTCTGGACTTCGATTCGCGCCGTCCCTGAACTGCATCGCCACCTTTTCAAGACCTTCACAGGCAGTTCGAACGCCGTCTTCCCCTGCCAACTGTTGTGCAATCCGCCTGCAATTCTCCTTTACGCTGATATCGGACAGCAGACTCCGCAGCTCCGAAACAATCCGGGCGGCGCGATATTTGCTGCGCGGAATGATGCGGGCGGCACCGAGCGACGCAACGCGGCGGGCATTATCCGGCTGGTCATGACTATAGGGAACAAAAACGGAGGGAACACCTGCCCGAAGCGCCTGCGCCGTGGTGCCGGAGCCCCCCTGATGGACCACCGCAGCAGCACGCCCGAACAGTTCGGAGAACGGCGCGTAGTCCGCGACGAAAATACGGGCGTCGGGGTGCAGCGGCTGGTTTCGTGGATCACTGCCGACGAGGAGCACGGCGCGAAGGCCAGACTTTTGGACAGCCAGCACGCTCTCGTGGAAGAAAGTTCCGGCAGCCAGCACAGCGGAGGAGCCGAGCGTGAAAACGACAGGAGGTTCACCCTCGGCCAAAAACCTCTCCAGATCGTGAGACAGACCCTCACCCGATTCAGGCTTGTCGTAAAAGGGAAAACCAGTGGCACTGAGGCCAACTGGCCAGTCGGGCTGGGGACTCGCCATGACCGGCGAGAACCAGCCCTGGTTGCCAAAGGGTGAAAACATGTCGTCGAGCACGGGATTGCGGAGATCTTTCAGCCCCAATCCAACGCGCAGAGCATTTACCGGAGCGCCCCATTTCCGAACAATTGCCCTCGCCATCCGCCCCCAAACCCGCCAAAATCCCGGGCCGCATTTCCGGAATACTTCCAGCAAAGGAGCGCCTGAAACAGACGGTGGATCCCAGGCTGAAAGAATCACTACGGGCTGCAGGATAACCGAAACCCACGGCTTGCCCAGAACCTCGGCGAGGGTGGGAATGGCAAAGGCAAGGGGGTGGCCGACGAGAAGATCCGCCTGCCGCGCTGGTTCAACAAGATCGCTGTAAGTACTGGTAAGGTAAGGCAGAAACACGCGCCTCATGATGTATTCACTACCTGTTCGTGGGTGGTAAGCGCACTCCATGGCACCGGGCGACCCGGCAAGACCCTGAATATCCGGACGGATCGCCTGGAAGTTCAGACCAGCACCTTCCACTCTGGCTCGGTAGGCCTCGGAGGTAGCCAGGGTTACGAGGTGGCCCCGGTCCCGGAGGCCCTGGCCGACCGCGATATAAGGATGCAGATCTCCGAGAGAACCGAATGTATTCAGAAGAAACTTTAGCGGTGTCACAAAAAAATTCTTACACATGACAGTGGCATTGCGGTATATTAATCACAGGCAACCCCCGAGCCGGCACGTCCTCCTCCGAGACGGCCGGCTCTCCTAATTTCCAGCCCCGTATCGCTTTTTCCAGCCGTCCCAAATCCCCGTTTTGCTATCCTGATGATTACCACCCCGCAAGACTCTGCATCACGCAATACTTTGCACTACAACCTCTGAAGGAGACTTACCCCAGCAATGTCAGTAAAAGTAGCTATTAACGGCTTCGGTCGCATCGGTCGCAACATCGTCCGCGCCGGCCTGAACAACCCCAACATCGAATTTGTTGCGGTCAACGACCTCACCGACACCACAACTCTCGCCCACCTCACCAAGTACGACTCGCTGCTCGGCCCCCTGCCGGAGCCCGTCAGCATCGACGGCGATTGTATCGTCATCGGCCACCGCCGTATTAAGGTGTTTGCCGAAAAAGATCCCGCAGCCATCGACTGGTCGAGCGTGGGAGCGGACATCGTCATCGAATCCACTGGCCGTTTCACCGATGCGAAAGATGCCGTTAAGCACCTCCACGGCACCGTGAAGAAGGTCATCATCTCGGCCCCGGCCAAGGGTGAAGACATCACCATCGTGATGGGAGTGAATGATTCGGCCTACGATGCGTCGCAGCACAACATCATTTCCAATGCTTCCTGCACCACCAACTGCCTCGGGCCTGTCGCGAAAGTAATTCACGAGAAGTGGGGTATCGACAAGGGTTCGATGACCACCATCCACAGCTACACGAACGACCAGAGCATCCTCGATTTTCCGCACAAGGATCTCCGGCGCGCCCGCGCTGCCGCTATCAACATGATCCCGACCACGACCGGTGCCGCCAAGGCCATCAGCCTCGTGATGCCGGAACTGAAGGGCAAGCTCGACGGTTACGCCATGCGCGTTCCGACGCCGGACGTTTCCGTCGTCGATCTGGTCGTGATCCTGCAGAACAATGCCACGGCGGTGGAAGTTAATGCGGCTCTCCGGGAAGCGGCCGAAGGCCCGCTCAAGGGAATCCTTGGTTACACCGATGATCCCGTTGTCTCCATGGACATGCTGAAGAACCCGCACAGTTCCATCGTTGATGGCCTGTTGACCCAGGTTGTGGGCGGTAATCTGCTGAAGGTTGTGGCCTGGTACGACAACGAATGGGGCTACTCCAACCGATGCATCGATCTGGCAATCTTCCTGGCATCTAAAGGTCTGTAGGCTCAGCCAGTTAGGGCCCGGAGAGGATTTCCTCTCCGGGCCTTTTTGCGTCTGGTGGCGGTAAATCATTGTAAATGCGGCGTTAAGGTTTCTTCAGGTGGGTAACTACGACCGTATCTTCTGTTACCATTTCGGCATGAAAACTACGATCCTGGCCGTAATGGCCCTGCTCTGCTCCAGCCTCGCTGCTTTTGCGGCGGACGTCACCGGTAAGTGGACCGCCGAAATTCCCGGTGGCCGCGGTCCGCAGGCGACAACCTTCACTTTCAAGGCCGATGGCGCCAAACTGGAAGGCACCGTTGCCAACCAGCGCGGCGAAACTCCCATTACCGACGGCAAAGTTGACGGCGACAAGATCTCCTTCGTTCAGGTAATGAATGTCCAGGGCAACGAAATGAAGATGACCTACACCGGTGTGGTGAAGGGCGACTCCATCGAAATTACCCGCGAAGGTGGCCGTGGTCCCGCAACGTTCACAGCCAAAAAGGCTCAGTAACTGCACATCCAAAGTAAGTTCGAGTAAACCTTCCGTGGAGCCGGGAACCATTCCCGGCTCCATTGCAATTTGAAATGGCTAAAAGACCCCGGCATCGGGTATTGGCAGCCAGCCACCAGCGCCAGATCGCCAGTGGTCGATATCACAAGGATTGGTGCATGCTGCGCTTTCGTCGGTTCCTTTTCACGCTCACTTTGGCCGCTGGAGCGGTACAACTTCCAGCCGAAGTGCAGTCCGGCCTGGTTCGGGCCAACGGACAACCGATCCCAGGTGCGGCGGTACTTGTGGAATGCGGCACCGAAAAAATTCGTACCGTCACCGGGCCGGACGGTCGATTCGAAGTCGGTGGCTTGCCCGCTACCCCCTGCCAGTTCAGCATTGGCATGTTTGGGTTCGAGCAGGTACAACTGGAGGCGAAGGCTTCCGCTACGGCTCTGGCGTTTGAATTGAAGCTCCAGCCGCGCGCCAGCGTGCCAGTGGAAAAGAGTGCGACACGTGCGACAGCCCCCCCCGCCGCGACCACGCCTGCGCCAGTTCCCGGTTCAGGCCCGGGCAGAGGCGCGCGGGCAGCACAGGGTGGCACAGCCGGCGTGGGCCGGGGTGGTTTTGGTGGACGGGGCGGAACTGTTGCGGGATCAGTCCCCGCTGACCCCGGTCGGGGTGGCCCCGGAACCGGACGGGGTGGTGCCGGCACTCCGCCGCAGGGTGCCGGCTTCCAGAATCTCAGCCTGGTACAAAACGGCGAAGCCCTTTCGTCTGACGTAGAAAATACCGCAGCAATCGCCAATCTGGCGGATATGAGCGCTGGCGCGAGCGAGGCTCTGCTGGTAAATGGCAGTCTGAGTCAGGCTGTGCAAACACAATCCGGCGATGGCATGGGAATGGGCGGGCCGATGGGTTTTGGTCCCGGGGGGCCGGGGGGCTTCGGTGGCCCCGGCGGCCAGGATGGGTTCGGCGGTTTTGGAGGTCCTGGCGGCCAGGATGGCTTG
>RGPS01000095.1 GCA_010084195.1 Terriglobia bacterium
TCATCGTGCTCTGCATGGGTCTGAAATTCCCGCCCACCGAACGCGCCGCTTCCGGCATCAGCATGGGCGACATGTTTAAGGAACTCCTCAAGCCCATGTTCCTTGTCCTGTTCCTCTGCATGTTCCTGACTGCGGCCTCCGAACTCGCGCCGGGGCAGTGGGTGGATCTCGCGCTCACCCGCACCGTCCACATGCAGGGAATTTTGCTCCTCGTCTACGTCAGTGGCATCATGTTCGTCGCCCGCCACTTCGCAGGCCCCATCTCGCACAAGCTGTCGCCCATCGGCCTCCTCTGGTGCTCCTGCGCTCTGGCTGCCCTCGGCCTCATCGCGCTCAGCATGGCGAACTCGCCCGTCACCGGCATCCTTGCCGCCACCCTCTGGGGCTGCGGTGTTTGCTTCATGTGGCCCACCATGCTCGCCACCGCTTCCGAACGCTTCCCCCGCGGCGGTGCTCTGCTCATGGGCCTGATGGGGACGGCCGGCACGCTCTCCATCAACTTCGTTCTCCCGCAGATGGGCAAGATCTTCGACGACAAGAAGATCGAGCTCGCCGGTAGCGATGAGGCCTTCAAAGCCCTGACGGGCGACAAGCTGGACGCCATCCTCGGCCAGGCCTCCCAGGCCTCTTTCCAGGCCGTGGCCGTCCTGCCCGCCATTCTGCTCCTCGTCTTCGGTGCTATCTGGCTCTATGACCGCTCCAAAGGCGGCTTCAAAGCCCAGAAGCTGTAGTGATGCGCTGGCTGGTGCCGGTGTTGCTGGTCGCGCTGGCCGGGTGCTCGCGCCCACCTGCTAACACTGGCCGCCCTGATCCAGGCGTCACCAATCCAGGCGTCACCAATCCAGGCCTCCCCGACCCAACCCTGACCCCGGGTCGCACCACCAACGCGACACAGGAAGATATTTGCAAACCCGGCTACACTCGCAAAGTCCGCTCCGTCTCCGAATCGATGAAGCGGCATATTTACTCCTCCTATGGCAGAGCCCGGCAGAAAGGTGTCTGCTGCGAAGTCGATCACCTGATCCCCCTGGAGCTTGGCGGCGCGAACTCTAAGGAGAATCTCTGGCCGCAACCCTGGAACGGGGACCCGGCCAGAAACCAATGGGGTGCCAAAGAAAAAGACCAGCTGGAAAACCGCCTGCACCGTCTCGTCTGTTCCGGTAAACTGGACCTTCCCACCGCCCAACAAGCCATCGCGCACGACTGGGTCGCTGCATGGGAAATCTACGTCCGCAAATGAACACCCCTGCCTCCATCGCCGCCCGCCTCGACCGGCTCCCCCTCACCCGCACCATCTGGCGGCTCGTCACCCTCATCTCCATCGGAGGGGCCTTTGAATTCTATGACATCTTCCTCGCCGCCTATATCGCCCCCGGCCTCAATGCGGGCGGTGTCTTCAAGGGCAGCACTCTCGGCCTGTTCGGGATTGGCGGCATGGGCTTCTTCATCTTTTGCTCCTTCATGGGCATGTTCCTCGGCTGTATGGCCTTCGGCCCCGTCGCCGACCGCTTCGGTCGCCGGTCAATCTTCGTCACTGCCCTGCTCTGGTATTCCGCTGCCACCGCCGTCATGGCTTTCCAGTCGACCGCCGCCGGTGTCGATTTCTGGCGCTTCATCGCCAGCATTGGTGTCGGCCTGGAACAGGTCACCATCGACACTTACCTTCCGGAGCTGGTCCCGCCCGCGCATCGGGGCAAGGCTTTTGCTTACTATCAGTTGATCGCCTTCAGCGTAGTCCCCGTAGTCGCGCTGCCGAACTGGAAGCTGCCATTGTTAAAGAAACTGGCCAACCGCTCCCTGCGCCCGTCTCCCGCCCCGTGATCGCCACCTCCGGCGCATCCGGTCTGGCCGATCTCTTCCGCCCCACCTACCGCAGCCGAACTCTGGTCATGTCCATCTTCAATCTGGTTCAGACCATCGGTTTCTATGGGTTTGCCAGCTGGGTTCCGACGCTCCTCATCGCCCGCGGCATCCGCATCACCACCAGCCTGCAGTATTCGTTCATCATCGCGCTGGCCGCGCCGCTGGGCCCGCTGGTCGGCATGTTCGTAGCCGACAAGGTAGAGCGTAAGTGGCAACTCGTCGCTGCTGGTGTCACCATAGGCACCTTCATGTTCCTGTTCGCACACCAGACCCTACCCGCCATCCTGATCGCCTGCGGAGTCGTGGTCACTCTTGCCAACAACTGGATGTCATTCGCCTTCCACAACTACCAGGCCGAACTGTTCCCCACCCGCATTCGGGGTCGTGCCGTCGGCTTCGTCTATGGCTGGAGCCGGCTTTCCGCAGCCTTTGCCGGACTCGCCATCGGCTGGATCCTGAAACAGGGCGGCACGCCTGCCGTAGCACTGTTCATCGGAGCCGCCATGACCATCATGGTCATCACCATCGGAGGCTTTGGCCCCCGGACGAGGGGCCGGTCGTTAGAAGACATTTCCGGTCAGTAGTTACCCCGAACCGCTGGCTACGGAACAGCCACTCTGGCCGCCAGTTCAGGCGATGCCAACGCCCGAAAATCAGTGAAGTTAAACGTGTAGATGAGCTCAACTAATGGCAGGAGCTGATCCTCTGATTATCCGGATTGCTCACCCGGGTAGATTTCGGGGCGTCACCGATAGTCGAATCAGCAACCGGGTAGACCCCGACCAAGCCGTGCGAGCTTCAAGAAAACTCGGTGCGGCCCTGTGGGCGAGGGCTTCGCAATCCACTGCAGCCACCAGACCTGAAGTGTCGAGATACCAGCGCAGAGACCGAAAATCTCGTGTTCCCGGTCTCCCCGATCCACATTCAGTGCTTGCAGTATGTCGTAGCCTCGTGGCAATTCTCCGGTATGGACCAGAAATCACCCCTCACGAACCAACGACGGACGGTACGCTTCGGGGTGCAGCAATATACCCTCCGGCGTCTCCCGCAGTTCTAATGGCCCTGAGGGTACCACCTGCCATTCCCATATTCTTACCGAAACGCAAAAACCGGGCGCAGGCAAAGTTCTGCCCGAGCCCGGTTCCCGACTATTCAGCGAATCAGCTGCTACGCTTCCAAAGCCTTCTTCGCGTACGCCATGCACTTCTTCACTTCTTCCGGCGACGTGCCCGCGCCACGGTACTCGTACTCAGCCAGCGCCGAAATCGGCCACTTGTTCTTCTTCAGCGACTGCAGCACGCCCTTAATATTGGTGTCGCCTTCGCCCCAGATCGTGTTATCGCCCTGGTCCTTCTTCCGGTCCTTGATGTGCAGGATGACAATCTTGTCATGATGCTGCTCCAGATACGCAACCGGATCGAACCCAGCCGCTGTGAAGTGGCCGATATCCAGGTTGATGCGGTACATCTTTGACATCGCCAAAGCTGCCGCAAAGCTCTCCGGCGTGGCGAATTCGTTCGGATCTTTCAGGTTCGAATGGCCGTGCATCGCCACCATGATCTTGTGTTTTTCGGCGAACGGAACCACTTTCTTCGCCACCGGCAGCGTTGTCGACGCGGTGATCACATTCACCCCCAGCGCCTTCGCGAACTCAAAACCACGCTCAATTTCGGCATCTGTCATCGCGGCATTGAAGCTGTAGTTGTACCCAACCAGCTGAATCCCCGCCGTATCGAACTGTTTTTTTACGTTGCGGAAGTGCGATAAATCCACCGAAAGCCGCCACTCACGCAGGGCTTCGCGGGCTTTTTGCTGGGCATCGCGGGCCGCTGCCATCGCTGCAGGGTCCTGCGGGCCACGACCACGTCCGCCACCAGGAGCGCGAGCCGGAATCGCCGGAGTCTTCCCCAGTGCCGGTGATTCCACATGGCCTGAAAACAGTTCGCAGGCACCCACACCAGCGTCGATCATCCCTTTAATGGCATCGTCCAGAGACAGATCCCGGTAGCTGTACGACTGGCTGCCAAGAAGCACTCCGTGAATCTTCGAATTGATCTTCGCTCCGAAAGCGGACGGCCCGAAAGCGGTCGAAAGCGGCAGGGTGGCCGCAGCAAGTTTCCCAAAGTCTCTGCGCGAATACATGAGTTTCATCCTTACGGTTACTCAGTTTATAACGGAATCACCTTTCTTGGCCGCCCCCTAATGATTTCGGCAGCCCATCCCGATAGATGGCAGGAACTGATTCCGAGCCGGATGCCCGAATACAAATGATCATGATCGTCGATCTCACATTCTGGCTTTGCCTTGCGACCGGGACCGGGGCAACCCTCGCCGCAGGGGCCGCCATTGGTCTTGTTGGCAGAGAACAACGGCGCACCCTGCGCCAGAGAATCCTCGAGGGAGCTTTTCAGGCCAGAACCAGCGAATTGGATCGGGAGCGCGACCGCGAGCGGGCCCGCAGCGCCATACTCGAACAGTTGGTTGGAAACCAGCCTCTTGGAGGGGTCCTCGACAGCATCGCAGCGGATTTCTGCCGGGAAGTACCTGGCAGCCTCTGTTGTGTTTTGCTTCGCCTCCATGACACATGGCGACTGGTGGCTGCTCCCGGCGTACCCACGGATTGGGCTGCCGCTCTCCGCATCGCGTTCTCGCGCAAAGACGAAGGCCTTTTGGATGCCGGCAAGTCCCGTGTGGACTGGAATAGCTTTCGCGCGACGCTCTCCGGCACTCCCCCATTGGCGATTCATACCCGCACCATTGGTAACAGCGATGCCCAGGTGGGTATGCTGCTGACGTTTGAGTTGAAGCCCCCCGCCAGCCCGTCTGATGCAGACCAACTCCCCTCGCCCGAAGCCTCTTTGCAGGCCGCTGCACAGCTCGCCTGCATCGCGATTGAACACTGGCGATTCTGCGAGGACCTGCGACACCAGGCGCATCACGATTCCTTAACGGGTCTGCCCAATCGGAGCCTCCTGGCGGAATGCCTCGCACTCTCCATCCAGGAAGCTGCTGCCGCTCGCCAAATGCTGGCTGTCTTGTCCATCGACGTGGACCGCTTCAAGCGCCTGAATGACACCCTGGGACATCGCTCCGCAGACATAGTACTCACGGAAATCGCATCCCGGATCTGGAAGACGCTTCGTGCGGGCGATCTGGTTGCCCGCATGAGCGGCGATGAATTCATGGTCATCATCGGCAATCTCCTGAAGACCTCGGAGGTGGACGAGGTTTCGTCCCGAATTCTGGAAGCAATCCGCCGGCCCATGTTGGTCGAAGGAAAGGCGATCTCCCCGACAGTCAGCCTCGACAGCGCACTCTTCCCGGCAGATGCGGCGGAATCCGACAGTCTCCGCCGTAAGGCCGACGGGGCCATGCGATGCGCCAAGAGCCTCGGACGAAACTGCATGCAGTCCTTCGGCCTCCGCCTGGATCTCCTGGATCGCGACAGGCTGGAGGAAGAGGTTCGGGAAGCTCTGGAGTTCCAGCGGCTCACTGTCCACTACCAGCCAAAGATCGGTGCCGCCGGGTGTTTTTGCGGCCTCGAAGCCCTGTCTCCGGCCAGTTTCATTCCGGTCGCCGAGGAATCCGGGCTCATACACCAACTCGGGGTCTGGGTTTTGGCCGAGGTTTGCGCCCAGATGGTGGATTGGCACAGTCGGGGTCTCGGCTGGGTCGCGGTAGCCGTAAATGTGTCACCCGCCCAAAGCGCCCGTCCCGGTTTTGCCCTGGAGGTACGCAACTGCCTCAAAAAGTTCAACGTTCCCCCGACCAGTATTGAACTGGAATTGACCGAGAGCATCGTGCTGGGCGGAGGGGCGGAGCGCGAGGCCCAAATGCGGGACCTCCGTAGCTGTGGGATTCGTTTCTCTATTGATGCTTTTGGGACCGGCTATTCCTCTCTCAGTTATCTGTATCGTCTTCCCGTGCTGTATCGTCTTCCCGTGCTGTATCGTCTTCCCGTGGATGCTATCAAGCTGGATCGCTCGTTCGTGCAGGCCATCAGCACCGATGAGGCCGCCCGTCGCCTCGTCCAGGCCATGATTGGCGTGGCCCAGGATCTGGGCCTTGATGTCATTGCGCAAGGCGTCGAAACCGAAGGCCAACGCCTTGCCCTCATCACGGCAGGTTACCCCGTCATGCAGGGGTACTTCTTTGCCCTCCCCGCCCCTGAGCCCCAGTCGGGATTGTTGACGGAGACGACAGACCCATTACGTCCCCCGTCCGCCTCGGACGACTTATTGCGTCTGGGGCAGGCCGTGGCTTTCTCTGAGTTCCAGGCGGTGTAGAATACCCGTTTGTCTTCCACACAGTTGAAGTCAGGAAAGAAGTCCGGGGTTCTCATCACGGGTGCCGGTCGGGGAATTGGTAAACGCCTCGCCCTCGGTTTTGCCAAAGCAGGTGCCCGAGTGGGCCTGTTGGGGCGCAATCAGGCCGAACTCGATTCCACCCGGCTCGAAATCGAATATGCCGGGGGGGCCGCGCTCAGTCTGCAGGCCGATGTCTGCAACGCCGACCAGATCCGGGATGTAGTTGGCGAAATGACCAGTCTATGGGGCGGGATCGATGCGCTCATCGCCTGTGCAGGGGTCCTGGGGCCGATCGGGCCCTTTTCCGCGAACCGTCCCGAGGCCTGGCGTGAAGTCTTCGACGTAAATGTCTACGGCGTCATCAACTGCTGCCATGCGGTCCTGCCGCAAATGGTCAAACGTCGCAGCGGCAAGATTCTCGCCATCTCCTGCGTCGGGGTTGCGTCACCCCGGCCCGGCTTTGCCGTTTATTCAGCCAGTAAGGCCGCGGTCGCCAGATTTGTGGAAAGCCTTGCCGAGGAAGTTCGGGACAACAACGTGCAGGTCAATTCCATGCTTCCAGGCGGAGCGTACACCAGCATGACCGACGAGGTCCTGCGCGCCGGAAACGATATCGATGAAGCCGAAATCGAGTCGGCAGGTCAGGTTCGCCTTACCGGTGGCGTGCCTGCGGAAAAACAAATCCAGCTGGCCTTGTTCCTGACTTCGGAACGCTCCAACCACGTCACAGGCAAGCTCATCCAGGTTCAGGACGACTGGAAACGGCTCGAGAACGAAAATGGCCGTCCTGAAGCTTACACGCTCCGCCGACACCACCGCTGACCCGGCCCGCAGCCAGGCCCGCAATCCCGCAAGCTGAACCGCCAGGCGCGGGCAGGACGAAGAACCTCCCCGCACCAGCCCTCCACTACACGAATCGCCCAGGCGATCCGCACGTTCCCACCGGCGAACCATGAGAAGGACGCTCCGGCACGTGGGGCTGTACGCTGCCTCCAGCTAAACTGAAGCGAAATGCGTAAGAGACGACATTTCGCGGTCTTTGCCGCCCTCGCGGCCACCGCTGCCCTCTACTCGGCCACCAATATTCCGATCCGCGGTTTTGACGCAGCCTCCGCAGCCGCTGAAATCAAGTGGGAAGAAGCCGCTCGAGCAGTCCCCGAATCTGCCCGTGTTCGGCGCGTCATGGAGCGCCTCTCAAACCAGGCCCATCTCGCCGGCACCCCGCAATCCAAAGAGACAGCTGAGTATCTTCTCGCCCAACTCCGGGAATTTGGTCTCGAAGCCCACATCGAGCAGTACGAAGCGATGCTGCCCCAACCCAAATCACGGCTGCTGGAAATGACCATCACGGCCAACGGCAGCGTCACCAAACGTTTTACCGCCAAACTCGCCGAACCGGCTATTGCAGCCGACAAGAACTCCTCCGACCCCGGCATGGTCCCCAGCTTCAACGCCTATTCCGGCGACGGCGACGTCAGCGCTCCCCTCGTCTACGTCAACTACGGTGTCCCGGCTGACTACGAAACCCTCGCAGCCAAAGGTATCGGCGTGAAAGGCAAAATCGTCATCGCCCGCTACGGCGGCAGTTGGCGCGGCATCAAACCCAAGGTCGCTGCCGAACACGGAGCCATTGGCTGCCTCATCTATTCCGATCCCCGTGACGACGGCTATTTCCAGGGTGATGTCTTCCCCAAAGGTGCCTATCGCCCGCCAGATGGCGTCCAGCGCGGCAGCGTGATGGACATGGTTCTCTACCCCGGCGATCCTCTTTCCCCGGGTTGGGCCTCCGAAGCTGGTTCGAAGCGCCTCACCATCCCGGAAGCCTCCACCCTCATGAAGATCCCGGTGATGCCCATATCCTACGCAGATGCGCAGCCTCTCCTCGAAAACCTGGAAGGCCCCGTCGTTCCGGAAGCCTGGCGTGGTGCCCTGCCCTTCACCTATCACATGGGCCCCGGGACCGGCACCGTCCATCTGAAACTTGAGATGGACAATTCAACCCGCCCCCTTTACGACGTCATCGCCACCATCAAAGGCTCCGAATTCCCCGACCAGTGGATTCTGTTTGGCAACCACCACGACGCCTGGGTTCATGGTGCCGATGACCCTCTCTCCGGCGTGTCTGCCCAGCTCGAAACCGCCCGTTCGCTGGCGCAACTCACCCGCCAGGGCTGGAAACCAAAACGGACCATCATGCTCGCCTTTTGGGACGGCGAAGAGTACGGTCTCATCGGCTCCACGGAATACATGGAGAAGCATGCGGAAGAGCTCAACCAGAAGCTGATTACCTACATCAACTCCGATTCAACCGGCGATGGCCGCATCGGCGCCGGCGGCTCGCATACCCTGGAAACCTTCGTCCGCGAAGTCCTCCGCGACGTGAAGGATGTCGACAGCGACAAGAGCCTCCTCGACGCCGCCACCGCACCCCGTGCGACACCCCGTCGCAACGGGGCTGCCGCAACCGATGGCGAATTTCACCTCAGCCCCCTCGGTTCCGGGTCCGACTACACGCCTTTCCTCCAGCATCTCGGTATCGCGTCCCTCAACATGGGTTTCCAGGGTGAAGGCGGAAACGGAATCTACCACTCGAACTACGACGATTTCTACTGGTACAGTCATTTCTCCGACAAAAACTTCACCCACGGTCCGGCGCTCGCCCGGGTCACCGCAACTGCTGTAATGCGCCTCGCCAACGCCCCCCTTCTGCCCTTCGAATTCGGGCGGCTCACAGCCTCCATCACCACCTATCTCGATGAAATCGAAAAGCTGCCAAATCAGAAGACGAAGGTCGATCTGATCGCCGTCCGGGCCGAACTGAAAAAGCTCCAGAAAAGCTCGGCCGACCTGGAAAAAGCCTGGTCAGCCGCGAATGCCAAACTTTCTACCGCAGCCCCGCAGAAACTGGCTGCCATCAACCAGATCCTCTTCCGGAGCGAGCGCAACCTGACTCTGGATCCGGGCCTGCCAGGTCGCCCCTGGTTCCGGCACCGCATCTATGCCCCCGGCAAATATACCGGCTACGCGGTCAAGACCCTGCCTGGCATCCGGGAAGCCGTTGAGCTCAACAAACCGCAGGAAGCGATTGAACAGTCGAAGCAGGTCGTGCAGGTTCTGGCGACTCTGAGCGGCCAGTTGGAACAGGCAGCGAAGCTGCTCGGAGGTCTTTAATGTCAGTACTGAACGCCGAAACCCCATGGGGGGCACTCGAAATTGCCGACGCCCACGTCCATTTCTTTTCACCCGCCTTCTTTAAGGCGCTGGCGACCCAAAAGCCGGACGCGCATGATGCCGAGGGTGTCACGAAACTCCTTGGCTGGGATAATCCAACCTCCCCCGAAGCCCTCGCTTACCGCTGGGCGGGCGAACTTGATCGTCACAACGTTCAACGCGCCATGCTGATCGCCAGCATTCCGAACGACACCCATTCTGTCGGAGCAGCCATCGAGAAATACCCCAGCCGCTTTTCCGCAGTCTACATGGCGAACCCCCTCCTGCCCAGCCCCGACATGCGCCTCGAAACGGCAATCCGGGAAGACCGCGTCAACGGGATTTTTCTTTTCCCGGCCATGCACCACTACTCGATGCACGACCCGAAGGTGCGCGCGCTGATTCAGGTACTGGCCGGCCACCCCCACTCCCTCGTTTACGTCCATTGCGGTGTTCTCAGCCTTGGCTTCCGCAAGAAACTCGGCCTGCCCTCGTCCTTCGACATGCGGTACTCGAATCCGATGGACCTTCATGAACTCGCTTCCAGCTTTCCCCGGGTGAACTTCGTCATCCCCCATTTCGGTGCCGGGTACCTTCGCGAAGCCCTCATGGTGGCCGACTTGTGCCCCAACGTCTACCTCGACACCTCCAGTTCGAACGGCTGGACCAAATACCTCACCATGCAAACCAGCCTCGAAGGGGTTTTCCGGAACGTCCTGAATGTTCTGGGCCCGAAGCGACTCCTCTTCGGCTCCGACTCCTCATTCTTCCCCCGTGGCTGGGTAAAAGGGGTCTACGACACGCAGGTGGAAGTTCTCTCCCGCATCGGCATCTCTTCGGAAGATGCAGCGGCGATTTTTGGTGGTAACCTCCGTCGGCTGATTGAAAATCGACCTGCTGAAAAAAAGTAGAGAAGTTTTCCTGCCCGGAGCCACTTTAATCTTTAAGACTTCGTGTTTTCCTTTTCGTTCCTGCGGAAGAAGCGCCGTGCGGGCTCTTCCTCCGACTCCACTCTGGCGCGCCTCGGCCGGGTACTCAATCAGCCGGAACCCGGCAGCATCTCCGATGGGCTGGACGGCCTCGAGCCCTCAGCGCCTCCCGAGCGGCGTCAGGCCACCAGCCTGCAACCTCTGCACTTTCCCCTGAAATCTCCCAGGCGCATCGCGGTGCTGAAACCTGGTTTTGCGATCCCCCCGAACTCCCGCGAGTTCGCCGCGTCGGACTCTTCAGGTATCCATGCCTGGGCGCCCGACGCTCTCGTCGCACCCCTGAATACGGCCCTCCTATTGGCAGACCAGCGACTCCGCGGAAGATTCGAACTTCCCTCGCTGGAAATAGCCCTCACCGTAGTCACCAGGCTCGACGACTCGCCGCTCGCGCCGCACCACCGGGATCTGCTGTGGCGCGCGTTCCAGGTCCCCGTTTTCGAGCAGCTATTGAGCTGGGAAGGCTCTGTCATCGCCCGCGAATGTGAACTCCATTGCGGCCTTCACCTGGACGATGACACGGTGATCGCCACGGTCCGTGACGAGGAACTCCTGCTCACCCACCTGAACCAGATCGAGAGACCGATCATACTGGCTCGTACCGGCTACTCTGCCGCTATTTCGACTGATGCATGCGACTGCGGTGCCTCGTCGCCGAGGCTTTGCACCTTGGCATCGGTCCGGACCAGAGTGCGGGCCAGTGATTAACCGTCGGCGGCCAGGTCACCACAACGGCCCCCGAACCCACCCAGGGCATGGACCCGACCACCGGGCACCCGTCGGGACCAGAGTTCGGACCAGGAACTGACCGTCGGCGGCACCCAAGCACCAGTAAACTCGCCCGAGCTTTGTCACCTTGGCACGGGGAGCAGGGTTCGGGCAAGGATTGACCGTCGGGGGCACTCGATCACCAGCAGACCCACCCGCACGCAATCGCCGATCACCGGGGCCTTGTCACCTTGGCACGCGGAGCAGGGTTCGGGCAAGGATTGACCGTCGGCTGCGACGTTACCACAACGGATGCCGCACCCAGCCGCGCAGTCGCGCTAAGGGTTGATCGCCAGGAGTACAGGAGCGCTGGCCACGCCACCGACCGTCACCACTACCGACGCAACGCCGATCGGGGCATTGGCGGGAATCGTATAGTTGATCTGCGTCACGCCGATCGCCCAGGGGGGAACCCCGAGGTAGGCGATAGTAGCAAGCACTCCACCTACCCTGACAGTGACATCCCCCGAAGGCCTCGGGGTTGTGATGCTGTTCGGCAAGGCCCCTGAAACCAGCGCGGGTGTTGCCGCGCCTTCCCCTGTCGTGTAAAGCGTAACCGTCTGGCCTCGCTTTGCCGCCTGGTCGGGCACCGGTGCCCCGCCGAACATGAAGATGCCTGGCGCACTGGCAGCAATGGTCAGGGCACTGGTAGCCGTTTGTCCGTTATGGGTCACCCGGAGGGTAGCGCCGCCGGGTGACGAGCCATACGGCACCTGCAGATTGATCTGGTCCGGCGAAACGTAGTAAAGCGGTGTTGCCGCCCCGCCGATGGTCGCCGTAACGCCGCCCAGACTGGTGGGTAACGGCACCACATCGGCGCTCTGGGCTGCTCCGGCCAGAAACTTGCCGAAGACGGCCAGAATCATGCCCGGGGCCACCACCGGCTTGAATGAAGCGGCGTTTACCGCTCCGGTAATTACAATCCCGGTAGCAGCTCCCACGGAAATGGAGGAAGGTGGACTGTTAGCCGTATTGAAGCTGGAATCACCGTTGTACTTTGCAGTGAGCTGGTTCGAGCCGGAGTTCAACTGGGCAGCCTGCAGCGAGAGGGTTGCCGTCGCCCTGCCGGACGATACCGAAAGACTGCCGGCCCCAAGTTGCGTGGTGCCGTGAAAGAACGACACGGAGCCCGTTGGCAGCGTGCTGCCAGTGCTGGTTACGATGGCGGTCAGGACGACGCTCCCGCTCAGCGGAATACTGGTCAAATTCGACGTCAGAGAAACCGTCACATTCGCTTTCACCGTACCGGAGCGTCCCCAGTTGGTGATCAGGTTGAAGGCATCTACGGAGCCCAGGCCGGTCACCAGATCATAGCCGCCCGCTGCCGAGTAGCCAATGAGGTTGGCTGTGCAGACAGCTACCCGACTCGAACAGGGATTGACCATGTTGGTACCTGTCCTGACGTCGTGAAAGGCACCCGGCGTGCTCACCGCCATCGCATAGAGGCGGGGATTCACGTTGCCCATGCCCGCCGTCGCCTGCAGGCCATTCACCACCTGGTACTGATTGAGCAAGGCCAGCATCCCGGAGAAAGCAGGGGCCCCGGCGGAGGTTCCGCCCACCACCTGCAGAATTCCATTGCGATAGATCAGGTAACCGTTCTTCTGCGCCGAAGCCGAGAGCGCGATATCGGGCACATCCCGGAAGTTGTCATTGGGAACGCCGGGGCCTGTCTGCCAGGCGGGCTTCGCAAAGAAGGAGCTGACACCGCCTCCCGAGGAGGCGAGATTTCCGGTTGTCGAGTCATTCCAGGCAGTCTCTGGAATGTACGAAAGGACAGAGGCCTTGTTCACGTCGTTTATGGCATTCCAGTAAGTGCCGGTCCCTTCGGTGAAGGTGGTGCCGCCGATTCCGGTGACTTCAGGAATACTCGCCGGAGCGTCCACTGCCAGTTCCGCCACGGTTCGGGAAGTGCTGGTGAAACAGTCGGCAGCCCCGCTGTCCCCTGATGCCGCAACCCAGGTAATCCCTTGTGAGGCCGCGCGTTTAGCGTAGGTATGCAGCAGGCCAAGATCCACGGCCCCCAGTTCGGCTTCGCAGAGACCGTAACTCATGCTAATGACAGGGGCCAGATTCTGGTCGATGGCGTAGTAAAGGGCGTCGGTCACGTCGTCCGAGTAGACGTAGATGATGGTCGCGTTCCTGGCCACGGCACCGGTCCAGTCAATGTCCAGAATCGCCTCTCCCACGTCACCGGCGCTGATCCCCGGATCGACCGTCCCCGGAACCAGGACAATTTGGGGGTCATTGGCCGGAAGATTGAAGCTGGAGCGAAACAGCTGCAAATCCGTGAGGGGGACCTGGCTTTGTCCGACCACCACGATCTTCTGCCCGACACCCGTGATGTTCTGTGCATAGAGGGGCTTCAGGTTGTAGAGGATCGCGTAGTCATCGGGGGCCAGATAGTGGGTGCCTGAGCCTGGTGAGGTGTATCGGGGCGCAGTGTATCGGGGATGACGCAATCGGAAATCATGGAGACCGCGAACAGCTGCAATCCTGCCTTGCAGGGCAGCGCCCACGGAGGGTTCCGCGACATTGGCGAAGTGGGTCTCTCCGGCGACCGAGTAGCGGTGAATTTGAGTTCCGAAGGCAGCCTCCACTTTGCGGAGCGAGCCCTCGAAGCCAACCGCAGTTCTGCCGCGCGCGATGGAAGTCACCTGCAGGTCCTGGCTCTCCAGCCAGGTGACAGCTGAGGTGATCTCGGTATCCGAAGCACCAAATCTCTGCGCGTAAGCCTCCGGACTCAGCCAGCTGTGATACTCCGGAGATGCCGGATCCTGCTGCCTTACCAGTAACTGATCCAGGGCAGCCTGACGTTCCGGGGGAATGGCAAAGACAAGCTGGAGGCCTCGCATGGTGCTATCCGGAGCCCGCCCGAGGTCCGGAGCACTTCGCAGTGCAGGCTGGACGTGCCCACGCAGCGTGGTGCGCCGACCCTGTCCCGCGACCGCGAGGCAAAACAAAACTGAAGTGACAACTATCCCCGAGACACGCCGCATGTTTGCTCCTTACTATTATTGAGGTTCGACGGCAAAAAAGTACACTCTCATTGGCGCGCTCGCCCTGATGGTAGTTCTGCGAGTTGCCCTGCTTCCCATCTGGCCGATCGCCTTGCCGTCCATCTATGACGGGTTCAGCTATCTTCTGGCCGGGGACACCTTCGCGCATGGCCGCCTCGCGAACCCGTCGCACGCGCTGCCCGAATTCTTCGAGACCCTGGAGGTCCTCCAGCAGCCAACCTATGCCTCACGCTACCCGCCCGGCCAGGGCCTGATGCTGGCTGCCGGGCAGGTGTTGTTCGGCCATCCGTGGTTCGGGGTCTGGATGAGTTGCCGCATCCTGCTGAGTGCCCTGCTCTGGGCCGGCTGCGCCTGGCTGCCCCGGAAATGGGCCCTGGCTGGACCGCTTCTGATTCTCCCCATTTGCCTGTCCGGTTACTGGATGAACAGCTATTGGGGCGGCGCTGTTGCGGCGACCGGGGGCACTTTGATGCTGGGGGCTCTCGGCTGGCTGCGCCGGAGTCCGGCCCGGCCACAGATGCAGTTGGTCCTGATGGCACTCGGCGCCGTGATCCTGGCTTGGAGTCGGCCCTTCGAAGGCGCTTTGCTGGCGCTGCCCATTGCCTTCGTGACCTTTCGCACTGTCCGGACCCCGAAGAGCTGGCTCATTCCGGCTCTGGTGGTTTTGGCCGGTGCAGGCTGGCTCGGAGACTACAAGTACCGGGTTACCGGGTCCGCGCTCAAAATGCCCTACCAGGCCTACTTTGACCGGTATGAAACGATCCCTCCGCTGCTCTTTCTCCCCACCGTCGAGCCGGGGAGCAGAAATTATGGGCACTTCAATTTTGAAATGATGGACAACACCCGGATGCGGGCCCGAGGGGATTCCGCTCACCAGCCGGGGTTTCTGCTCAGAAGGGCACGGGAGTGGATGGCGTGCATCGCCACGTTCACGGGTAGTCCCCTGTGGACCATCCTCCTGGCCGGCATGTTGCCCTTGTTCCTGCGCGGGAAGGAGACTCGGTTCCTCGGGGCGCTACTGTCTTTGGTGGTGGTGGCGACGCTGGCAGAACCTGGCCTGTTTGCTCACTACATGGCTCCGTTTACTCCCGTTTTCGGCATCCTGCTTGTATTTGGAATTCGGCAACTGAAAGTTATTGGCATCGTTTGTTTCGTTCTCCTGACAGGTTATGTCTGGCTTGGTTTTGCTCCGCGGGTGGCTCAGGGCAGGACTCCGGACCGCTTTCGGAGTGCCAACGCTCATCGCGCACAGAGGGAAGCCGGACTACCGGACAACCCCGGTGGACACGTGGTTTTTGTACACTACACGGTGGCGAAGGTCCCTCATGCCGAGTGGATCTTCAACACTGCGGAAATAGACAAGCAGAAGGTGATCTGGGCGCAGGATATGGGGCCCGCGAAAAACCGGGAACTGCTTGCCTGCGACCCGAACCGCAGCTTCTGGTACTTCGAGCCGGACGAACCGGGAGCCAGCATCATCGACTACGGGCAGAAACCTTAGAGCTGCATCTTGGCCAGCAGGGCCGGGTAGCGGGGATCTTCGCGCAGACTATCGAAAATCGGGTTCGACTTCAGGCCCAGGATGTTGGGGTCGCGATCGGTAATCGCCTGATCCAGAAGTTCGAAGGCGCTTTCCGTGTCTCCGAAGGCGGTGTACACGTAGGCGATACTGACCGGGGAGATGTAGTCGCCCGAAGCCTGTCGTTCAATCGACTGCAACAAGGGCCGTGCGGCCGCCAGATCCCCGGAGGCAGCCAGCGTCATCGCTTCCAGAGAGGCCACGAATTTGCTGTCGGCATCGGCCTCGCGAGCCCGGGCGTAGCAGCCCGCAGCCTCCGCAAAATGGCCGGATTGCGTGTAAACCTGGCCCATCATAGCGTGCGCGAGGTAGTATTGCGGGTTCATATCCAGCACCTTGCCGAACTGGGCGATGGAGAGGTCAAAATTACGCTGCAGGTAGTGCAGGAAGCCGAGGTGGACGCGGAACAGGATGGAGAGCGGGTCGAGCGAGAGCGCGTTCTGCACCTGCGTGATGGCTTCGTCCAGACGCCCGGTGGGCCGCAGGAAGAAGAAAGAGTACATGTCGCGGGCAACGGGCGACGCGCCGTTGAGGTCGATGGAGCGGACCAGTTCGCGTTCAGCACCTTCCCAATCCCAGTCGTAGAGGGCCAGAATCGCACCCAAAGTCGCATGGGCTTCGGCGACGGTGTCGTCCAGATCCAGAGCCTTCCGGACAGCGGCTTTGGCTTTCGGCATCACTTCGCGGGGCGGGGCGAAACCGAGGAAGCCCTCCGAAAACCAGGCAGATGCCAGCCCGTCGTGGGCGAGGGCATAGGAAGGATCGAGGCGAATGGCTTCTTCGAATAACTGCTTCGAGGCGTCGAGGCCTTCGCGAGTCATTTTGTAGAGTTCATAGCGACCGCGCAGGTAAAGATCGTAGGCTTCCACGTTTTCGGTGAAGCGGCGGATCACCATCACGGTGGAGGCAGGGGCTGTGGGCTGGCTGGTCTCGTTGGTCAGGCGGGTCTTCAGGTGGCCGACGATGGAGGCGGAAATCTCGTCCTGAATCTCGAAGACATCCGTCATTTCGCGGTCGAAACGCTCGGACCAGAGATTACTGCCATCGGCAATGCTGATGAGCTGAACGCTGATGCGGACCCGATTGCCGGATTTGCGGACACTGCCTTCGAGGACGTTGGCGACGTTGAGCGTTTCGCCGATCTTGCGAACGTCCTGTTGGGCTCCGCGAAAGACGAACGCTGAGGTTCGGGCGGTGACGCGCAGGTTCGGGACATGCGTCAGAGCGTTGATGATTTCTTCGGCCAGGCCGTCACTGAAGTACTCATTTTCCTTGTCCGAGCTCATGTTGACGAACGGCAGCACGGCGATGGAAGGGGCCTGCTTCACCGGGGCTGACCGGGACCAGACGCCGGAGGCGAGAGACATAACCCCGGACCGGGTGGCGAAGTAGATCTCTTCGAGCGCGGCCTTCACGTCGGACATGGCCTGGTAGCGCTGGTCGGGGTCCTTTTTCATGCAGCGGGAGAGGACGTCCTGCAGTTCGGAGGGCGAATCTACACCGGCTTCCACGAGAGATTTCGGGGCGTCGCGGAGGACGGCTGCCAGCGTTTCGAGCCCGGATTTCCCGTGGAAGGCACGGGCTCCGGTGAGCATTTCATGAAGCACGGAGCCGAAGGAGAAGATATCGGACCGGGGATCGATCCGGCGACCCTGCGCCTGTTCCGGCGACATGTAGGCGACGGTGCCGATGATGGCACCTTCGGCGGTTTTGGGACCGGTGGCGAGGTGGACGGAGCGGGTAACATCGTCGTCACCGTCGAAATCGAGGGCGCCCCCGCTTTCTTCACCGGAGAGCTTGGCGAGGCCGAAATCGAGAACCTTGGCGAGGCCTTCGGGCGTGACCATGACGTTGGCGGGCTTCAGGTCGCGGTGGACGATGCCGATGTTGTGAGCGGCGGAGAGCGCGTCGGCCATTTGCATGCCGAGCTTGATGGTATCCACGACAGGGATCTTGCCGGCGGCGATCATGGCGCCCACGGTCTGGCCCCGAACGAGTTCCATGACGATGGAATCGCCGGCACCTCCTCCATGAGCGGCGGTCACGATGTCGTGGATCGTGATGATATTGGGGTGGTTGAGGGAAGAGGCCGCGCGGGCCTCCTGTAGGAACCTGGCGCGCATATCCGCCGATTCTGCGGACGAAGTGATGAGGACTTTTATGGCGACGTGGCGACCCAGTTGAGTGTCGCGAGCCTTATAAACTGCACCCATTCCGCCTTCCCCGAGCTTCTCGAGAACTTCGTAATGGGAGATGGTGGTGCCGATCATGAATAAAGTGCCTGAAACATGAGTGTTACATACGGCATATAATGGAGGCAGCGGAATTGTGCACCAAACAGGGGTCTTCCGCGTCATAACAATATATGAACAGCCGCGCCAAATTTCTCGTCGTTCTGTCTTCCACCGGACTGGTTGCATTTCTCCTCCTCGGCGCGGTTGTTTCGCAGAGTGTGGCGGCCGATACCAACACCGGGCGGAATGGAGTTTACCCGCATATTGCGGTCTACTCCGAAGTGCTCTCGAGGATCAAGAGCGAATACGTTGCCGAACCCGACATGAATGGTGTGTCGCTGGGCGCGGTGAACGGGATGCTGGAAGCGCTCGATCCTTATGCCAGCTTCCTGAACGCCACGCAGTTCAAGGAATACGTCAAGAACTACGACACTTACAAGGGCGAACTGGGGCTGGTACTGGCCAAGAAGTTCGGGTACATCACGGTGGTTTCGGTAGTTCCGGGGTCGCCGGCGGACAAAGCTGCGCTGACGACCGGCGATTTCATTGAGACGATCAAGGGTGTCGGCACCCGCGATATGCCTCTCGCGTTTGCTTCGTTGCTGCTGAAGGGCGAACCGAATTCGACGATTGATCTGACGGTGCTGCGTCGGAAGCCGGAGCCGCAGAAGCTGACGATGACACGTGCGGTGCTGACGTACCCTGCGGTGGAGTCAAAGCTGATGCCCGAGGGTGTCGGCTACATCAAGGTTTCTGTGCTGACCAATGGCAAGGTGAAGGAAGTGGCGACGGCGGTTGCGGCGCTGGAAAAGCAGGGTGCGAAAAAGCTACTGCTGGACCTGCGTTTCTGTGCGACGGGTGACCCGGAAGACGGCGCTGAACTGGCCGGGCTTTTCCAGGGTACGGGCACATTGACCTACGCGGAAGGCCAGAAGTATCCGAAGAAGATCTATTTGGGCGACGAGAAAAAGGTGATCAGCAAACTTCCGCTGGTCATAATGACGAACCGCGGCACTGCGGCGGCCGCTGAAGTGGCTGCTGCTGCGCTACAGGGGAACAAGCGTGCGGCTCTGGTTGGCGAACACACTTACGGAAACGCTTCGGTGCGCCGCCCCATTACGATGGAAGACGGCAGCGCGATCATCCTGTCGGTGGCGAAGTACTACACGCCGGAAGGCAAGTCGATTCAGGACAACGGCGTGACACCGGAAAATATGGTCGTGGAACAGGACCAGAATGCGGGTGATTCTGATGACGACGGGATTCCGGATGTGCCGACGAAAGGTCCCTCTGAGGACATGATCCTGAAGAAAGCACTGGAAGTTATCGCGAAGAAAGCTTAGAACTTCTTCAGTTTGGTAATTGAGAGGGGAGGTGGCTTTCGGGCTACTTCCCCTTTTTGTTTTGTACGGCGGATTTTGTTATCTCCAGTCGAAGTGTGGCCTGGAGATCCGGCAGGAAGGCTTTCGTCGGCAGCCAGAACTGGGCCTAAGTGTTGCGGAATCAGCGGCGAGTTTATTTCTACAAGACGTGACCGGGGCCAGAGCGGATTCTACATCAGACGCTTACGCCATGTCTCGGGATCGCGGGACGTATGAAAAAACGCTCGAACCGTGACGAGGTCAGCGGTCGGCTTGTAAAACAGGGCATAAGGAAACTTGCGAATTACTGCGCGCGCCGATAACCGTTGGAAACAGCCTGGCAGATGAGCGGCCAACGCCGGATCCGGCCTATGCAGGCGTCAATTGAAACCAGCAGTTCCTCCCCGCGGCCTGCTCTCGGATACCAGATATACGCCTCCGCG
The DNA here is from genome assembly GCA_010084195.1 of Terriglobia bacterium. Taxonomy (GTDB): domain Bacteria; phylum Acidobacteriota; class Terriglobia; order Bryobacterales; family Bryobacteraceae; genus BOG-234. The sequence goes on from RGPS01000095.1 coordinate 19,772, forward strand.
ATGTCCAGTTCGACTTCCGGAGCGAAGTCTACTTCAGGCAGCATAGTGCGCACGAACACGGCGCTTTACTTCGTCCCACGAAAGAGTGGGCATAGGGTGCGACTTCAGATTCGCTTCACGCCTTTCAAGTTCCTTTATCTGCCAATCGTGAACCGGGATGTCTTCGGGATGGGCCATGATGTCGTCCCAGAGGTCCTCGACGAGTTGAATCTTCTCAGCAGGACTCAGGTCGAACACTGATGTTACGGTCATGCGCCCATGATAAGCCTTTACGTGCGACAAAAAAGCCTTCCCGGTTTATCGCCGGGAAGGCTTTTAGTTTGTGGTGCAGTCGGGGCTACTTCGTGCCGGGGAGGCCGAAGCAGTAGAGGATGCTGTCGTAGGTACCCATGTAGACCCTGCCGTTGGCTACGGCTAGTTCTCCGAAGTGGACCCAGCTTTTGACCTGGTTTCCGCTGGAGTAGAGTTCCTTGCCGGTCTGGCCGTCGAGGGCGTAGAAGGTGGCGTGGGTGGAGGCGGCGATCCGCATCTTGCTGGAATCGCGGAGCCCTAAGTCGGGGTAGGCCTGGAAGGTATTTTCACCGGAGGCTATGGCGAAGACGACTCCGTTGGCGATGACGGGTGGCTCGGCCTGATCCATGTCGCGGGACAGCCAGGCTGGGGTGAGCTGGAGCTTGCCGTTCTTCTCTTCCACCTTGAAGGCTGCGATGCCTCCCTTGGTGACGGGGCCGTTGGAGACGGGCACCTTGAACTTCGGGTGGGACGGTCCCCAGAAGGGGGTCAGAACCCAGCGGGTACCCTGAGCGTCTTCCCAGGTGGCCATGGAGCCCCAGATACCGGCAGCGGCGAAGTTCACTTCTTCGTTGCAGATGAGGGGGGTGCGGTCGAGAGGCGTCTGGTGGTCGTCGCCGCCGGCGTTTTTCACGTCCATCAGATAGACGCGGCATTCCTTGGAGGCGGTGACCATGAGTTCGCGGCCCTTGTATTTGAAGATGGCGGGCGTGACTTGGAAATCGAGGTCGCGTTTTTGTAGCCAGCTCCAGTTGGAGGGGATGAAGTAATCAACGATCTTGAGTTCGTTGCCGACGACCTTGGCACCGATGAGGCCATTGCCGTAGGTTTCAGTTTCCTTCTCGTAGCGACCATCACCGGTGGGGGCCCAGGCGACGCCGTTGGAGTCGATGGCGGCGCCGGAACGACCCCAGAGGCCGCCGGATTTCGGGGTGGCGGACATGACGGTGTGGGTGGGGTCGTCCAGCTTCAGGGCCCACATTTTGTTGGGGTTGCCGTGGCAGCCTTGGGCGGTGGTGGTGAAGAGCACGTTGTCAAAGATGTTGAGAGCGTAGGCCTTGGCGTTGGCTCCGATGAACTGAACGGGCTGGGCGAGTTCTTCGCCATCGGCGGGGTTCAGTTTGTGGAGGCGACCGTCACCGGCGAGCGCCCAAAGAGGGCGGCGACCATCGGGACCGACCGGGCCGATGATGGGGGCGGCGAGCGCACCTTCGGGGCAGAGGGGGTCATCGTTATTGAGCCGAACATTGGAGGGTGTGGGGTAGTCCCAATGCTTCTTCCAGAGGATCTTGCCTTCGACGGCGTCAATCGCGTAGAGGTTGTCGGAAATGCCCTGGACGATGGCGATCTGCTTGTTGCCCGATGAGGTGCGGACGTTGTTGAGGATCATCGGGGGGAAGAGCGAGTGCATCTGCTGGGGAACGTTGTCGAGCTGCAGTTTCCAGAGGATCTGCATGTTCTTCACGTTCTGGGGATTGAGAATGGTCTCGTTCTTCTGCCAGGCGGTACGGAAGACGTCGGCACCGTCCATGAGCCAGTCACTTCCGGCGGGCGTGGCTTGGGAAAAAGCGCTGCCACAGGCGACGGCTGCAATGAGGATAGATTTAGTGAGTCTCATGGTTATTTTCCTGTGAGTTGGGGCTGTTCGGCGAGGAAGCCGAGGCTGTAGACAAAGTTGTCGTTGGTGGAGAAGTAAATGCGGCGGTTGGCGACGGCCAGGCCGGCATTGGAGAAGGTTGTGGTCATGGTGCCGGAGTTGTAGAGGTCCTTGCCGGTTGCAGCGTCGAGGACATAGAGGACGGCGCGGGTGGCGAGGGCTTTCTTTTCAGCAACGGTGTAGAGAGTTCCGTCTTCCTTCGCGGCGCGGGAGGACTGGCCCTGCGAGAGGGCAAAGACGAGACCGTTGGCGGTGACGACAGGGGCTGGAGTGGACATGTCACGGGAGGTCCACTTCTGGGTGAGGGCGAGGTTGCCGCCCTGATCTTCGACCTGGAAGGCTACGACTGCGCCGTTCACGTTTTTGGCGGCGCCTGTGCCGGTGGGGCCCCAAACAGAGGCGTAGACCCAGCGGGGGCCGTTGTTGTCTTCTTCCCAAGTGGAGAAGGTTCCCTGGAAGCCGGAGCCATTGAATTTGGTT
>RGPS01000096.1 GCA_010084195.1 Terriglobia bacterium
GAAGTTCCGAAGTTCGTTGCGGGGGCGAGCCAGGTGTAGGGGGTCAGGGCACCGTAAACGTTGTTCCCGGCGACTCCCGCGGAGCCGGTACCGAGGGTGGAAAAGTGGTTGGCAGGGTTGTAACTGTAGACTCCATTCGCAGCTCCGTAGCTGATGGAGTTCAACATAGAACAGGGAGCCCCGGGGATGCCGCACTGGTTCCCGTCGCCGAGTTCTCCGAAGAGGAAATTGAGGCTGTTTTCCGCCGTATTGTCGTTGATGGCGGTGGCGTTGGTGATGTTGAAATTAGCGCCGGTCAGGCCAAACCAGAGGATATTACCGACGCCGGAGTGGACGATTCCGATGTCATTGGCAGAGTTACAGGCGGTGATGAAACCGTAGCAGAAATAAGCGCCCTGGCCGGCCTGGTTGTAGCTGTAGACATGGGCTACATTCCGGCGACTGTCGTTGTAACTGGCATAGCGGATCAGAGTATCGTAACCAACCGACACGTTTTGTGAGAATACTGCCGGGGAGATTGCGGTACCGGGTTGCGAGGCGAACATGTTGGCGCCGGCTGCGTAAGAACGGCCGATATTGAAAGTCCACGTGATATTGGGCATGGCACCGTTGTTACCTCGCACCAAATACCTGGTATAGAGACCGGTTGGGTCAGATTGCTGGGAGTTTCCGGTGCCGGAACAGGGGTCCGAGGCGATGGTCTTGTAGAGGTACCCGTGGGCGAGGGGATTTCGGTCTGAGTTGTGGGAGATTGTGCAGGTGGTGGAGGGGATCACGGAGATATTGAAGATGTCATCGCCGGACATACCGGTGAAGGCATTAAAGGAGACGTTTAGGTTGGCGATGCGGCTGTGGATGATGCCACCACCTCCCCCGGTGAACTGGTTGTTGGTAATGACGTAGTTGTCGGCACCGGCCCTTCCGTCGCCTCCGATGACATAGCCAAGGGTGGACACGGAAAGCCCTGGGGCGTTGACGATGCGAAGGGCGACGGAAGAACCGAGACCGTAGGTGTGGCCGATGGCGACTGCGCCTGCGGTCAGGTTGGGGGCGGAGACAGAAACGCGATCCAGATTGATGCAGAAACCTGCGGTGGTGTCGGCAGGGTTGTTGGGACCGCGCAGGCAGTCGAGCAGGGTTCCGGAGGTGCCGAGGAGAGTGAGGAGGTGCGGGGCTCCGTCCGAGACGAGTCGGCCGGTGGAGCCGGTGAGGATTCCCGAGATAAAGGTGGCGTCCGAGGTGAGGGTAACAACGTGAGTTGTGCCGATGGAGATGGTATCGCCCGGCTGGGGCGTGGTAGCGCCGCAACGGGTCCACGTGTTGGGCACGTTGAAGTTGCCGCTGGTTCTGGCCGCGCAGGTATTCGCGGTAAGCAGCGAAGGAAAGGCAAAAAGGAGGAGCAGAGTCAGCTCCGATGGAAATTTCGCAGGTTTGATTCCCTCCGGCATGCTTTGGTTCATTCTACCGGGCCGAGCATGGTTCGGGGAAGTAGACTTAGCTGATGAGCTTCTCACGACGAGAGTTTTTGGCGGGATTGGGAACGGTGGGGATGGGGACGGCGGGAGTGATGTCGGCGGCAGGAGCGAGGTCGCGACCGAACATCATCTTCATCATGTCGGATGACCATGCGGCACATGCGATTTCAGCTTATGGGAGCCGGATCAACAAGACACCGAATATTGATCGTCTGGCTTCAGGCGGGATGAAGCTGAATAACTGCTTCTGTACGAACTCGATTTGTACGCCGAGCCGTGCCGCGATATTGACGGGGCAGTACAGCCACAAGAATGGCGTTTATACGCTGAACGATAAGCTGGACGGGTCGCGGAACAATGTGGCTAAGGAACTGCAGGCTGCGGGGTACCAGACGGCGATGATCGGGAAGTGGCATCTGGTGAATACGCCCACGGGCTTTGACCACTGGAATATTCTGCCAGGGCAGGGTGCCTATTATGATCCGGAGTTCATTACGGCGGCGGGCCGGAAGAAGTATACGGGGTACTGCACGGATTTGATTGGAGATTTTTCGCTGGAGTGGCTGAAGGGTCGGGACAAGACGAAGCCGTTTTTCCTGATGTGCCACCACAAGGCACCGCATCGTCCCTGGCAACCTTCGCCGAAGTACGCGAAGTTGTTTGAAGGGATAGATATTCCGGAACCGGACAACCTGCTGGATAAACATGTGGGGATGGCGGCGAGTCCATCGGCGGTGAAGATGCGGGTGGGCGAGGATACGACGACGACGGATTTGAAGGTGGATCGGCCCGCAGGTTTGGAGGGCGAGGCCCTGAAGAAGTGGGCGTATCAGTTGTACATCAAGGACTACCTGCGCTGCGTGCAGAGCGTGGATGACAATGTGGGGCGGGTGCTGGACTATCTGGAGGCGGAGAAACTGGCGGAGAATACGCTGGTGATCTACACGTCGGACCAGGGTTTCTTTTTGGGCGATCATGGGTTTTTTGACAAACGGCTGATGTATGAGGAAAGCCTGCGAATGCCGCTTCTGGCGAGGTTGCCTGGGGTGACGAAGGCGGGTTCAGTGTCCGATGAGATGGTGTTGAACGTGGATTTTGCGGCGACGTTTCTGGAATTGGCGGGGCGGGAGAAACCGGCGGAGATGCAGGGGCGGAGCTTCGGGAAAGTTCTGGCTGGCGGGAAGGCCAAAGAACCCCGGAAGGCCGTGTATTACCGGTACTGGATGCACAATGACGGGGATCATCATGTGCCTGGACATTATGGGGTGCGGACGAAGGATTACAAGCTGATTTATTACTACGGCAAGCCGCTGGGGATGACGGGCGCGTTTGAACCGGCGACGGCTCCGGAGTGGGAGTTTTTCGATCTGCGAAAAGACAAGCACGAGATGATGAACCGGTATTCGGAGCCGGCTTATCAGGGGGTGATTGCGAAGTTGAAGGTGGAGTTGGCGCGGTTGCAGAAAGAAGTCGGGGATACGGCGGCTTAGAGTGTTTCAAGGAGTGAAGTGACAGTGAATACAGATGTTCTGGTGACACTCGCGGACCTGGTCCGGATCAACAGTATTAACCCTGCTTACGAGGAAGGCAGGCCGGAGTCGCATATCATCGCGTGGATTGAGAAATTCTTCGCCGCGCGGGGGATTGAAACGTGGCAACAGGAAGTGTTCCCAGGGCGGCCCAATCTGATTGCCCGGCTGCCGGGGCGGAATCCAGGGCGGCGGGTGGTGCTGGAGGCACACGTTGATACTGCGTCGATCACGGGTATGACGATTGCGCCGTTTGAGCCGGAGATACGCGACGGCCTGATGTATGGCCGAGGATCGTGCGATACGAAGGCGGGTCTGGCGGCGATGATGCATGCGGTTGCGTCTCTGCATGCAGACGGCGTGACTCCGGAGTGCGAGGTCTGGATGGTGGCCGCGGCTGACGAAGAGTATGCGTTTCGCGGCGTGGCGAAACTGTGTGAGGGGCTTCGGGCGGACGCGGCGATTGTGGCTGAGCCGACAGAAATGCGGGCCATCGTGGCCAGCAAGGGCGTGTTGCGATGGAAGGTCCGGACGCACGGTAAGGCGGCACACAGTTCGAAGCCCGCGCTTGGAGTGAACGCGATTGTGGGGATGGCAAAAGTAATTGGGATGTTCGAGCAAGCGGCGGCTACGCTGACGAATGAGCATCCTCTGCTGGGCCGCGCCTCGCTGAATATAGGGGTGATTCGTGGCGGGGTTCAGGTGAACTTTGTGCCGGACTGGTGTGAGATCGAGATTGATCGCAGGCTGCTGCCGGGTGAGAGCGCGGCTGAGGTGCTGGCGGGATACGAAGCGATGCTGGCGGGTCTGGGTGTTGACGTCAGTATGGATGCCCCGATGCTGGTGGATGAAGCCCTGGAAACGGCTATGGATGCAGCGGTGGCAGAGACTGCATCGGCTGTCCTGCGGGAGATGGGGCTGAACGGGGAACTGGCCGGGGTGCCGTATGGGAGTGATGCCAGTAAGCTATCCCGTCACGGCGTGCCCAGTATTATCTTTGGCCCGGGCAGTATTGATCAGGCGCATGCGGCGGTGGAGTTTGTGGAGTGTGAACAGGTGCTGCGGGCTGAGGAGTTCTATCGGCAATTCCTGGTGCGGTTCCGGTAGACCGCCGGACGAGTAGTATGCTGCCTCTATGCCACGAGAGCAGCAGGGCCGTGCGGGGGAGTTGAACGTGAGCCGGATTTCTTCGGCCACGACGACTCTGGTGCTGATTTTACTGGTGGTTTCGGTGGCGATCAACTACCTGGACCGGGGTGTGTTATCGGTGTCTGCGCCGATTCTGCAGCGCGAACTCACGTTATCCCCGACGGAGATGGGGCTGCTTTTTTCGGCGTTCTTCTGGAGTTATGCGGTGTTTCAACTGGTGGCCGGGTGGCTGGTGGACCGGTATGAGGTGAAGCACATTTTGAGTGCCGGATTTCTGGTGTGGTGTCTGGCGACGGCTTCGGTGGGGTGGATTACGGGGTTTGGCTGGCTGCTGGCCTCGAGGGTGATTCTGGGGGTGGGCGAGAGCGTCGCTTATCCGGCATATTCACATATTCTGGCGCGGGATTTCGCGGAGGGTCGGAGGGGCCTTGCGAATGCGCTGGTGGATGCCGGGTCAAAACTTGGCCCTGCACTGAGCACCCTGGCGGGGGGCCTGCTGGTGGGGCGTTTTGGGTGGCGGGCCTTGTTCCTGGGCATGGGTTTAGGGGGGCTACTTTGGCTGATTCCGTGGATTCTGATTGCGCCGTCGGGAGACCGGGCAGCGAAGGCAGAAGTTCGGGAGCGCCCGACGAGCATGATGGAGATCCTGCGACGGCGTGAGGCGTGGGGAACCTGCGTGGGGATGTTTTCGCTTGGCTATGTCTGGTACTTCCTGTTATCGTGGCTGCCCAGCTATTTGGTGAACGCACGAGGATTCTCGATGCAGAGCATGGCGGTACTGGGGTCGCTGCCATTCGGGGCGATGGCCTGCACGTCGGTGCTGGGGGGCTGGCTTTCTGACTGGCTGATCCGGAGGGGACATTCCGCGACAGGGGTGCGCAAGACCTTCGTTACGAGTGGACTCCTGCTTTGCTGCGTAACTCTGTTGCCCGCCGCTGTGGTCCGCAGTCCTGAACAGTGCGTGATGCTGCTGGTGATCAGTTGTGCGGCACTTGGTTTCTTCACGTCTAATGTGTGGGCGATTACGCAGACGCTGGCCGGACCGAAGGCGGCGGGGTCGTGGACAGGGGTACAGAATGCGATCGGTAATCTGGGGGGCGTGATCTCGCCATTGCTGACGGGCGTGGTGGTGGCTCGGACGGGATCTTACTATTTGGCTTTCGCAACTGCGTCGGTGATGCTGGTGCTGGGTGCGGGGTCGTATCTGTTTCTGGTGGGTGAAGTGAAGCCGCTGCGATGGGAGCAGGAAGTTTTTCATGATTGATGAACAGAAGGCAAGCAGGTTCCCCGGAACCGAGGGCAGAACGTATCTGGACACGGCGGCTGAAGGACTTCCGCCCGCGAGCATGGTGGACGCGCTGCAGGAGTATGCGCGGGATAAGAACCTGGGCACGCCGGGACGCGTCCGTCTGCATGAAGTGGAGCGTGGGGTTACGGCGAGCGCCGCGCGCCTGCTGGGCGCCCCGGCAGAGGATGTGGTGTTGTTACCGAACGCATCAGAGGGGTTGAATCTGCTGGCGAATTCACCTCAGTGGAGTGGGGGCGAGGTTTTGATCAGTGATCTGGAGTTCCCATCGAACGTAGCGCCGTGGCTGCGCTTGCGGGGGCAGGGGGTATCACTGAAGGTTATGCCTACCCGGCACGGAACAGTAACGCTGGACGATTATCTTTCCCGCATGACCAGCGCGACCAGGCTTGTTTCGGTGAGTCAGGTGAGTTACAAAAGCGGGACGCAGATTTCTTTTCTGCGGGAACTCTCTGAGGAAGTACACGGGCGGGGGGCGCTGCTGTGTGTGGATGCGACGCAGGCGCTGGGTCGGGTACCGGTGTCGGTTGAGGGTGTTGATTTTCTGGTGGCGAGCACTTACAAGTGGTTGCTGGGCAGCCATGGTCTGGGCGTGGTGTATGCGTCGCCGGCGCTTCGCGAGGAACTGCGCGGTTCGACGGCGGGGTGGTACTCCATTCAGGACCTGTTCAGTCCGCACCGGTTTGAGGCGTTTTCGCACAAGGACGGGGCGGCTGCCCTGATGGCGGGGATGCCGAATTTTCCGGGGATCTATGCTTTGCGGGAGGGCTTGAACGCTATCCTGGCGGAGGGTCCGGAGAGGATAGATGAAAGGCTGCGGCCACTGGTTCGGGAACTTCGGGCGGGCCTTGCGGAGCGAGGCTTTGAGCTGCTGACGCCGGCAGGGGAGGAGTTTGCTTCCGGGATAGTCGCGTTCACGCACCACAAGCCGGAGTGGCTTGGAGCGGAACTGGCGCGGCAAAACGTTATCGTGTGGGCTGGCGATGGCAGGGTACGTGTTTCGGTACACCTGTACAACAACGCTGCTGATATCGGAAGCTTCTTCGCGGCACTCGACCGCGTTGGCAAGAGTTCCTGAGGCTACGACAGAACTTTGAGGGCCACTTCGCCGGCTACGTCGGTGAGGCGAAAATTGCGGCCACCCCACGGGTAAATGAGCCGTTTGTGGTCCATGCCGAGGATGTGCAGGATGGTGGCGTGGAGGTCGTGGATATGCATGCGGTCCTGCACGGCGAAGTAACCGTAATCATCGGTGGCACCGTAGGCGATGCCGCCCTTCACGCCGGCACCCGCCATCCACATGGTGTAGCCGTAGGGATTGTGGTCGCGACCATCGCCGCTCTGGGCAATGGGGGTACGGCCGAATTCCCCGCCCCAGACGACGAGCGTGTCTTCCAGCAGACCGTGGGCCTTGAGGTCAGTGAGCAGGCCGTGGATGGGCTGGTCGACAGCAAGGGCGGTGCGGGTGTGGAGGCGGATTAATTCATTGTGGGCATCCCAGCCGACTTCGTTGCCGGGCCCGTATTCGTGGGAGATCTGGATGAAGCGGACATCGCGCTGGGCGAGACGGCGGGCCATGAGGCACTGCCAGCCAAAGTCACGGGTTTCCTTACGATCAAGGCCATAGAGCGCTTTGGTGGCATCGGTTTCTTTGGAGATATCGAAGGCTTCGGGAGCCTCGGTCTGCATGCGGAAGGCTAGTTCGAAGGCCTGAATGCGCGCCTCAAACTCAGCATCGTGATTCCAGCGGTCGGCGCTCTGGCGGTTCATCTGCTGGAGCATGTCGAGTTCATAACGCTGTTGGTCGGTGGTGAGAGTTTTGTTCTTGAGGTGTTCGATCGGTTCGCGAAGATCGTCGATACTCAAGCCTCCGTGGCCGACGGCAGTTCCCTGATACCCGGCGGGGAGGAAGCCTGAACTCCAGTTCTTCGCACCTCCGTGGGAAAGCCCAGGTTTTAGGGTTAGAAAGGCGGGGAGATTTCGGTTCTCTGTGCCCAGACCGTAGACGACCCAGGCACCCATGCTGGGCCGGGTAAAGGTATTGGAACCGGTGTGAAGCTGCAGGACGGCACCACCGTGGGCGACGCTGTCGCCGACCACGGAGCGGAGAATACACATTTCATCGACGTGTTTTGCCACGTTCGGAAACAACTCGCTGACGGGGAGGCCGCTCTGGCCGTATTGGCGGAATTGCCACGGGGATTTCAGCAAGGTGCCGGTGTCGCCCTCCGCAAAAGTGAGGGGGCGTTTGAAGGGGAGGGGTTTGCCGTGGTCGCGGGTTAGCAGAGGCTTCGGGTCGAAGGTGTCGAGGTGCGAAGGTCCTCCGTGCATGAACATGAAGATGACGCGTTTGGCCCTGGCGGGGAAGTGTGGGGGCTTGGGAGCCATGGGGTCAACAGGCTCGGCGGAGAGCCCTTCCCTGGCGAGCAGACCGGCCAGACCCATCAGGCCAAAGCCGCAGCCGGATTGGCGCAGGAGGTGGCGGCGGGAAAGAAGTCCGGGGGTGTTGGGGGGGCGGCGGTCTCGCATGGTTTTAGTGGATTGGTTTTAGTGGATTGGTTTTAGTGGACGTAGAGGAATTCGTTGGACGAGATCAGGGTGCGGCAGAAGCTGGTCCACGCGTCGAGACGGCCCTGCTGGCCATCGGACTTACCGGGGAAGGCCACGAGGTACCGGAGCGCGCGACTGACTTCGTCAGGTTGGGCAGGCCGCCCGAGAATACGATACCAGGCGCCGTTGACCCGACCGGCATCGTCGAGGGTTGTAGTGCCGAGGAGTTGGGTGGCTACGGCTCGCGCCTGGGCAGCGACGAACTCGCTATTCATCATGTAGAGGGCCTGCGGGGCCACATTGGTTTGGGAGCGCCCGTCGCCGGGGGTGGTGGCGTCACCAAAATCGAAGAGGGTGAGAACGCTGGCCAGATTGGAGCGGCGCAGGGGCAGATAGACGGTTCGGCGCTTGCTTTGGTCAGGCTGCATGCCCATTCGCTCATCGCTGAATTCAGTATCGCGGCCGCGGCCGGAGAGGAGGGCACCGCCGACGGTGAGATCGAGCGTTCCATCCAGCTGGAGGAGAGAGTCGCGAATCTCTTCGACTTCGAGGCGGCGGGGCGGGAAGCGGGAAAGCAGGGCGCCGTCCGCGTCGCGTTCCAGAGCGTCGGGCGTAGCAAGGCTGGACATTTGGTAAGCGTTGGACAACATCAGGAGGCGGTGCATGGATTTGACGGACCACCCGCCTTCGACGAATGAAGCCGCCAGATAGTCGAGCAATTCAGGATTGGTGGGGCGTTCACCGGCCTTGCCAAAGTTGCCAGGGGTGCGCACGATGCCGTCACCAAAATGCCACTGCCAGATGCGGTTGGCCATGACGCGCGCGGGGAGGGGGTTGGCAGGATCGGTGATCCAGGTTGCCAGTTCCCTGCGGCCACTCCCGGTGGTGATGGCGGGTTGCGAGGCACCGGCGAGGACCACCGGGAAGCGCTTGGGAACGAGATCACCTTGATTTTCCGGGTTGCCGCGGATGAATACCTTCTGTTCGGTGACCGTGCCTTCCGTGACGGCACAAGCGAGCGGGGGTTCGGGGGGACCGGAGTCTTTGAGTTGTTTCAGCTCGCTCTGGAGAGTTGCGAGGCGGGTGCGGGCTTCCTGGCTGATGAGATTTTCGCGTTCTTTTTCCGGGAGGGCGAAGGGGCCTTTGCCGGCAGCCACTTCGGTATAGAAGCGGTCGTCTCCTGGCTGAAATCTTGGCTGGGGAGAGGGCTCTTTACCGGCAGCCTTCGCGGCTGCTGATTCCTGCTTCCACTTGTCCATGGCCTGACGGCGGAACTCGACGGTGGCAATGAAGCTCTTTTGATAATCAGCTGCTATCCGGGTACGCATCGCGGGAGTCGCGTTGTACCAGGCTTCGAGGTGGGAACGGCGCTCGGTGACAGGCTTGAGGTAGGTTGCCCACCTTTCTACAACAGCCGCATCGAGATGAGCCTCTTCTGCCGCCAGGGTGGCGGTCAGGCCGTCGCGATACACACGACCGCCTGCCAACATGTAGCCCGCGAGGTTGGGCGTGAGCGCGTCGCGGTACCGGGTGCCTTCGGCGGCCAGGAGATCGTTGATCTCCTTCTGTTTATCTTTGATGCTGGTCTGGTGGGCTTCGTATTTATCCGCGAGGTCCTTAGAAACGAGGGGCGCGAAGTAGAGTTCGGAGACGACACCCTCGAGCTTGGCGAGTTGTTTCGAACTGGCGAAAATCGACGCCAGGCTGTAGTAGTCTTTCGTGGAAATGGGATCGAATTTGTGGTCGTGGCAACGTGCGCAGGCCACAGTAAGCCCCAGGAAGGCGCGGGAGGTGACGTCGATCTGCTCGCGGACGTTGACGTCATCTGGCTTACCGGCGGGCTTATCGGCGGGCAGGAGGTCTCCGGCGATTTGTTCGCGCACGAACTGATCGTAGGGCAGATCGCGATTGAAGGACTCGATGACGTAATCGCGATAGCGCCAGGCGTGGGGGTAGCGATGGTCTTCATCGGCACCGGTGGAATCTGCGTAGCGGGCGACATCCATCCAGTGCCGGCCCCAACGTTCGCCGTAGCGGGGTGAGGCAAGGAGGCTGTCCACCACGCGTGCGAAGGCCTGGGGTGAAGTATCGGCGAGGAAGTCGCGGGTTTCTGATTCGGTGGGAGAGAGACCGGTCAGATCGTAGGTTGCTCGGCGGAGCAGCGTGATTTTGTCTGCGGGAGCGGCCGGCTTCAGACCTTTTGTTTCCAGTCGGGCGAGGACAAAGGCGTCAATCGGATTCTTCGCCCAGGCACGGTCCCGAACCGTGGGCGGCGTGCCTTTGCGAACAGGCTGGAAGGACCAAAACTTACGTTGTTCGGTGAGATCTGCACCCGGTTTGGCGGCGGAGACTTTGACGGCTCCCGCTTTGTCCGCAGGCCAGGGGGCGCCCAGGTCCACCCATTGGCGCAGCGCGGCGAGATCTTCGTCTTTGAGCTTGCCGGTGGGCGGCATCTTGATGGAGCTTTGATAGCCGACAGCGCGGAGGAGGCGACTTTCGGCAGGCTTCGCGGCGTCGAACAGGGGACCGCCATCTCCGCCCTTCTGAAAACCCTCGGCAGAGCTCAGGTCGAGGCCTGCTGTTCGGGTGGTGGCGTTGTGGCAGCCCTGGCATTTGGCACTCAGCAGCGGGCGGATTTTTGTTTCGAAATATTCAACTCCAGAGGTCTGCGCCGACGCTGTGCAGGCAAAGCTGAGGAACAGAATTGCGGACAGAGAGTGTCCACAGGTGCGGAGATTCGGGATGCGCGATACCGGCAACCGCCCAGGGTCGGAAGCTGTATACATGATCCATACCATATCATCCCAGTAATCGATATAGAATTGGCAGGTGCAGAAACTTACGCGGCGAGAGGTTCTGGCTGGGCTGGCGGTGGCGACTGGTGCGGTGGCAGCAGAGAAGGGTCCCGGCTACATTGATGCGCATGTCCATGTGTGGACGCCAGACACTGGCCGGTTTCCACATGACCGTCAATATGTCGGACCAGAGTACAAGCCCGAAAGCTTTACTCCGGAGCAGTTGCTGGCGATTGCAAAGCCGAGTGGTGTGGCGAGAATTGTCCTGATTCAGATGAGCTTCTACGGTACGGACAACACCTACCTGCTGGACGCGTTGAAACGTTTTCCCGGAGTCTTTTCCGGAGTGGGGATTCTGGATTCGCAGCGACCTGGAGTTCGCGAGGCAATGGTCCGGCTGCGGGGGCCGGGTATCCGCGGCTACCGAATTTCGCCCGGCAAGGAGACGGCTACGTGGCTGGATTCGGCAGGCATGCAGGCGATGTGGCGATGCGGTGCAGAGAAGCGGATCGCAATGTGTCCGCTGATGGGCCCGGACGCGATTCCCTCGGTGGACAGAATGTGTGCCAAATTTCCGGAGACACCTGTGGTGATCGACCATATCGCGCGGATCGGAACCGATGGCGAGTTTCGTCCGGCAGACGTGCGCGCGCTATGCGGATTAGCGAAGCATCGACGGGTCCATGTAAAGCTCTCGGCATTCTACGCACTGGGGAAGAAGCAGCATCCGTACAGGGATCTGAGCGCGCCTATCCGGGCTGTTTATGATGCGTACGGGCCAAGACGTCTGATGTGGGCGTCTGACTCGCCGTTTCAGGTGGAGGCACCGCATACTTATGCGGGGTCCATTGAACTGGTCCGGGACCGCCTGGAGTTCCTGTCGCGAGAGGATCGCGAGTGGATCCTGGGGAAGACGGCAGGACAGGTGTTTTTCGATGAATAGAGTACTGCTTACAGGTGGAACAGGTTGCATTGGTGCCGCGACTACATATGCCCTGATGGCGGGCGATGTGGATGAAGTGGTAATTGCGACGCGCACAGGCACCGAAGGTCTATTGCAGCTGTGGTTCCCGGAGAGCCTGGATCCTCGGATCAAACTGGTGCAGTGTGACGTCTCTGATGAGGCACAGACACGGGACCTGGTTCGTGCGCATCAGCCGACGCGAATTATCCATCTGAGTGCGCTGCAATCGCCGGATTGCGATGCGTACCCGGCACGCGGGATGGAAGTGAATGTGGGTGGGGTTCTGCATCTGCTGCGGGCGGCGGAGGAGTCGGAGGGGCTGGAACGCTTTGTGCTGGCGAGTTCGGCGGCGGTGTATGGTCCAAGGTCCATTTATCCTGGCGAGACGGTGAGTGAGTTGGACACGATGGCTCCGCCGAATCTGTATGGCGTCTGGAAGCTGGCGGCGGAGCAACTGGCGCGGCAGTTCCAGTTGCGGACAGGCGTCCCGACGGTGTGCCTGCGGCTGAACACGACGTATGGCAAGGGGCGTGAAAGAGGGAAAACGGCGGCTCCGACCATGGCGATGAAGGCGGTGGCGCGCGGCCATGTCGGCGGAGAAATCATGCCATTCCGCATGCCGTATTGTGGCCGTGAGAATTACCATTATGTGGGGGATGTCGGGGCGCATTTTGCGGCGTGTGCACTGGAGCCGTTTGCAGGTTTTGGCGCGTTCAACATCCGTGGCAGAACGGTGGAGGTTGAGGCGTTTCTGGCATTAATCCGGGAAGTTGCGGGCAGGATGGGGATGCGGGATGCAGTGGATCTGGGGATTGCGGAGGATGCGAGTCCGACGATCTTCGTTTGTGATCTGGATGACAGCGCGATCCAGACAGCGTTTCCGGGTGTACCGCGGACCTCGCTGGAAGAGGGCATTCGGATGTCGCTCGAAGCGTTTTCTTAGGTCGGGTGGTTGGGAATGATGGACGTGGCACGCCCATCGCTCCGGTCCCAAGTTTACTCACCAGCATGGCCATCAGGCTGGGAGCAGGGGTCGCCGCGTCGAAGTGTTGCAGAGTCAGGCCACCATTTCTGGTGGCGTCGGTATGGCAAACCGCACAGTATTTTCCACCAGACTGTTCTGTTGGTCTACAGGCATGCCGTCGCCGTCGAGCGCGGTTAGGTCGGTGGTAAATGCTGCGACCAGCAGGAGTCTGAAGATGGGTACCCGATGATATCCTGGTTTCTCCGGGAGAGCTTTCGCTGGTAAGTGAGGGCTTTTGGCCCCCTTCGTACCTAGAAGACGAACTTCAGGCCCAGCTGCAGTTGGCGCGGACCACCGTAACGGGCCGTTGAGGGAGCGAATAGCGGGCGGTCGGCGGTGGCGACGGGGGCAGTCGGGCTGCCAAAGGCGCTGATGCCATCGTTACCGAAGTTGCGGTTGGCGTGTTTGGTGACGTTGAAACCTTCGGCGGAGACCGAAATGACACGGCGTTCACCGAGCGAGAACGATTTCATGAGGCGCAGGTCGACATCAAGGAAGAGGGGCTGGCGCATACTGTTGCGGGCTTCCACCTTGCCGTTGACGATGGCACGGTCGTTGTCGTCGTTACCGTCGCCCTGGGTATCGAAGCCGATGACTCGGGTGTAGGGCACGCCGCTGCGGGCGACGGTGATGCCGCTGAAAGTGACACCCCAGCCGAGATCGAAGGTGTGGCTGGCGTTGAAGTTGTGGCGGATATCCTGTTTGGAGTAAGCGCGCTGGCCGGTGAGGTCGTAGGTATTGAGCGCAGGTTCCTGGCTGAAGTTCCGTTCGTTGGAATCATCGTCCCAGGTCTTGGAGAAGGTGTAATTCACCTGGAAGAGATAGCGCTTCGAATAGCGTTTGGTGAGGGTAAGAAGCAGACCGTCGTAGCTGGAGTGAGCGGAACTTTCGTTGATGCTGAGGATGCCGATAGAAGGATTAGGCCGCCCGGCTGGATAGATGGGCATGCCGGTGGCGTTAAGGGTGGGGGCGAAGAGGTTGCGGTCGAGGCGACGCTGCAGGTGCCAGGTTGAGTTGCGGAGGTAACCGACGGAGAGGACGAGGTCCCGGGTTAAGGCCTGCTCCAGCGTGACCGACATCTGGCCGGACTGGGGATTCACAAAATTGCCCTGGAAGCCGAAGATACGCTGCAGTGGTACGCGAAGGCCGGTCGGCAGGAGACTGAGGCCGGCGGGGAACTTCAGAAGGGGCAGAATTGCCGGGTCGGTGCGGGAATCAACGGCGACAGCAGAGATTCCGTTATCGGTGAAGACGCGCTGGAAGAGATTGGCCGGGGTGCGGGCGGAGAAGAGACCGGCGGACATGCGGATCACGGTTTTGCCGCTGGTGCCGGGGCTCCAGGAGAGGCCGAGGCGGGGCTGCCACATGTTCAGGTCGTTGGGGATAGTGGAAGTGGCCGCAAAAGCGGGGTTGACGCGTTCGGGCTGGGGATTCCACTGGCCTTCCCAGCGGAGACCGGCGGAGAGTGTGACGCCGCGCATGAGGTTCCATTTGTCGTTGACGTAGAAGGCGAGTTCCTGGCCGTGGCCGGTGAAGATGATGTCCTCGGGCTTGAAGCCGGGCAGCGTTTGGCGGAAGCGGCTGATGGTGCGCGAGTTGTAGTTGGCGATGCTGGTGAAATCGTAGCGGCCCTGAATGTTGGATTCGCGTTGTTGGGCGAAGTAGTTCACATTCAGATCCGAGCCGAGGCGGACGAAGTGGCGACCTGTGGAGTACGAGAGATTGTCATTCACCTGGTAGCGCCGGGTATCAAAAACGCGGGGGCGTCCGGTATCGGAGCCGAGGGTGCCGAAGCCGGTGATCACAATCTGGGCGACGTTGGCGTTGGGTTGTTCGGTGCGGAAATCGGTGGCAATCTGGCCGCGGAGTTCGTTGAGCAGGCGGGGATTGAGGACACTCACCAGGGCGACCTTGCCACCCTGACTGTCGCTTTGATAGGAGTAGTTGGCCGGGGCTGCGATGTCCTGCTGGGGGGAATCGAAGTTAAAGTTCTGACCGCGCATTCTGGTGAAGGTATAGGCGACGTTGAGGGAGTGGCGGTCGCTGATGGCGGTATCCTGGCGGACGAACAAGGCGGTTGGGTTATTGGTGCCGTGCTGTTCACCTTCGAGGGCTTTGAGCTCTGCGGGGACCACCACATTGGCGGCCTGTTGCTGGAACTTGACGACGAAGGGAACGCGGAGGAGATTCTGTTCAGCGGCAACGAAGTAAAAAGCCTTGTCTTTGCGGAGCGCGCCACCAACGGAACCGCCGAACTGATTCTGTTTGTTATTCAGCTTGCGACCGAAGGCGTCGGGTGAGGTGAGCTTCCTGTTGCGATTGAAGTAGAAGAGGTCACCGTGCACATCGTTGGTACCGGATTTGGTGACTGCGTTGACAAAGCCGGCGTTGGTACGACCAACTTCGGCGGTGGCGCCACTGCGAACCACCTGGAATTCGCGGACGGCCGACTGGGGGAAGAAGAAGGTGGCCTGGTTGCCACCGCGCTGATTTCCCTGGAGGCCATCGTTGAAGTCAGCGCCGTCGATGGCGACATTGCTGTTGATAGAGCGCTGCCCGGCGAAGACGAGGCCGCCGCGATCGGATTCCTGCATGACGCCGGGGGAGAGCTGGACGAATTCGACGAAGTTGCGACCGCGCACCGGCAGAGTGTCGATAGCCTTTTCGGAAATACTGGTGGAGGTGGAGGTCTGTTCGGGGTCGACGGCAGTGGGGGAAGCCGCGACGGTGATGGATTCGGCGGAGCCTTCCAGTTGCAGCTTGAGTTCGACGTTGGTGGCTTCCCCGACCACGAGGCGGAGGCCCTTCAGTTCGGTGACACGAAAGCCTGTAGCTTTGGCTTCGAACCGGTATGAACCCACGGGCAGGACGGGGGCAGCAAAGTGGCCGTCGGCACCACTTTCGACGCGGCGGCGGTAGCCGGTCTCTTCGTTGACTATCAGGATGGTGGCACCCTTTACGGCCGCCCCGGAGGGATCGAGAGCAATGCCCTGGAAAGCTGAACTACCGGACTCGGATTGCGCTAGAAGGAAGGTGGAGAAGAGAGCCAGAAGTGCGGGAAGGAGCAGACGACGGAAAGGGACAAGTGACATTATAAGCCCCCATGTTAGCGAGCGTTCGCATGTAGACGCTATTTCGATTTCATTGCAAAATTGTTACAAAAACGAAGCTGGCAAGATCGGGGCACCGCCGCCCAGCCCGCCGGTGCGCTGCGCACATTCGCAGGGACCGGGACTACTCTGACTAACCGGAGATCACGGGTTTCCCGAAGTTCTCAGGGCAGTTGCCAGACCCACAACATGGACGAAGCGGAACCTCGGACAGTACCGAGTTCCTGGGCAGTGCCGATCGCACTGTTGCCCTGGAGCCCGGGGTTGCCGACCGGCATGGCGATGTATTGTTTGCCATCCACCATATAGCTGATGGGAAAAGCGTTCGGGATGTCGTTGAGGCGGCCACTCTCCCAGAGCACTTTGCCGTCGCGGTCATCGAAGGCGCGAAAATAGCGATCCGGGGTGGCCGAAAACACCAGGCCTCCCGCAGTCGTAAACTGGCCGGACGTTTGCGGGACGCGACTCCGAATATCCCAGGCAAACTCCTGGGTAAACAGATCGAGAGCCAGAAAGCGGGCCGGTGTGTCGCCCATTTTCCCCATGCAGGTGTCGTTGATGGGAAGGTAGTACCGGTTGGTGGACGGACTGTACGAGCCTGCCGGGAAATTTCGGGCACCGATGTTGCCCGGGCAACGGGTAACGCCGGGCGGAGGCGGTTCCGGGAGCAGCGTCTTGACGCCCGTTACGGGATCAATGGCGGTGGCGACATTCTGCGCGCCCGGATCCTTTGCGAAGAGGAACGCGCCCGTAGCGGCATCCACTGCCTCGAAAATCCCGGCCTTGCCGACGGTGATCACGGCCTTACGTCGTTGGCCCCTGACGTTCACAGGTGCCACAATCCGCTCAAAGGCATAGTCCTGATCGTACGGATCGGCCCCGATGTGCTGGTAGTGCCAGACGAGCTTGCCGGTGTCGGGATTCAGCGCCAGCGTGGAGTTCATGTAGAGCCCTTTGGCATCGAAGGTGTTGCGGGTTACGGTGGACCAGGGCGAAGGTGAGCCGGTGCCCCAGTACGTCAGATTCAGTTCGGGGTCGTATTGTCCAACCACCCAGATGGCGCTGCCGCCGCGCTTGTCGTTCGGCAGGTTGTTCCAGGTGTCGCCACCCGGCTCGCCAACGTGGGCCACGGTGTTGAAGCGCCACAGTTCCTTTCCCGTCTCCAGATCGTGCCCGGTGATGAAGCATCCGCCCGGGGGGAAATAGGCTGCCGTCTTACCGCCATCCTTATTGGCGCTTCCCGGCGAGCAGTTACCGGCCCCGACAAGCACCTTGTCTTTGATGATCAGGGGACCGCTGTTGTAAGTGCGCTCGCTCTTGTAATCATCGGTGGAGACATCCCATAACTTGACTCCGGTCTTCATATCGAGCGCAATAATCCGCATGTCGATGGTGGGCACGATGAGCTTGTTGCCACCAATGCCGAGGCTTCGTTTCGTGCGGTAGAAGCCTGGCAACTTCGGGTAGTCTGCGGGCAAGGTGTGGACATACTGCCAGAGGAGATTGCCGTTCCTGGCGTCGAGAGCCTGAATGGTCTCGCCGAAGTTCCACATGAACATGATGCCGTCATGCACGAGGGGGGTGAATTCGTTGACAGCGTCACTGGGGGAGGCCAGGCTAAAGGTCCAGGCGACTTTCAGGTCCTTCACGTTGGTGCGATTGACCTGGTTAAGAGGACTGTTTGCCCAACCGTCGTAGGTGCGTCGCCAGTGGAGCCAGTCGCCCGGCGGAGGATTGCGCAGCATCTCGGCGGTCACTGGCGTCAGATTGTCGAGCGGTGCCCGCATGGCTGCGACTTTGGCCTGGGCATAGGGAGTAAGCGCACGACCTCGGCCACCGCCACGTCCGGCAGGCACCGGCGTTGCGGGGGTTGCGGCTGCCGGCGGGGCCTGGGCAGCTGCCGGCGTCAGGAGTACATGATCCACCAGTGCCCACCCGGCCAGGACGGCCAGACACGCGCCGATGGAACGCGCCGGTTTCATTGCTGACAAGCTGGACAAACGCATAAGGTGTCTCCTCAGGAAGGTGCTTCAAACTCAGTACAGCGACCGGCTCATTCTATCACCGGATGAACAGTTTGAGCTGGAGTTCCCCCGCTGAGTTTCGGCAGGGAACTCCAGCTGTGGCTGATAACACTTCTTAACGCCGTCTGATCAGACTGCAAGGCTTGTTGGACTGCAAGGCCTGTTAGACTGCAAGGCTTCGGCTGTCGGGACTTAACCGACCGGTCGATTCTCAGGGCAGCTCAAAGATCCACAAGACTGATGATTTGGGGCCACGTACCGCGCCGATTTCAGGTGCGTAATTTATGGCCCAGTTGCCCTGGAGCCCGGCGTTGCCGGCCGCCATGGCGATGTACTGCTTGCCATCCACCATGTAGGTAATCGGAAAAGCATTCGGGATGTCGTTCAGCCGCGGACTCGTCCACAGTACCTTGCCGTCTTCGTCGTCGAACGCGCGGAAATAACGGTCCGGCGTGGCCGAAAACACCAGGCCTCCGGCGGTAGTCAGCTGGGCGGAAGATTGCGGTACCCGGGTGCGAATATCCCATACAAGCCTCTGGGTGTTGAGGTCCAGCGCCAGGAAGCGGGCCGGGGTGTCGCCCTCCTTACCCATACAGTGGTCGTAGATTGGCAGGTAATACCGGTTGGTTGACGGGCTGTAAGAGCCGGCAGGGAAGCTTCTGACGCCCTCGCCGTTCGGGCAGTTTTTCACGCCGGGCGGCGCGGGTTCAGCCAGAGTCGTCCTGACCCCTGTAACCGGATCGACCACAATGTCGTTCTGTGCGCCCGGGTCAACCGCGAACAGGAACTTCCCTGTCGCGGCATCGAGCGCCTCGAAGATTCCCGGCTTGCCCACCGTGATCACGGCTTTGTGGCGCTCTCCCCGCACGGTTACCGGTGCGATGATCCGCTCGAAAGGGTAGTCCTGGTCGTAGGGATCGTGCGGAACGTGCTGGTAGTGCCAGACAAGTTTGCCGGTGTCAGGATTCAGCGCCAGAGTGGAATTCACATAGAGCGAATCCGCGCCAAAGGTCCCGCGTTTGATGGTCGACCACGGCGAAGGCGAGCCTGTGCCCCAATAGGTCAGATTCAGCTCCGGGTCGTATTGTCCAGCCACCCAGATGGCGCCGCCGTTGCGCTTGTCGTCCGGCAGATTGTTCCAGGTGTTGCCTCCCGGATCGTCATGGTGCGCTGTGGTGTTAAAGCGCCACAGTTCCTTGCCTGTCGCGAGGTCGTGGCCGGTGATGAAACAGCCTCCCGGCGGGGAATAGAGCGCGACCTTGGGGTCGGAATTGGCGCTGCCCGGCCCGCAGTTGCCGGCGCCGATCAGCACCTTGTCCTTCACGACCAGCGGGCCGCTGTTGTACGTGCGCTCAGATTTGTAGTTATCGGTTACGACATCCCATACCTTCTTGCCGGTTTTGATATCCAGCGCGATAACGTGCATGTCGATTGTGCCCATGATGAGCTTGTTGCCGCCGATCGCGAGGCTGCGCTTGGTCCGATAGAAGCCTGGCAGCGAGGGATAATCATCCGGCAGATCCCAGGAAAAGCTCCAGAGCACGGTGCCGGTCTTCGCATCGAGAGCATTAACCGTCTCGCCGAAGTTCCACAGGAACATGACTCCGTCGTGAACGATCGGCGTGGTCTCATTGACGGCCCCGGGGCTCGAATCCATGCTGTATGTCCAGGCAACCTTGAGATTTTTCACACTCGTGCGATTGATCTGGTTCAGCGGGCTGTTGCCCCAACCGTTCTGTGTGCGCCGCCAGTTGAGCCAGTCGCCTGGCGCAGGATTTCGCAACATCTCTTCGGTAACCGGCGTCAGTTTGTCGAGCGGCGCGAGCATGGTGGCAAGCGCGGCCTTCGCGTAAGGCGAATCGATCGGTCGGGGCGGTCGCTGTCTGTTGGTTTGAACAGGCGTTCCGGTCTCCGGGTTCACCTTTACGGGCGGGGGCGTCTGGCCAGGCGCGACGCCACACATGAACGTCAAGGCGGCCAACACGGTCAAATGCGCACCGATGTGACGCGCGGGTTTCAGCAGGAAAGGTTTCGACAAGTGCATATTGGGATGTTTCCTCAGGAAGGTGGCCGAGATCTGAAATCTGAACGGTTTGAGATGGAGTTCCCTGCCGAGTTTCGGCAGGGAACTCCAGGCTTTGGGCCGAGCCTACCAGAGCAGGCGCAGGCTGAAGCGGAAGAAGCGCTGGTCGATGATGCGACCGAGTGCCAGGGTGTTCGTGATCTGCCCGAAGCCGTTCAGGGCGCGGAGCGAACCGTCGGGATTCAGCGACATATTGGAAGCATTAGTGCCACTTGGATTCGCGAAATGGGCAGTGTTGGTAACGTTCAGAGATTCAGCCCGGATCTGAGCCTTGAAGCGTTCTTTGGTGAGCGCGAACGTCTTGGCGATGCTGAGATCCAGATTGTCGTTACCGGGTCCACGCAGTTGATTGAAGCCGCCCGTGCCATACCTCGCACCGGTTACGGAGCGATACGAAAGAACGTCGAAGTAGGCGTCCGCAACGTTGTTCGTGGTCGAGGTGGCCATGCCGCCGCCTCGCAGGCGCCCAACACCCACCTGAGGATTGATCAGATCGGCGGGTTGGGTGCCGATACCAGGGCAGTTGCAGGATGTATTCACGGAACTGACCGTGAATGGAGCGCCGGAATAGTGGTTGTACATGCCGGAGAGAGTCCAGCCGCCGGCAATGAAGTTCGCGACCGTGTTACGCGCCCATCTCTGGCCCTTGCCCAAAGGAAGGGCATAATTGCCACTGATTACGATGTGGTGGGTTCGGTCAGAACCATCTGTGTAGTAGTTCCTTCCGCGAGCTTCGGGCGTAAACAGTTGAGCGTTCATGCTGATCATCTTGGAGTACGTGTACGCCGACTGAAGGTTGAGACCATTGGCCAACCGTTTGTTGAGAGTGGCCTGCAGCGAGTTGTACTTGGACTGGCCATCAAAGAACAGCATCTGCGTAGTCGTTGACCTGTGGCCGAAGCCAGCGAGAGGTAAGCCGGCGTTGCCCGTTCCCGGCGCAGCAAAGTTGACGTTGAGGGCACGTTGCAGCTTGACAGCATGCGTACCGACGTAACCGACCTGACCGATAAAGCCGCCCGGGAGTTCTCGCTGCACGGTAAAGTTGTACGACTGGAAGTAACCGCGAACGTAGTTCTTGTTGGCATTCAGGCCCGACAGGTTTCCGGTATTTGGCGGAATCTTGTAGACGCCGTTGGTGCCGGTGGGCACGGGTATGACCGGGAAGCCGGTGCTGAGCGTCCCGCCTGCTCCGAACGACGCATTGATGGGATTGAGGTCGAGCCGAACCTCACCGGGAAACGCCTGCATCTGGGATGTCCCCATGGGCTCCTGATTGTAGTTCAAAGCATAACCCGCGCGGATCACTGTCTTTTCCCACGGGCGGTAGGCGATGCCCAGGCTCGGCGCAAACAGCTTGTTCGAGGTCTTGATGCCGCAGTTCCTCGGTGTACCACCCTCACCGCAAACCTGCACGGAAAAGGTATTGAAGTAATCGGCGAAATAGATGCCGCTTTCATCGCGGTTGGGGACAGGGTACTTCTCCCAGCGCGTACCGTAGTTCAGCGTTAGCTTGCGACCGACCTGCCATTGATCGCGAACATAGGCTGCGTACTGCCACTGCCGCATCTTCAGGTGTGGCTGTAGGACCTGAATCCACTGGTAGGCGCTGTTGAATCTGCCCAGCATAAAGTCAGCGAGAGTGTTGTACTGGTTGGCTCCGGAGCCGCCGTTGAGGATTGTCGATGAACCGTCGAAAATATAGCGGTTTTCGCGGATTTCAATATGGTCAGGCTTTTGATACATAGCATCTACGCCTGCGCGGATGGTGTGTGCGCCTTTGATCTTCGTCACATTACCGACGTACTCATAGAGCGGCTGTCTGTATTCGAGCGCCGGGTACGACATCCCCATGGTGACGAAGTTGTTGATCTGGAAATTCGGAACGCCTCCGGCCCATGGCAAAGGACCTTGATTCGCGCCAGGAATCTTGAGCGTATCGAGGCCGTACTTCTCGTTGAATTTGTTCGGGAAGAGAAGCTGGTGAGAAGTGACAAACCCAAACGTGCCGTCGATGACCATGGTGGGACTGGCTACGTAGTTGAAGGCACCGGACACGGTGGCCCCGTGGCCATGCTGCAGGTAGTTACC
>RGPS01000097.1 GCA_010084195.1 Terriglobia bacterium
CTCCACGACTTCAAGGGGAAGTGGGTGGTCCTCTATTTCTACCCCAAAGACGGGACCAGCGGCTGTACCATTGAGGCCCATAACTTCCAGCGTGATCAGGCGACGTACGACCAGAAGAATGCGGTCATCGTCGGCGTCAGCGTGGATAGTGCGGACAGCCACAAGGAATTCTGCGCCAAACAGGGCCTGACTTTCAAGCTGCTGGCCGACACCGGGACAACGGTATCGCGGCAATACGGATCGCTCACGAATCTGTTGCTGGTGAAGATTTCTGCCCGGAATACGTTTCTGATCAGCCCGGATGGCAAGATTGCCAAAGTTTGGCAGAGCGTCAGCCCTTCAAAGCACTCCGCAGAAGTTCTGGCGACAATTTCTCAGTTGGCGAAGTAGACGCAGAAAGGGGACCGGTTGCCCGGTCCCCTTTCTGCGGTTACGTTTTTGTACTGTCGACTTAGAAGATGATCCGGATGCCGAGACGGAGGTCGCGGGGGCCCTGATACAGCGTCGGCAGGTTGAAGGAAGGAGCGTCAGTGGCCTGGTTCAGGACATTGATTGCGTTCGCTTCGATCTTGATTGAGTAGCGTTCAGAAGTCTTGATCTGGTGGCTGATCTGAAGATCGGTCTGGGTCAGAACCGCAGTGCGGCCCAGGTCACCACGGCCATTTGGATAGGTCGGAGCGGACTGGTAAATCACTGTGGTCGAGAGCGGGGTGCCGCTGTAGGCGATCTGGTTCAGACCGAAGATGGTCTGGCCAGCCTTCGTGTTCAGGATGTAGGAACCGAAGAGCTTCAGCGTGTGGGGGCGATCGGTACCGAGACGGCCGAAGACGTTCTTTTGGCTGCCCGAGGCGTCGAAGTAGTAGAACGGCAAATCGAACGCACGATCATTGTTGGGGTTGGAGCGACCGTTCTCGTCGGAGTTGGCGAGACCGGAGTAGTTACCCCAGAGGCGGCTGTAGGTGTAAGAAGCGTTGACATTCAGGTTGGTCATCGCCTGGCCACGAACAGAGAATTCAATGGCGTCGTAGTCACGGGTGGCTTTGGGAACCAGGAATTCCTTACCATTCGGAGTCTTGGCACCGTAGACGCTGCTGGTGTCGCGGGTGAGACCTTCACCGGGGTTACCAATCAGGTAGACTTCGTTGTCGTCTTTGTCGAGAACGCCGATGTCATCAATGGACCGGATCAGAGTCTTGTGCGTGAAACGAGCACTGGCGATCAACCGGGAGGCAAGCTGGTGATCGAGAGTGGCAGAGAATTCACGCTGGCCGTAGGGCTTCAGGTTCGGATCGTTACCAAGGATGACGCCGTTTTTGTCAATATCGACCGTGCGGTTGTCATAGTTGATGACTTCCTTGCCAAGGGCACCGGGATTTGCCTTGCTCAGAGAGTAGACGTTGGGATTGTCGAGGGAGTAGACATGGCTGACCCAGAACTGGCCACCGAAGGAACCCTGTGCCAGGTTGAACTTCATCACGTCATAAGTGGTATTGAAGCCGCCGCTGAGTTTCCACTTACCGTCGCCTCTGATATCCCAGGCAGCGCCGATACGGGGAGCGAGTTTGTCACCCCAGCCGAAGTTAATGGGCTTCTGGATCTTCAGACCGGCCTGGACAGCTTTGTAGGGAGGCAGGTATTCGTTTTCCACGCGGAGGCCGAGATTGATGGCAACGTTGCGGACCGGGCGCCAGGAGTCCTGGACGTAGAAGCCCTGATTGAGACCCTTCACATTGGAGTTCGAACGAACACCATCCTGCCAGATGTAGTAGCCATACGGACCAGTGAAGTTGGTGACGCTGCCACGGCTGAACTTGTCACCCCAATAAACCTGGAAGCGACCATTGGTGTAATCGGAGTTGATGTCTTCCGCCTGGCGATTCGCAGCGTAGCCGAACTTCAGAGAGTGCTTGCCGAGGATGTAGGAGTTGTCGAGGTACAGGTTGTGACGGGTGGTGATGTCGCGAGCAATCGCCAGCGTGCTGGAGACGTTCGAGAAACCGTTGGCGCCGGCAAATTCAGCAGGCACGGGCAGGGGCGAAGCAGAGCTGGCCGTCACGAAGCTGATGAACGGCTGGCCGCTGATGCCATAGTTGCCGGCCTTGTCATTCAGATACTTGTAGCCATAACGCACACTGACGACCCACTTCACGGTCGGCGTGTAGGTAACGGAGGAGGAGAACGCCTGCGCGGGGCTGAAGCCACCGGTGACGGACAGATCGTTAGATGGAGCGGCGATCCGGGTATCGGTGTTGGGCAGACCGCCCTTGACGCGGTTCGGAGTCCAGATCCACGAACTGGCAACCTGAATTTTTGAACTGGCAGCCCAATCGAGCTTACCGAGGCCGTAGTGGGCTACCGTTTCGCGCACATACTGGCGGGTCCCGACGGTACCACCGTAACGATTGATCCGTTCCAAGCGGAAGAATTCCGGAACCCATCCGCCGAAGAAGAAGACCTTGTTTTTCACAAGAGCTCCACCCAGCGTGACGGCGGGGAACATAGTGCGATACGAGTCTTTCTTCGGAGCGAAGAAGTCCAGTGCATCGGCGTTCAGAGGAGAACCCTGGTAGAAAGCGCGAGGCCGTGAATTCCACTGGCTGTTCTGCATGGCAATCGCGGCTTGACCGTGGTACTCGTTGCTGCCGCTGTTGGTGGAGAGATTCACCACGCCGCCGGTCGCGCCGCCGAATTCGGCTTCGAAACCAGCACTCTTCACCTGAACTTCGCGAAGAAATTCGAAGGGCACGTTGTGAACGCCACGGAGCGAACCGTTGAGCGTGTCGGAAACTTCCACACCGTCGATGATGAAGACGTTTTCAGAGCCGGAAGCACCGTCAACCGAGATACCACCAACACCAGCCGAACCAGACTTCGGTTCGAGACGAACGCCCGGAGAGAGAAGCAGGATGCTGTTAAAGTTGTGGCTCTTCGGCAGAGCGTCGAACGTTTCCTTCGTGATGCTGGTGGAGGTGCGCGCCGAAGTGACGTCGAGAGAGATTGCTGATTCGCTGACTTCGACCGTCTGGCTGACCGAACCTACCGCAAGGCGAGGGCTAAAATCGACTCTGGAACCCAGAGTTACTGAGATGTTAGCCTGCTTGAGGGTAGAGAAACCTTCTTTGCTGACCGTAACGGAGTACGTACCGGCGGGCAAGCCTGGCAGGCTGTACACGCCCTGGCCGCTGCTGACCGTTTCGGCAGCGCGCGGGTTAGTGGGGCTTTCGGCTGTGACCTTAGCACCGGCGATTACGGAACTGGTGGCGTCCATAACGGTGCCACCGATTTGTCCTGTTTGTTCCTGTGCGAATGCGGCGGCGGATGCTAAAACACCAAGCACCAGCACGGTTCGCAGACGCTTTGCAATTTGCGATTCCTTAACTTTATTCATGTAACCTTCCCGAATCTGCCCCCCCCAAAATGCTCCTGGGGCTTTTATGGCCAATAGCATAGCAAATCGCGTGTGATCTTTTTGACACATTCGTTACGACGCAGGGAGCGCACCACTCACAAGTGGGAACTCTACTTTGTCGATTGACTTACGGGCGGACCGAGGGGACTGGGCGCGCAGCCACTGGGTTCTACGGTGTAAGCCAGCGCAGAAATCTTCCAGCCTTCCGGGGTTTTTACCAGCTGAAAGCTGTCAATGCCACAATGCGTGAACTTCCCACCCAGGTGGAAATCATATTCGGTCCAGACCACGGCAATGCCGCCGCGCACCATCACTTTCGGGTTCCACATCCGTTCCAGATAAGTGGCTTTCGCCGCAGACAACTTTGCAGCAAATTCCCCAAGCGTGCTGTTTGATACGGGAGCATTGGCGCGCGAAACCATCAGCCGCCCTTCGGGAATCACCAGCGCCAGGGCCGCAGTGGAGTCGTGCGCTGCCATCGCGTCAAAGAGGGCCTGGACCTTTGCCAGCACTACCTGGTCCTCTCCGGTTGCCTGGGCACCACACCACATCGCGGCGAAAAGAAACATCGAAGCCAATTTGCGCATGGGTTTCAGTGTAATGCTTGAAGGTACCCTGGGTCCCCTAAGTGCCGCTGTCCCCGTGGCGGGGGTAATTGCGCTTCTTCATGATATGTACAGATATCACCAGTCAACAGGCGTTTTCGAGCGCGACGGGGTCACCCTTTTCACAGGCTATGCCGGGCACGGAGCCGGTGTCAACAACCCGAGTCTGCAGCAGCAACACAATGTCGGCCCCTTGCCGCAAGGGCGTTACACCATGTTGCAATTTGTCGCGAAGGCAACAAAGACCGGCCTTGGCACAATTCGATTGCAACCCGACCCGGCCAACCAGATGTTCGGGCGATCCGCCTTCTGCATCCACGGTGACAATTCAGCACACAACCGCAGCGCTTCCACTGGCTGCATCATCATCGGTCGCGCACCGGATCGGCAAGCGATCTGGAACGACCCCGACCACGACGTGGAGGTGGTCGGCTGACCGGACTGAAGCATAATGAACCATGCGTCTTCGCCAGTTCGCGATCCTCCTTGTCGCTGCCTTGCCTGCCACTTCCGCTGAAATCCGGATCGACCACGCCACCATTGCGGGGACCAGCCTGGACACCCTGCGGCAGGCTTTTACCCGCGTCA
Organism: Terriglobia bacterium; assembly: GCA_010084195.1. Classification (GTDB taxonomy): domain Bacteria; phylum Acidobacteriota; class Terriglobia; order Bryobacterales; family Bryobacteraceae; genus BOG-234. The sequence goes on from RGPS01000097.1 coordinate 4,603, forward strand.
CCGGAATCCCGACTGAATATGGCGGGCCGCACGCCAACCATGCCAGTGAGATGGCCATTGTCAGTTTCCCGGACGGGTCCTATCTGGAGTTGATGGGCATTCAGAAGGACGCCGATCCGAAGGCCGTCGCGGAGCATGCCTGGTCGCTGTCTCTGCGGAATAACGCCGGACCGTGCGCTTTCGCAGTTCAGGTCCCCGACGTGCCCGCTGAGTTGGCCCGCTTGAAAGCTGCGGGCATTTCTGCCGGAAGCACCGAACACTCTGGTCGCCTGCGCCCCGACGGGATAAAACTGGATTGGGAAACCGCGGGTGTCGGGCCCGGGCGCCGTGGCTCGCTCTTTCCTTTTCTGATTCGCGACTTTACCTCCCGGGAGGCCCGCGTCTACCCGACGGGCAAAGCTACCACCCGCAAATATTCTGGTATCTCGCGCGTCATCCTCGGCGTGAGGGATATGGACGCAGCCATCGCGCAGTACCGCAAGGCTTACGACCTCCCCTCCCCTCGTCGGGAACACAGTAGCGAGCTGGGTGCGGAGGTTGCCTGGTTCGATGGCACACCGATCGCTATCGCGGGCAAGGCACGCCCTGATTCGTGGCTGGCGCGTCGTATCACACTGTATGGAGAATCCCCTGTCGCGTTCGTCCTGGCCGGCAGCAGCGAAGCGGCTACTGGAAAATCCAAAATTACCTGGCTGGACGAGAAGGCTCTCGGCTGGCGACTCGGAGTCGACTAATGCACCACAACCGAACCCTTTCCCTGTTTTTCACCGTAGCTCTGGCGGTGGCCGCAGCGCAGACACCTGTCAATGACACCGCGAAACTTCTCGCTGAAGTGATCCGTGTCAACACCAGTAATCCGCCGGGGAACGAAGCCAAACTGGCCGCCTTATTGAAGAGCAAGTTCGAACCGCTGGGCTTCCAGATTGAGATCATCACGACGCCGGAGCCCACCAAGGCCCACTTCATTGCCCGCCTGAAGGGTGACGGCAGCAAGAAGCCAATTCTGCTGGCAGCCCATGCCGATGTGGTGGGTGTGGAGCGCGAAAAGTGGTCGGTTGAACCCTTCGAGGGGGTCGTGAAAGATGGCTATGTCTATGGGCGCGGGGCTATAGATTTCAAGGGCGGGCTCGCCGTATTTGCCCAGGCCGTCATGCAGCTGGCAAAGAACAAGGTCCCGCTCGCCCGCGACGTCATCTTCCTCTCCGAAGCAGATGAAGAAGGGGGCCTTTCGTTTGGGACGACCTGGCTGGCCAAAGAGAACTTCGCCAAAATCGACTGTGAATTCTCGCTCAATGAGGGCGGCTGGATCATGAAGAATCCGGATGGCTCGGTGCGTTACGTCAGCATCTCGACGGCCGACAAGTCCAGCATTTCATTGCTGTTAACCGCGCGGGGCACATCCACCCATTCGTCGATGCCGGGGCCGGACTCAGCCATCTTCACCCTGGCCCGCGCCATGGCAAAGCTCGGCGACTATGACACTCAGCCCAAACTAATCGACTCGACCAGGGAGTTCTTCACGACTCTCGAAAAGACCAGCCAGCCCCCCATGTCCACCTGGTTCCACGACCTGGTGGCGAACACAGACCCCGCCAAAGTCCACGCCGCGGACATCGCCATCAGCAAGGACCCTTTGCTGCATGCCATCATGCGCAATACCATCGCGCCGGTACTGATGAACGCCGGCTTCCGGGGTAATGTGATCCCCGGCTCGGCGGAAGCGACTGTCAACTTCCGGGTCATTCCGGGCACCAATATGGACGAACTAATCTCGGAGATCAAGGCCGTGGTGAACGACCCACGAGTGGAAATCACCAACGCGCTGACCCGCATGTTGCCACCCGGTGCCGCACCGCGCCCGGCCACGCCCGCGCCGCAGTCCGGTAGAGACACGGATCTGTTCCGCGCCCTGGTGCGGCAGTCTAATGTGGTCTTCCCCAACGTACCTGTCACTACCTATCTTTTCCAGGCGGGTACGGACGCGGGCCCCTGGCGCAGCCGGGGTATCCCTGTGTACGGTATATACCCCTACCCGATCACCAATGAGGACCTTACGCGCATGCACGGCAACGATGAACGGGTCAGTGTGGAGAGCCTGCGGCAGGGCACAGACCTGATTTACAGGACGCTGGTGGAAGTCGCCGGGAAATAGTTAGAAGTCCAGCTTCACCTGAAATTCGAGGCGACGGTTGTTAGCGTTGCCGCCAAAAGCTCCGCTGCCACCGCCAATGGAATTGGACTGGCCAAACAGCGGGGAATTGATATTACCGATGATCGGCCCGGGATTGAGACGGTTCAGGGCATTCCGCGCGGCCACGGAAACCGTCAGATTGTAGTGCCGCGCCCCTGCTGATGCGGCCCCCGGAACACCCAAAGCATCCCCAAAGCCGCTGGTCCCGTGCCGGATGGAAGGCCCCGCTGACGGGACGCCGGCCGAGGGTCCGGAGGCCGGATCGTCCGCCTTTCCGGCCGGAGCATGTTCCCGACGCAGCGCAAAGGTCCGGGACAAACGAAGATCTACCGAGAAGATACCGGGACCGCGCCCGGCATGGCGCGATATCAGTTGCTGACCGGCAATCGGATTCGGGTCCAGCAGGCCGTATCGCGTCGGAATCAGACCCTTCCGGGTGGGGTCCGTGGAGATCCCCGGACGCGCTGTGAAGAGCGTGGTCCCGTAGGCATCCTGGCCGGAAACGATGTCGAACGGTGCCCCGGTTTGCATCACGATCAAAGGGCTCAGCCGCAGGTTCCAAATGGACGTCAGGGTGCCCCCAATATTGCCGCGGGCCCGAATGTCAGTACTGGCCGGACCATACTCTCCTGCCATGGAATACTGGTTCGCCGGAGAACTGCTGACACCATCCGTGTTGCTTCGGGCGCGGCTGAACGTATAGAACCCAAAGAGGGAGACCTTATTGTTTACCTTCGCGTTCACATTGGCCACAATCAGGTTCTGGTTGTAGAGGCCTGCCGATTCCATCTGATAAATCGGCCCGACACTGCCAAACGGAAACACCCCGCTGCCTGCTGCGCCCGTATAAGTTCCGGGCCATGGCGCGTTGATGTTGCGGGTGCGGAACATATGAACACCGTGCGATCCGGTCCAGGTTACAGCCAGGGTCGTGTTGTGAGGGAGTTGGCGTTCCACTCCCATGGCCGTCTGCAGAATATAGGGAGCGCGCAAGCCTTTATCTACAGTTCGGCGAGCAATCGCAGCAGTTGGCAACACCGTCGGAAGCAGGGGGAACATGTCCGGATTCTGCAGCGTATACTGGGCCTGATTGAGACCATTAAACCGCTCTGCGAGCAAACCGTTTTGCTCTTCAAAGCGTTCGTAGAAGATGCCAAAGCCGCCACGAAGCACTGTCTTTGATTTGCGGCCTCCCTTGCCTCCGGGAGCCCACGCGAGCCCCAGGCGCGGCGAAACAGCGCGCCGGTCGGTGATGTTGGTCTGCGTTTCGTAGCGCAGTCCGTAAGTCAGTGTCAGATTGGGCCGAACCCGCCAGTCATCATTGGCAAAGAAGCCCATATCCACCTGGCCGATGGACGCGTAAGTCTTGCCCCGAGTCAGTACAAACTGGGCCGCGCCGCCGCCCAATTGACGAATCCGAGCCCCATCCAGCCCCTGCCGTTGCAGCAGAAGTGTCGTCTGGTACTGCTGGATCGAGCCGAACGTGTAGGCACCATCGAAATTGAGCGAAGAATCATCGAATACCTCGGTCGCCCGCAGCCGGAATCCGACCTTCATGTTGTGAGCGCCCTGAGCAAGCATCACGTAATCCTGTAATTCGTAATGGTGGTGGATGTAGTTGTGATCGGGATTGCTCGGGCCGCCACCGCTAAAAGCGCCCGCCACACCAATACTGACGCCCCGCTTCACCGCGTCCGACTCGTTGTGTTGCCGCAGCAACTGAAACCGAACCTCATTCACCACATGGCTATTGATGACCGCTGTCTCGACGCCCTGGTAGGCATGCTCGGTCAGGAGGCTGTTGATGGCGCGCGTTGGCAATACGAAGCCGCCAATCCCGGAGTTCTCCTGCTTCGTTCGGGTGAACCCGTAGCGGAAAGTGAGGGTATTCCCGGGTGTCAACTGGTAATCGAGACGGGGACTGAGCCTTTGCCTCGAATTCGGACTGGAAACAACCCCGGAAAATGGGGTAATCGCCAGCGAAGCCGGATCCAGGGTCACCGCGTTCATGACGATGCCATTGTTGATCTCCCGGCTGGCAATATCGACGAAGAAGGAGGCTTTCTTACTCAGAGCCCCGCCCACGTTACCGCTGTAGTCTTTGAGGTCGAATGGAGCTTTTTCCCGGGCAAAGGGATTCCGGGAGTTGATCGCGGCATTGCCGTAGCTCATCCCGACCGAACCCCGGAAACGGTCCATGCCTGGCTTGGTGAGGATCTCCGTCCGCCCGAAACCGATCGCATCAAACTCGGCGGCGAAGGGGTTCTGGTTAATGCGAATCTCGCGAATGGAACTCTTTGCCGGTAAGGCTCCATCCCCTGCTGAAAACCCGTCGATAAAAATCTGGCCCCCGGAAGGCCCCGCCGCAGGTCCGGCAAGGGCTGCCAAATCTGCCTGTAAATCGTCGGGATCATCAGCAATGGCGTCCAGCGCATCGCCCGTTACAGACAGGCTGGAGGCGTTCTGCGAAGAATCTGTACTGACCTGCCCGGCCCCCTGCTCCGACACGGTAATCTCCTGCTTTTCCAAAGTCACACGTAAGATGAGGTCGACGGTGGCCACGCCGGTCCCTACGTCGACGCTGGCTGGGGCACCCTGTGTCAAACCTGGCGCGGTGGCTCGCACCGAATACCGACCGGGTGCCAGACCTGTTACCGAGTAAGCGCCGTCCTTACCGGAAGTCGCGGCCCGGGGCCCAAGCCCGCCGGTGACAGAGATCCGGGCTTCCGGCACCAGGCCGCCAGCCTGATCTGTTACGACTCCGCGCAGACTGCCCGAACCCTGCCCGAAGGCAGGCACTAAAACGATACAGATCAGGAGCACAGCAAGAATACGAGAGAGAGGGAACTGATTCATGAACAAAGTTGCCCCAGAATATCATGCGATAAAATTCACATTCGAAGGGTTGCCATGCCGCAGTCCGGCAAGGACACAGATCTGTTCTGCGCCCTGGTCCACCAGGCCAATGTGGTCTTCCCCAACGTACCTGTCACTACCTATCTGTTCGAGGCGGGCACCGGCGCGGGTCCGTGGCGTATCCGGGGTATACCGGGGTACGGCAGCTGCCCGTACCTGATTACCAATGAGATCTGTCGCGCATGAACGGGTCAGTATCGAGAGCCTGCGGCAGAGGACAGACCTGATTTATCGGACGCTGGTGGAGGTCGCGGGGAAACAGACGCAAGAAAACTCGCACAAGAGCTTGCCCTCGCACCCCTAAATCCGACAGAATATGTAATCCGGCACTCCCACGTCGTAGTGCCTATATTCAGGAGACCTCGTTTGTCCCCCACGACACGCGCATACCTGCGGGTATGTTCTTTATTTCTATTTGCCCTGCCAATTCTGGCAGCGGAAGACCCCGAAATCACAGCGCTGAAAGTTGCCGTAAAGGCCGCCCAATCTGCAGGTGACAATGCCTGGATGCTGGTGAGTTCTGCCTTCGTCCTGATGATGACCGGCCCCGGGCTCGCCCTTTTCTACTCCGGACTGGTGCGCCGTAAAAATGTCCTCGGTACCATGATGCAGAGTTTCGTGATGATGGCGGTGATCACGCTCCTTTGGGGTATTTGTGGCTACAGCCTGGTCTTCGGCGAAGGCAACCCTTTTATCGGCGATTTCCGGTATGCGTTCCTGCAGGGCGTCGGTGCCGCGCCGAACGCGGACTATGCGCCTACCATCCCCCACCTGACTTTCATGGTCTACCAGATGATGTTCGCCATTATTACGCCCGCGCTGATCGCCGGAGCCTTTGCGGAACGCGTCCGGTTCCATGCGATGGTGCTGTTCTCGGTCCTCTGGTTGTTTCTGGTCTACGTGCCGGTCGCCCACATGGTTTGGGGCAAGGGTGGCTACCTGAACCCGTTCCTGGGGGGCACGATCCCGGTCTTCGATTTTGCCGGAGGCACGGTGGTCCACATAACGTCGGGCTTCTCGGCGCTGGTGACGGCCATTATGATCGGCAAACGTGTTGGGTACCCGCATGAGAGGATGGTGCCCCACAGCCTGGTTCTCAGCTTCATCGGTGCCTGCATGCTCTGGGTGGGCTGGTTTGGCTTCAACGCGGGCAGTGCTCTCGCGGCCTCGGCGCTCGCCTCCAGCGCGTTCGTCGCCACTCACTTTGCGGCAGCTGCCGGGGCCGTCTCGTGGATGGTGGCCGAGCGCATCCGAAATGGTAAGGCCAGCGCGCTGGGGGCCATCTCCGGGGCCGTCGCCGGGCTGGCGACAGTGACGCAGGGTGCCGGGTTTGTAACGCCGGTTTCCGGGGCCATTATTGGTTTCATTGCCGGTTTCGTTTGCTTCTACATGGTGGTGATTGTGAAGAACAAGCTCGGGTACGATGATTCGCTGGATGCTTTCGGGGTCCATGGCGTGGGTGGGTTCATTGGCTGCCTGCTGACCGGGGTCTTTGCCACGCGCGCAGTCAATGATGCGCTCAAACTTGCCAACGGCCAGGCCGCGCCCCTCGGCCTGGTGGACGGGAACCCGGGCCAGGTTCTGAACCAGTTCATCGGTGCGCTCATCGGCATCGCCTTCGGGGTTGTCGGCACCTGGCTCGCGCTGAAGGTGACCGGTCTGATTACACCTGTCCGGATGGATAAGCAGCAGGAAGCCGAGGGCATGGACGTCGCTCTGCATGGTGAAGAAGGGTACGCGTTCGAGGATTAAGTCATGTTCAAAATTGAAGCCATTATTCAGCCCTTCAAACTCGATGATGTCCGGGACGCCCTGAAAGCGGCGGGCATCGACGGCGTCACCATCACGGAAGTCCGGGGGCATGGTCGCCAGAAGGGCCACAAAGAGATCTACCGCGGACGGGAATACCAGATAGATCTGTTGCCCAAGGCCAAGCTGGAAATGGTGGTGCCGGAGAACCGCAAGGATGAGGTTGTCGAGACCATCCTGGCCGCCGCCCGCACCGGCAATATTGGCGACGGGAAGATCTTTGTTTATGCGGTGGGCGAAGCGATCCGGATTCGCAATAATGATCGGGGCGAAGCGGCGCTGTAAATGGGGACTCGAAAGAGTTCGGGCTTGGGTTCGGTCAACGACACATCCTTCCAGTCGGTTGTGGTATCGCCCATACCCGGACTGGAGATTTCCCCAAGCAGGATCATGCCCGGACGTCAAGGAAAACCAGGTCTCGCTGATGTGGGAGACCGGTTGGTCGTTTCCCCGTTGCGAGCCGGCTGACAAGTCAGGGCCGCCTTCATCCCCGTGACCTCCGCGCCATTGATACTTCGGCTCCCCGGCGGAATATTTTCAGCCACCACACCGTTGGGCAGGATGTTGCTGGAAGGCGGGCGTTGGGGCATGATGGCGGGCATGGGGGGCACCTGCACGGACTTCAGCGGGACACGGTGCACAACCGGGTTCACGTTATCCGGAATAATGCTGAAGCCAGCCACGGGATCGTTGATTTCCACCACGACTGCCGGGGTAAGTTTCATATTGGTGCCAACTGGCGCGCGCTCGGTTCGGACCCGCCCGAGGGAGTCCCGCGACGTGACGGTATCCGTTTGACCGCCGCGCCTGAGGGTAGTTCCGTTGGTGAGCGTCTGCACCGTTTCCATGGTCTGCGTACCAGAGCAGGGCCTCCTGGTGACGGCCCGGAACGGCATTGCGGAGGTAGCGGTAAACGTAAGAACCAGCGCATCCCGTTCGAACGAGGGACTGGAGCGCAGCCGCGAAAAACCGGCTGGCACGAACAGCGAGAGCAACGCAAGCGCGACAATGCGAAACGAATTACGCTGCAGACGTCGGCTTATAAGTAGCGCACTGAATGTCGGTTTCCCAAACTTTTACTTCCTTCACTGCCACAGGGACGCCGACCTTCAGACCTTCCTGCAGCTTCTGGCAGAAGTACCAGGCCATATTTTCAGCCGTGGGATTCAGTTCAATAAACGGTTCAATCTCGTTGATGAACACGTGGTCCAGAGGCTCAGAAATTGCCCGCAACAGGCGCTTCAGTTCCACGAAATCGACCAGCATACCGGCGTGGTCCAAGGTTTCGCCGTACAGCGTTACCTGCACCTTGTAATTGTGCCCGTGCACGTTTTCGCACTTTCCGCGATAGTTGCGAAGGGCATGTCCGGCGGCGAAAGTGTGTTCCACAGAGACTTCAAACATTGAAAAACTTCTCCACGTCTGCGATTTGCATGGTAAACGAATAATCGGGCAGGCTGTCAAAAAAGACCTGACCGTAACGCTGGTCGGTTATCCGGTTATCGAGCAGGACCAGCACTCCCCGATCAGAAGCCGTTCGAATCAAACGGCCAAAGCCTTGCTTGAGCGCGATGGCAGCCTGGGGAATTTGGTAATCGTAGAAAGGCTTCCCGCCGGCTTCGCGAACATTTCGGATGCGGGCTTCCACGACAGGATCGTTCGGCACCGCAAACGGCAACTTATCAATAATAACGCAGCTTAACTGCTCCCCCGGCACGTCAACGCCCTGCCAGAAAGCAGCGGTGGCAAAAAGGATGGAGTTCGGCTGGGCCAAAAACTCGTCCAGAAGGGCCATTCGGGGCATGGTGCCCTGCATCAGCGTGGGGTATTCGATCTCGAACGAAACCCGCTCGTAGATCTGCCGCATCTGGCTGTAACTGGTGAAAAGACAGAACGCACGGCCCTTGCTGGCTGTCAGAATTTTGACGATCTCGTCGCTCGCCGTTTGGATATACGACGGGTTCGACGGGTGTGGCAGATGGCGCGGGACATAAAGCAGGGCCTGCTGCTGGTAGTCGAAGTGGCTGGGGACGACGAGGGTACGGGCGTCGGGCAGGCCGAGGCGTGCCTGCACGTAATCGAAACCACTCGCGACCGCAAGCGTGGCTGAGGTCAGTACGGCGGCGTCCACCTTTTCCCAGAGCTGTTCCCGCAGGAGGTGCGCCACGTCGATGGGTGTCGCCTGCAGGAAGACACCGTTGCGGCCCCGACGGTCAATCCAGTGGACGAATGAGGGGTCGTCACCTTCCATGAGAAAGCGCAGCGCCTCCCGCAGTTCGTTGGCCCGGCGGAAGAGAGGGATTACTTCGGTGGGCGCGTCCTGAATCAGCTTTAAATGGCTCATCAGGAGTTCGAAGGCCGCCATCATATCGACATACATGTCGGCATTGCCGCCCAAAAACTCGGGACGCCCGGTGAAGCTGGCGCGCCCGTCGCCACCGGGCAGCATGGAGAAGAAAGTGAGCGAAATCTCTTCGAGCCGGATCAGGATGCGGTCGAGTTCTTCGGAGCCGAACTTGCGGGTGCGGGAGAGTGCGGCAATGTCGCGGCGGAGTTCGAGGATTCGGTACGTGGAGACCTGAAAGCCGAAGTACTGGCCTGCAATGTCTTCAATCTCGTGGGCTTCATCGAAGATGACGGCGGTATAGTCGGGCAGGATCTGCGCCATCTCTTCACGCCGGACGGCGAGGTCGGCGAAGAAGAGGTGGTGGTTGACGATGATGATGTCGGCTTCGGTCGCCTTCTGGTGCATCAGGGTGATGAAACAACGTTCGTACTGCTTGCACTTGGCCCCGGCGCAGAGTTCCGAGCGCGCGTCCACCTTGCCCCAGGCGGTGGAGTCTTCGGCCAGCGTGCGAATTTCAGCGCGGTCGCCCACCTCGGAGGTCTGCTCCCACTCGCGGATGATCTGGAAATCGCCGACCTCTTCGAGGCCGGTCAGGATGGGCGTATTTTCCGCGTCGTAGATTTTCTGGCGGCAGGCGTAGTTGCTGCGGCCCTTCATGTAACAGACGTTGAGTTTCCGGCCGATGACCTTTTCGAGGAACGGAATATCGCGAAAGAAAAGCTGTTCCTGGAGGGCTTTGGTGCCGGTGGAGACGACCACACGGCGCCCGGACAAGAGGGCAGGAACGAGATATGCGAGGGTCTTGCCGGTGCCGGTGCCTGCTTCGACGATCAGCTTGCGACCTTCGGCGAGAGCGAGGTCCACCGCGAGCGCCATCTCCACCTGGCCGGGCCGGGATTCGAAGGCGGGATGCGCGGCAGCCAGCGCTCCGCCCGGCTGAAAAAAGCGCTTCACAATGCGGCTTTGCGAGGCCGTTTCTGTGCGTTCGGAGGTGGAGCGGGAGCTCAAGTCTTCATCATGACAGAGGTATAATTGACAGAGGAGATTCGTGTACAATGTCAGTCCTGATTGACCACGAACAGGCCACTCGCGCCAGAACGTCCGAAGATCTGGACCGAGCGTTCGCAAGTCACCTGGACAGCAAGTATGGACCCGTACGTCTACCCGGGAACTAATGTCCTCAGGAATCTCCGGGATTTTCGTACCCTCCGTGAACTCAGCGAGTTAGAGGCCGAAGCCAGTAGTTGGCGACTCAGCCAACTGGAACGCCGCCCCCTGCGGGGCAAGTTCGACATCGCGCACCTGCAGGCCATCCACCGTTACATCTTCCAAGATGTCTACCCATGGGCCGGGGAGCTGCGCACAGTGGACATCGCACGCCCAGGCCAGTTCTATTTCGCGTTCAGCCACCAGATCAGGCCCTGCCTGGAGCGGACCTTCGCCGACCTTCAGGCAGAACGCCACCTCAAGGGGGCAACTGCACAGGAGTTCTGCCACCGCGCCGCGCACCACATGGGCGAACTGAACGCCATCCACCCCTTCCGCGACGGGAATTGACGAACGCAACGCGAGTTCATCCGGCAACTCGCCCTGCATGGCGGTCACGTCCTCAATTGGGGCCACGTAACCCGGGCGCAAATGTACGCCGCCTCGCACCTGAGCTTTCAAGCTGCCAACAACTCCGGCCTCGAAAAGGTATTGATGGCCGCTGTTGGCCTCCCGGAGTTGCTATCCCCGAGTTGCTATGATTAAAGCTACATGCCGAACGAACTGCCAGCGATTGTGATCGTTGGGCGACCAAATGTCGGCAAGTCCACCCTCTTTAACCGGATCACCGGACAGCGGCGCGCGATTGTCGGCGATGAGCCTGGTATCACCAGAGACCGCCTTCATGGGAACGCCAAGTACGAAGGCCGCCGGTTTGAGCTGATCGATACGGGTGGAATTGTCGTTGATGATGCGGATTTCATTCCGAGCCAGATCCTGAAACAGGCCCGTGTGGCGCTGGAGAAGGCGATCCACGTTATTTTCGTGGTCGATGGCCGGGCGGAACTCACCGCCGCTGACCGCGAGTTAGCACACCTTTTGCGCAAGACTGGTAAGCCCGTAACGCTGGCCGTGAACAAGGCCGACACGGGTCCACGCCAATCCCTTGTGCACGATTTCTACACTCTGGGTTTCAAGGATATCTACCCGGTTTCGGGGGAACACGGCCTGGGTGTGGACCAACTGATGGAACACCTGACCGCAGGCATTCCTGAAGACCCGGACGAAGACGACGCGCCTACCGCTGAAGACGCCGAACCAGAGATGCCCGTCATCCGGGTGGCTATCATCGGTCGCCCGAACGCCGGAAAGTCCACGCTGCTGAACGCCCTCATCGGGGAAGAGCGCTCCATCGTTTCTCCCGTCGCGGGTACAACGCGCGATTCGGTTGACGAAGAAATTGAAAACCACGGTGTGCGTTTTGTGTTCATCGACACCGCCGGTATCCGCCGCAAGGGTAAGACCAAGCTGATGGCGGAAAAGATGAGCGTCGTCATGGCTCGTCGCAACATCCGTATGGCCGATGTCGTGATCGTGGTGATGGACGCCAGCGAAGGTGTGCTCGGTCTGGATGCCACGATTTCGGGTTACGCTCACGAGGGCGGACGGTCTGTCATCCTCTGCGTAAACAAATGGGATTTGATCGACTCGGCGAAAAAAACCGTTTTCGAAGAGGATCTGCGGTACAACATCAAGTTCCTGGAATATGCTCCGTCGGTTTACCTGTCTGCGAAGACCGGAGCCAGCGTGAAGCACCTGTTTCCGATGGTCCGGGCCTGCTACGACTCGGCCCGCAAACGCGTCACCACCGGCGAATTGAACCGCTTTGTGGAAACGCTCCGCTTTGAAGAGCGGAAGATTTTGTACATCACGCAGACGGGCATGAAACCGCCGTCGTTCGTGCTGTTTACGGACAAATCCGGCCCCCTGCACTTCTCCGATGAACGCTACATCATCAACCAGCTGCGGAAACGCTTCGGCTTCGAAGGTACGCCTATCGAGCTGAAGATTCGCGGCCGGTTGCGCAAAAAAGATCGCCCGTCGCTGCGGTAGTCAGAGCCTGTCAACTCTGTGATCCGCTAGCGCCGCGTTGATTGAGAGGGGTGGGTTTTCCCTATGGATCACTGCATGGCAATTCGGACACACCGGTCGCAGATCCACAATCGGATCTACCAGCCGTTTCGAAGTTGAAGACAAGGGCATAACGTGATGTACATGGATGATTCCACTGAAGCGTTCGCCGTACCGTTCGCCAAAGCTCATATCGCAGACTGAGCAATTCGTGCCGTAGTGAGAAACACAGGCCCGACGAGCACGCGGATCGCGTTCATAGCGAGTGGCTAACACCTTGGCTTGGGCACCTTCGGAATAGAGGGCTGGTTCCGAACCTGCGTTGGTGCGTGCAATGAAGTCAGGGTCCGGAACGGCCAGGAATTGCGTGAACCCAATTGAATGAGCATTACGGATATTTCGGTGTGGCGTACCCCGTGCTGAAATGGCCATGGCAGCGTCACTGGCCACTGCGAAGGAGGGCAGGCTGTTCACAAGTTCTGCGAGGGCAAGTGTGGTCATCTCACAGTTCGGTGCGCGAGCGTAGGTTACTCCGTCATAAATAGTGTCCGCAGGAGCGAATGCTCGATCCACAAGAATGCGAAGCCCGCCAGCGTGCAAGACCAGGCATTCAACCCAACCGACATTAACGCGCACACCCCAATCAAAAAGAGTCACGGCCCAGCGGTCCGGGTACGCGCGTGCGAGATTTCGAAGCCTGTCTCGAAAAAAGTTGAGACAAAGTGACATTGTCGCTTCGCCGGTCCCTTCGAAAACGAGATCGAGAACAGCTTCCGCAAATACCGGGTCTGAGCGCCGGATGGATAGTTGCACTAGAGTCATAGGCTGGCGAATAGCTGGTCGATCGATTCTATACAGCCGGGGAGCAACGCACTGGTCATCGCCGAACCCTGCTCCAGCACAATGCTGCCGGTCGGAGTGTGGACTGACCCGGTGCGGGATCGCGGAAAGATCTGCCACACTTCCCGTGTACCGTTTCGCAGGTACGCCCGGACTTTATCCTGGCTCTCACTTGCTCTTTCAGTGGGTGAAATGACCTCCACCGCAAGATACGGGGCGGCAGGAATCGGGACCCTGTCAAGGTCCAGCAGGTCGGCTCTGTCGGCCAACGAGACGCAAACATCCGGGCGCAGGCGAATCAGCTCAGAGAGCGCAAACTCGACAGCTGCGAGCGCCGTGCCATTCCCTGCAAGGTACTGCCGAAGGCTCAGCAGAACCCGGAATACGATTTCCTGGTGACGAGGCGTGGGGCTGGAGACTTTGATGCAATCTCCTTCCAGAAGTTCCCAGCGCCGCCCTTCTTCATAGGGAAGAGCGTCAAACTGCAAACCGGACATGGTGGCTGTTGTCGCCATTCTGACTCCTGAGTCCATTGTGCATGGCAAGCCGGAAATCGGCTACCCCGGTTTACTGCGGCTTTTCTCGGATAGACTAGCACTTATGGCCAAACCCACACTGGAAATCTGGGTCGGAACCCGCAAGGGTGCTTTTGTTTTCCGTTCTGCGGACCGCAAGACATGGGAACAGGAGGGCCCGCATTTCGCCGGTCTCGAAGTTCACCATGTCGCCCAGGATCCCCGGGAACCCAACCGCTACTACGCAGCTGTGAACTCGCCGTGTTTTGGACCGCATCTCCACGCCAGCACGGATGGTGGCAAGACGTGGGCGCTATCCGAAAAGGGCCTGGAAGTCAAAGGTATCGAAGGCGCTTCACTCACCCGGATCTGGAACATCGCGCCGGGCGCTGTCGATGACCCCGGCGGAGTCTGGCTGGGGGCCGACCCCGGCGTGCTGTTCCGCAGTGAAGATAACGGTACATCCTGGAAGATGGTGAAAGGTCTGTCGATGCACGCCAGCCGCAGCAAATGGAATCCGGGCGCGGGCGGCATGATGGTCCATTCGATTCAGCCTCTGGGCAGGGGACGGGTGATTGTCGGCATCTCCGCTGCGGGCGCCTTCCGCACCTCCGACAATGGCAAGACCTGGGCCCCGTTTAACAAGAACGTCCTGGCGGATTTCGCCCCCGAGAAGTTCCCGGAAGTGGGCCAGTGCGTCCACAAACTTCTGGCGCACCCCCGGCTGAAGAACGACCTGTACCAGCAGAACCACTGCGGGGTGTACCGTGCCACCTTCAATGGCAAGCAGTGGACCGATATTTCGGAAGGCCTGCCGTCACGTTTTGGCTTTGCCGCAGCGGTCCCGGCCGCCGAGAACAAAACGATCTTCACGATCCCCATCGGCTCACCCCAGAATCGTTGGGTGGCGGACGGCAAGCTTCGGGTAGCCCGAAGCCGCGACGCAGGCAGAACGTGGGAACTTCTGAGCAAGGGTCTGCCGGAGAAAGAGTGCTTCGATTTGATCGTCCGGGAGGCGATGAGCGCCGATGATCGGGATCCTGCCGGCGTCTATTTCGGAACACAGGGTGGCACCGTGTATTACACTCGCAACGCGGGGAAATCGTGGGACAGGTTGGCAAGCCACCTCCCTCCGGTTTACTCTGTAACAGTCGCGACCCAAATTCAGGCAGTCCAAACACAGACAGTCCAGACACAAACGGAACAATCATGAATCGACGAGATCTTCTGAAAACCCTTCCGGCTCTTGCAGCCGCTTCCCAGGTAGCCGCGCAGCCGGCGGGCAAAAGTTCCGGCAATAAAGGGCGACTCCGCCCCGGCCTGGTGGCCTATTCGTTCCGGGCACAACTGGAGTCGAAGAAACTGTCGTACGAAGATCTGATCCGGATGACCGCGGATCTTGGCCTGGAAGGTCTGGACACCACGGTCTACTGGTTCCCCGACACCTCGGACTCCTATCTGGCCCAGTTGCGACGCACCGCCCACCGGAATGGCGTGTCGCTCTACAGTGTCGCCGTCCGTGTCCGCCTCTGCCAGCCGACGAAGGAACTACAGGCTGCGGAAGTAGAAACCGCTAAGAAATGGGTGGACGTAGCCCAGAAGCTGGGTGCCGGTCACGTTCGCGTCTTCGGCGGAACCGTCCCGAAGGGTGTCAGTGAAGATCAGGCGATCTCGTGGGCGGCAGAAGTGATGAAGCCCGCCTGCGCCTACGCCGGGACCAAGGGCATCACGCTGGGTATCGAGGATGACGGTGGCCTGAGCACCAACGCCGCGCCCACCATCGAAATCATTAAGCGCACTGATTCCCCCTGGGCCGGCATGAATGTGGATACGGGGAATTTTCCGAAGAACGGCTACGAGCAAACGGCGATGTCGATCCCCTATGCCGTCAGTACCCACGTGAAACCCTATGTGACGGACGCTGACGGCAAGCGGCAGCCCGCCGATCTCGATCGGCTGTGCAGCATGTTCTCGGCAGGCGGCTACCGGGGTTTCATGTCGATAGAGTACGAAGCGAATGATCCGGAAATCGGCGTCCCGCGCATGGCCCCCGAATTGATCCGGGCGGCGCGGAAATATTCCGCTTAACCCTTCGCGGAAGACTCGACGCCCCATGGACTCAACAAATAGAGTATTGTTAAGTTAGTACATATGCACCACACCTCCTTTAACGCATGATTCCAGGCCGCAATTTCCCACCTCGCAAGCCGAGCCGCAGAGAAAACGTAAACGAATCGATTCGCGCGCGTGAAGTCCGGGCAGTATTCCCGGACGGAACAGCGGAGGTCATGCCGACTGCGGCAGCTCTCCGTCGCGCCCAGGAACTGGGACTGGATCTGGTGGTCGTCTCACCAACCGCAGTGCCCCCGGTTGCCAAAGCGATTGACTACGGCCAATACCAGTACGAACTGAAAAAGAAACAGCACGACGCCAAGAAGAAGCAGCACGTCGTTCAGGTCAAAGAGCTGAAGTTCCGGCCCAACACCGACGAACATGACTACGACTTCAAGAAAGTGCATGCGATTCGCTTCCTCCAGGAAGGCAATCGCGTGAAAGCTCTGGTGCAGTTCCGTGGCCGAGAAATCGCGCACACGGATCTGGGCCGTAAGCTGCTCCTGCGTTTTGCTGAAGATTTGATAGGGTTCGGTGCCATTGATGGCATGCCGCGACTGGAAGGTCGCAGCTTCCATGTGCTGATCAGCCCGGTAAAGGCTGCTGTGAAGGCGACGACACCCGCCCCGCACGAGGCTCTGCCGGCACGCCCGCTCTCGCCCTCCAATGCGCTGAATGCCGCCGACCGGCTGGAGCCTGCACCCCGTGATCCCGGCAGCTTTGCCAAACAGGCTGCCCAAGCGGGTCGGCTTGCCCATGCCCTGCTGCAATATTTGCCTAAAGTGGCGCTCGAAGCCCGCCCACAGACGGCCGAGCGCTTCCTGTCCCTGCGGGGGGCGACACTCGACCCCGAGCGGCGCATCCGCCTCCAGAATGAGGTGCTGGGTGTTTTGGCCCTGCCGGGGCTGAACGCGCTATTCGGACCCGATTCTCAGGCCGAAGTGGCGGTTGGTGGGCAGATTGCTCTGCCCGACGGGAAGAAACTGGCCATCTCAGGCCAGATCGACCGCCTGAGCGTGGGCGCGAACGAGGTCGTCATCGCGGATTTCAAGACCGGCACGCCCCATAGCGGCGGTTCTATGCCCAGCGCCTATCTGGCGCAGCTGGCCATGTATCGGGCGGCTGTGGCCCCGCTCTACCCCGACAAAGCCGTGCGCTGCGTCCTTGTCTGGACCGAGGGGCCGCTTGCAGAAGACGTTGATAGCGCCGCGCTGGATGCGGCTCTCCTTGACGTGGCTCGGGCGCATTCCTAGGTTCCGGTCAACTCAAGCGCGATTCACTGAAAGAGGATTCCATGACCGAGAAAGTCACAGACGCGAATTTCGAAGCCGATGTGCTTCAGTCCACAGTGCCGGTTGTGGTCGATTTCTGGGCCGAATGGTGCGGCCCTTGCCGCATGATTGCCCCTGCGCTCGAAGAGATCGCGGCCGAAATGGCTGGCAAAGTGAAAATCGTGAAGATGAATGTCGATGAGAATCAGGGCGTGCCCGGCAAATTCGGCATCCGCTCGATTCCCACGCTCATGCTCTTCAAGGACGGCCAGCTGGCCGCGCAGAAAGTCGGCGCTGCGCCCAAGGGCGAGCTGTCCAAGTGGA
>RGPS01000098.1 GCA_010084195.1 Terriglobia bacterium
GTATTTTTTGTGGAGAGCCGGATTAGAATATTTGGAATAGACGTAGAGAACATTGATTTTTTTCCAGACGGATAAATTCCCATATTTACGAATGGCGCGTTTCAAGGCGGCGCGGCGCTCTGTGGAAGAGAGCTTTGCCTCATAGCCGAAGCGATGGAGCTCGCCCTTTTTGAGGGGACCGATTTTACGCGTGGAGCGGCCTTTTCTAGGGTTGCGTCTTGTTCCTCGAGGCATTCTACTAGTCAAATATAGTATTTCTTCTTGAATTTGATATAAAATACAATATGATAGATAGTGTTATTACAGAGCCACCCACGATTAGGCCGATCGATGTGGGTGATAATGAATTTGTTGACGAACCCGTTGACGAACCCGTTGATGAAATTGTTAAAGGGGTTGCAAGAGGTGAAACTGGGGGGCTTGGACAGATTGTTTAATCATTCGAATGCGATGATTGAAATTGTCTGCAACAATAATATTGTTATTGGTATCAAGAGCAATGCCTACAGGGTAGTCGAACTTAGCACTTGAACCTGTGCCATCTACATATCCAGGTGTAGATCCAGCAATCGTTGTTACATGCCCTAATACGATGTCAATTTTTCGAATGCAGTCAGTATTCAAGTCATGATCTGTAAAGAAAGTATTATTCTTTGAGTCAGTCGTTATTGAGGTAACATAACCAATCGAAGCGCTTGATCCAGTGCCGTCGACAATTGCTGCAGTTCCATTCCCCGCGATAGTTGTTACCACTCCACTGGATGTTACCTTTCTAATGCGGTTGTTGCCATAGTCTGCAACAATAATAACATCATCATTATAAACGGCTATGCCGTAGGGCTGGTTGAATGAAGCACCTGTGCCTGTGCCGTCAGCAAAAGTGTTCGTCCCGCTCCCTGCAAGCGTTGTCACCACCCCCTCAGGTGTTATCTTTCGAATGCGATGGTTATACGTATCAGCCACATAAATATTGTTATTAGAGTCCACAGCCACACCACAAGGATTTTTGAACTTTGCATTCGTACCTGTGCCATCCAAGTAATCCGCGGCCGCCTGCCCAGCTATCGTAGTCAGTATACCATTTGGGTCCACCTTTCTAATAGCATTGTTATCGCGGTCTGCAACAATTACATTGCCATTTTTGTCGATGGCTATGCCTACAGGGAGATTAAATGCAGCGTATGAACCTTGAGCGCCATCGAAAAACCTGGGGAACCCACTTCCTGCAAGCGTAGTCACCACGCCCTGAGGCGTCATCTTTCTAATCCGGTTATTATCCCTATCTGCAATATATATCATACCATTGGTGTCGATAGCAATACCGGAAGGATGATTAAATGATGCAGCTGCACCCGTGCCATCAGCAAATGTGGGCGATCCGCTCCCCGCTAGCGTGGTTACGACATAAGTACTTGTAGTTTGGAACCCCTCTTTAATCATTTTGCCCTGTAGGATAAATATGATGAATACAAACAGATAAGCTCGAAGAAGAATATCTTCGAGCTTCACTTTTTTACTAAAAATACCGGGCTGTAGTACTATAAATAAGGCAACTAGCCAGAGCATCTATTGTATAATCGTAAACATTATTACCCCCAGTGTTAATGTAGAGCCAACGATTATTGTTGTTATGACTCCCGCTGATAAGCCTGTATCAGTTGTTGTTAGGGGAACTGCATCAGGTGTTGTTGTCACGGCTACTGGCATAGTACTGGCTGTTGGGCCTCTTGGCGCTATGGAAGCTGTTTGACCTGTTGAACCTGTTGGACCTGTGGGACCTGTAGGACCTGTGGGACCTGTAGGACCTGTGGGACCTGTTGGACCTGTTAGACCTGTTGATATTAGAGATGGTAGTTGTGTCTGTAGATATCCTATTGCTCCTCCTGTGCTACCTGTTGATGATAAAGTCGAAATATCAATAGATGATCCTGAAAATGCAGAAGACAATCCTGATAGAAGACCGCTTGTTGATGGTATACTACTCGTCGGTAATAAAGATGATACCCCTGATACAAGACTACTCGTTGTAGAATCGCTTGTTGTAGAATCGCTTGTTGTAGAACTAATCGTAGGTAATGATATTGGATCAATACCTAATACAGAAAAATCAAATGTG
This sequence comes from Terriglobia bacterium, assembly GCA_010084195.1. Lineage (GTDB taxonomy): Bacteria > Acidobacteriota > Terriglobia > Bryobacterales > Bryobacteraceae > BOG-234. Next base: position 2,117 of record RGPS01000098.1, read on the forward strand.
CTTTGAAATCCCTCTTGTTTATAATCAAATAATGATAGAATGATGTAGAATAATATAGAACGCAATATTATATCTTCCATTCGATATTTATGTAATGGTTGTAATGCTATAAATAATAGAATTATCCATAGCATTATTCTATCTAGAATAGGGGAATATTAGAGCCAAGTACTTAGCTATATGCAGGCATATTTCCAAAAAAATTCGGTACTCCAGATGTCATTGAATAATTCGCTATATTAGAAATATAGGTCCTAACTTTCTCATATAAAGTGTTCACTCTTGTTCCCACGAGTTGTAATGATTCTGCATCTCCTGATATCTGTATACCTTTCCTTACAGGCATTTGAAACCCCTCTTCATATTGTTTAAATACAAATACAATAATAATAAACACAAATGAGCGTAATAATATATCAGAAATATGTATTAGACCAAATTTCTTAGTTAGAATGTTTGGCTGTAATACAATAAATAAAATTATATATAAAAGCATATTCTATATCTATATTAGATTATAGGGGCGGTGGGGGTGGTTCGTGACTCGAAGTAGTTTTGGGTCTCGTAGTAGTTTCGGTTGGTGAGGTTGTCGAAGGCTAAGTTGAGTTCGGTTCGCTTGGTTAGCTGGCGGGCGAGGCCGAGGTCGATTATGGTGTGTCCGGTGGCGACGATGGACGGGTCGGTGTCGTCGAGGCGGTAGTGGTTGATGGCTCGCATTCTTAAGGAACCGGACCATTTGTGCCAGGGGGCCAGGGTTAGGGCCGCGTTGGCTACGAAATGGGGGGCGGAGACCACGTAGGTGCGGTTTGGCCCACCTTTGTAGAAGGCGTTGGCGACTTTCGTCAGGCCTGTGTTGAGGGTGAGGTGGTGGGTTAGTTCGACGGAGGATTTGACTTCGAAACCGTAGGCTCTCGTGGGGCCTTTGAATTCGGAGCTACCGTCGTCGGGGATGTAAACCTGCTCGTTGGAGTGGTCGATGAGGAAGACGTCGGCGGAGAGGGCGATTCGGTTGAAATTTGTGGAGGCTCCGGCCTGGTAAAAGTCGGTGGTGGCGAGGCGGGGGGAGTCGGGACGCTGGACGACACCTCTGGCGTCGGCTGAGTTGATGCCTCGGCCGTAGTTGGCGTGGAGGGTGAGCGGGATCTTCTTTGAGGGCGTGAAGGCTGCGTTGGCTTTGCCTTGCCAGCGGGCGGCTGAGAGGGTTCCTTCATGGCTGATGGCGTAGCGGAAGTTATCGAAGCGGAGGCCGGCTCCGAGGATGAGGCGTCCGTTGAAGAGAGTGACGGCTTCCTGGGCGTAGCCGGCTTCGTTGGTTACACGGGCGTTGGCTCGCGTGGTGACTCCGGTGGGGTTTCTGCCGTCTCTTGGATAGAGGCCGACGTTGATCTGGTTGTCGTGGAGGTTGGCACCTGCGGTGAAGTTCGCCTGGACGTGGCCGACTTTGTGGGGGTGCATGTACTGGGTGTTGGCACCTTCCTGGAGGCGGGAGTCGTGTTGCTGGAAGGCGTCTCCGTTTATGGGGTCGTTCAGATAGAAGGTGAAGTTGGAGTAGAGGTCGAAGAGGGAGCGGCTGAGGAAGGCGTCGGCTCTGAGGGTGTCTCCGTTGTGGAAGGCCTTGCTGTAGTAGCCGGAGAGGGTGCCCAGTTTTGCGCGACCTCCGGCGGTGTTGTCGAGGCCCCCGAAGCGGTCGAGCTGGCCGGAGTCGACGAGGTCGAGCGGGAGTTGGCCGGAGGAGTAGAAATTGTTGCGACCGAAGATGAACCGGAGCCCTGCCTTTTCGTTAGGGGAGAGTTGGCGGGTGTAGTTGGTGTTGACGTTGTCGCGGCGGTAGCGGCCGGGGCTTTGGAAGGGACCATCTGTATAGGAGCCTTCGTAGGCCATGTAGGCGTCGGTCTTCAGGGCATCCGGACTGAATGCAAGGAAGGCTCTCCCCGTGTTGAAACTGCCGCCCTGGAGGCGGGTGGTGAACTGGTCGGGGAGTGATTCTCGCTGGCGGATGTGGACGACGCCGAGGCCGCTGAAATCACCGTATTCGGGACTGAAGGGGCCATTGATCATGGTGACTTCCTGGACGAGTTCGGGGCTCATGGCCTTGAGTCCACCGAGGTAGCCCTGGCCGTGGCCCTGGGTGCCCTGATTTTGCTGGACTCCATCGAGGAGGACCTTGAGGCCTCCGTTGACTCCGCCGTGATCGAGATTGAAGCCGAAGCGGCGGATTTCGAGGGATTTGCCTCCGCCTTCGTGCTGGCCGGCGTTGATGCCTGCGTTGAGGAGATTAAGGACCTGGTCATCGCGGGTGAAGAGGGTCTTGTTGAAGGTCTCGGCGTTGCGGAGGTCGATACCAGGTTCGAGGATCTTGCTGGTGATGACGAGGGACTGTGTCTTTGAGGTGAGGGCGGTGAACTGGAGGTCGGCTGTGGAGGCGATGGCGGGGAAGGTGATTTGCCGGGAGACGGGGACAAAGCCTGGTGATTCGGCGGTCAGGGTGTAGGTACCGGCGGGGACGCCACGGAAGGTGAAGATGCCTGCATGGTCGGTACGGGCGAGCGCCAGGTCGGCTAAGGTGACGCGCGCGAGGGGGACCGGGCGACCCTGGGGATCGGTAACCCTGCCAGGGAGTTGGAGGGATTGGGCCTGGAGCGTGAGGGTAGCGGCGAGGGCGAGCACAAACTTAGTCATAGCGGATCCGGTAGTACGAATCTCGTATTCGTAGCACCATGATACACGGTGCGGGAGGGGAATCGGATGTTGGAACTTTTTGTAAATCCGATTTGGGCAGGATGTCGTAGATCAACCTGAGTGCGCTGGCATTTACCAAACGAAGCCGGCGTACGAACAAACCAGGAAGGATCCAAAAATGTTTCATAAAGTGAAGCGAATCGCCGCGCTGGCCTCCATTGCCTGCGCGACGACATTCGCCGCAAGTCACCGCAACGGACCACTTCTGCTCGAAGATCAAACCGCGAATCTGAACGACCTCTATGTGTTCCGTAGTTACGAACAGGGCCGGTCGGATCGTGTTGTGATGAGCATGAGTGTGCAGGGGTTCCAGAACCCCGACAACGGCCCGAGCTACTACAAGTTCTCGGACAGTGTTCTCTATCGTTTTAACGTCAACAACGCCCGAGGGCTGGACGGGAATGCCGATTTACAGGTCGATTTTGTATTCAAGACCGAACTGCGGCCGAACCCGACGTTCGTGTCGTATTTCGGCGCGATGAAGGGTATCGACGACCCGGGCATCTTTCTTTATCAGACGTACGTGATCGTGATCCGCAATTTGAAGACGGGTCAGGGCACGTATATTTCGACGGATGCGAACGGGCGTGCTCTGTCGGTGGCTCCTCCGAATCTGGGGCCGAAGTCGACTCCGGAGTATGAAAAGAACTTTGGGGCACCGTCGGTGTTCACGCTGGCGAACGGGATGAAGGTATTTGCTGGTCCGCGTGACGACGCATTTTACTTTGACAGCGGCGCGACGTTCGATACTTTGAACTTCCGCGCTCCGGCTCCGATTCTGACTGGTGCGGCGGATACTGCGCCTGGCGTGGTGGGTCCGGTGGATGGCTTTGCGGGCTATAACATCAGCCTGATTGCCCTGGAAGTGCCAATCAACTTCCTCACCGCTGATGCCTCGGTTCCGACTGATCCGAAGGCTCTGAATGCGAAGGTTGGTGTTTGGGCCTCTACGCATCGTCAGGTTGTGACGGTCCGTCCGAGTCCTTCTGACCCGATTCACTATGGCAACTATGTGCAGGTGGATCGCGTAGGCAATCCTCTTACCGTGGAAGCTCTGATTCCGCTGCCGATGAAGGATTTCTGGAATCGCAGTGATCCGGCCAATGACCAGCAGTTTGCCCGGTTTATTGGTGATCCGTTCTTTGCGAGCGGGATTCTGGGTGGCGTGTTTGGGCTGAAGGTTCCGCCTGCTCCCCGCAACGATATTCTGGGCGTTTTTGTACCGGATATCACGCGGATCGATCTGACGATTGCTCCGACTGCAATGGGGAATCAGAACCGGCTTGGACCTTTGGCTGGTGATACTGCCGGCTGGCCGTTTGGCGGACGCAGACCGATTGATGACGTTGTCGACATCGGGTTCCGTGCGCTGGGTGGTGTTCTGGTACCTGGCTTCGGGGTTGCTCCGAACACGCAGCTGGGTGACGGCGTGAACGCGAACGATGTTCCGCTGATGAATCGCTTCCCGTTCCATCCTGCCCCCCACGCTGGTTTCAAGCACAGCGGCGCGGAAGGCACGAATGGCAAGGGTATGGTAACTGGTCAGTAAGTTGATAATGGGGGCCGTCCGAAGTTATGGACGGCCCCGTTTTTTCGGATGGGACAAAGACTATGAAACGCATCGCTATCTCAGTTTTGTTTGTGCCGACCTTGTTTGTGGGGGCGGCATTTGGGCAGAGGAGTCCGGGGTCGGAGAGGCTGACTCAGGCTTACCAGGATCGGCTGCTGACGGAATCGACATCGTCGCTGAAGACGGATGAACATATCTCGATGTACGAGACTCTGATCAAGGCTCAGCCGGAGGTTCTGCACTATCAGAATCTGCTGGCGGGAGCTTATATCCAGAAGGTTCGCGAGTCAATGGACTATGCCTATCTGGACCGTGCGGCGAGTGTTCTGAATGCGGTTCTGGGCGCGGATGCAAAGAACTATGAGGCGGCGCGGCTGCGGACGGAGATTGCTCTGGATCGGCATGAGTTTAAGACGGCGGCGGAGTATTCGCGGAAGCTGACGGAATGGTCGGCAGGCGATTCGTGGAACTGGGGCACGCTGGGGGATGCGTTGACGGAGATGGGCGATTACGACAAAGCTGGGGAGGCTTACCAGAAGATGGTGAACTTGCGGCCGGACCTTTCGAGCTATAACCGGGCGGCGTATTTTCGATTTCTTTATGGCGATACGGACAATGCTGTGAAGATCATGAAGATGGCGATAAGTGCGGGGAGTCCGATGCCGGAGAATACGGCGTGGTGTGAGGTGGAGCTGGGGAAGCTTTATCTGAAGACGGGCAAGCTGAAAGAAGCGGCGCAGACGTTCCAGACGGCGTTGCGACGGTTCCCTGGGTATCATCCGGCGCTGGCTGGATTGGCGCAGACTTATGCGGCTCAAAATGACTGGAAGCAGGCGATTGAGCAGATGAAGAGGGCTCATGCGGCGACTCCTTTGCCGGACTATGTTGCCGCGTTGTTTGATTACTATACTGCGGCGGGCGAGACGAAGGAGGCTGCTAAGCAGAAGGAACTGATTCAGGTGATTGATCAGTTGGGACAGGCGGCCAAAGAGAAGGCGAATCGGAATATTGCCATGATCTATGCGGATCATGACTGGAATTTGGGACGAGCTTTGGAGCTGGCGAAGGGCGAGCTGGAAGTCCGGGGCGATATCTACACTTACGACGCTTTGGCGTGGGCTTTGTATAAGAACGGGAAGTTTGTTGAGGCGGGGGAGGCGATGAAGAAGGCGCTGCTGTTGGGGACGCCGGAGGCTTCGTTTTACTACCATGCGGGGCTGATTGCGAATGCGCTGGGGAAGAAGGATGAGGCGCGGACGCAGTTGAAGAAGGCTTTGGAACTGAATCCGAATTTTGATGCTCGTCAGGCTACGTTGGCGGGTAAGGCATTGCAGGAGTTGTCATGAGAATTGCGTTGATGCTGGTGGCGATTGCGCCTTTGTTCGGCGGGGACTTTGAGACGTTCACGGACAACAGTCTGAACTATACGCAGAGGACTGAGGGCTGTCTGGGGCTGCGGGGGAACAGGGCTCCAGAGGTTCTGGATGCGATGCGGGCGGCGCTGGAGAACTCGCATCTGCAAGGGTGCGCAGGCGTGAATTTGCGGCTTGCGGGGGCGGCGGCGCTACTGTTGGATGCGGCGGTGAAGAGCGCTGATCCCGGGGCTCGGGCGGTGGCGGTTCGGGAGTTGGGGACGATGCAGAAGGCGGAGTATTTGCCGGTGCTGCGGAAGGCTGCTGAGGATGCGGAACTGATTGTGGCGAGTAATGCGGTGGAGGGTCTGGTGCGGTATGAGAACCATGCGTCGGCACCTGAGTTACGGGAGATTGCGCTGATGGGGGGCGTGATGACTGCGCTGGCTTTGGGGGATCTACTGGTGGGAATTCGGGTGGTGGGGTTGATGGGGGATGCGTCGGATCTGCCGAAACTGCGGGAGTTGGGGAAGAATGATATGGCGATGGGGAGCGGGAGTCGGGGGTTTGGCGTGATGCCGGCGATTAGTTTGGCGCGGGCGGCTAAGACGGCGGTGGAGGCGATTGAGAAGCGGGCAGGGCGGTAGGTTTGGCGGTAGAATTCTGGTATGACCGTTAGTTTTGAAGTTCCTGCTGACATTGCCGGGTTAATAGCGGTCGAGAGCACAACACTGGAACGTGGGGCGCTGGAGGCGCTGGCGGCTGAAGGGTATCGGTGCGGATCGATCTCAGAGTCTGAGGTGCGTCGCCTTCTGGGCTTTGAATCTCGCTTTGACGTGCATGCCTGGCTGAAGCACTGCGGGATTCCGTACCGATATTCGGAGGCCGATCTGGAAGATGACCTTGCTGCCCTTTCCCGGCTTGGACTCCGGTAACGGAATGCTTGTTGTGGCGGATACGACTCCGCTTCGCTATTTGATCGTGATGGGTTGATCGTGATGGGACGGCAGGAACTGCTGCCTGCGTTATTCGGGAAGATTCGTATCCCTCGCACCGTTCTCCTGGAACTGTCAGCGGGGGCAGCGCCAGCCGAGGCTGGATGCGGGCGAGAGGGAGGCACTGGCATTGGCTTGCGAAATCGGGGCGGAGCTGGTGTTGATGGATGATGCGCGGGGACGACGTGCAGCGGCGGCACTCGGCCTGGATATTGTCGGCACAATCGGGTTGCTTCGGTTGGCGGTGGAGCGAGGTCTTGTGGATGCTTCGGTGGTAATCGAAGACCTTGGCCGCACCAATTTCTATTTCAGTGCCGAGCTGATTCGGACGGCGTTCGCCGAGTGGCTTTAAGGTGCCGGGTTCGGCGTAGCCTACTGATTACGCACGGCGGGACTGCCTTCGGGTAAGGGGGAGGAGGGCTTCCTTTGTGATCCGGATGACGGATGGAATGCCGCATTGTTACATTGCGTCACGTATAAGGCCGACACGAAGGCAGGACCTACTGTCCTTTGTAGATAGCTTTATAGCCCTGGATGCCCCAGCCTATGCCGAGGGCGGCTCCGAGGGCCGTCCCGGCGGCGGTAAGCGCTGCTTTGTCTCCCTGGCCTTCGTTGGAGAGACGGGTTCCCAGCGCGGCTCCTGCGGCAAGGCCACCCACCGCCCCTATTGCGGCGCCGACGATTTTGCCCGTGTTGGAGGCTTTCAGTTTGGTGCCTACCGTGGCGATTTCGGGGCGGGGGATGGTGAGTTCGGCCTTTTTGGTCTGGACGGAGATGGCGTCAGCGGTGGCGTTGATTAGTTGGCCATGGATGGCGCAGCCAGCCTTCTTCGTTACCTTAATATTTTCGCCTTTGGTCAGGCTGGTTGCGGGATCCCAGAAGGTCAGGTCCTTCGCCTGGGCGCTCAGGACCAGCGGGAGCAGGAGCGCTACCCTGCTCAGCATCGTTACAGGGCTCCGAGCACTTCTTCAGCGTGGCCTTCGGGCTTCACTTTTTCGAAGATTTTGGTGATGACTCCGTTTTCGATAACGAAGGTGGTGCGGGCGACGCCCATCACTTTCTTGCCGTACATGTTTTTTTCCTTCATGACGAAGTAGAGGTTCGCGATGTCCTTGTCGGCGTCGGCGAGGAGGGTGAAGGGGAAGTTGAATTTCTCTTTGAACTTCGCCTGGGCCCTCGGGGTGTCGGGGGAGACTCCGAGGATGGTGGCACCTTTGGACTGGAATTTCTTGACTGAGTCGCGGAATTCGCAGCTTTCGATGGTGCAGCCGGGGGTGTCGGCGCGGGGGTAGAAGTAGAGAACGATGCGTTCGGTCTGGTGTTGGGCCAGGTCGAATTCCTCGCCGTTATCGGTGAGGACTTTGAAAAGTGGTGCTTTATCGCCTTCTTTGAGCATATGGTGTGCTTTCCTTAGCCTAGTTTCGCTTTTACGAGATCGTTGACCACGGCGGGGTTCGCCTGGCCACGGGAGTTTTTCATGACCTGCCCGACGAAGAAGCCCATGAGGGTGACTTTTCCGGAGCGGTATTCGGTTACCTGTTTGGGGTTGGCGGCGATGATCTCGTCGATCATGCGTTCCAGTTCCCCGGTGTCGCTGATGGTTTTCAGGCCCTCGCGTTCTACGATGACGGCGGCGGGGTCTCCGGATTCGAACATTTTGGGGAGAACTTCTTTGGCCAGCTTACCGGTAAGTTCGCCCTTGACGATGAGCGCCACCAGTTCGCCGAGATGTTGGGCTGAGACGGGGGAGTTTTCGATGTCCTTATTGCTGGTTTTCAGCAGAGCGGCGAGGTCGCCCATGACCCAGTTGGCGGCGATTTTCGGGTCTCCGGCGACTTTGGCTACGGCTTCGAAGTAGTCGGCCAGAGGACGGTTGGCGGTTAGAACCTGGGCGTCATATTCCTTGAGGCCGAATTCGGTGGCAAAGCGGGCGCGGCGGATGGCGGGGAGTTCGGGCATGGTCGATTTGATCGATGTCAGCCATTTGTCACCAATTTTGAGAGGTGCGAGGTCGGGTTCGGGGAAGTAGCGGTAGTCGTGCGCCTGTTCTTTGGAGCGCATGCCGACGGTAATGCCGAGATCGGGGTTGAAGAGACGGGTTTCCTGGTGGATTTTACCGCCAGATTCGATGACACCGACCTGGCGGGCGATTTCGTAGTCGATGGCTTCGCGCAGGAAGCGGAAGGAGTTGAGGTTCTTGATTTCGACTTTGGTGCCGAGTTCCTGCTGGCCCCAAGGCCGGACGGAGACGTTGGCGTCGCAGCGGAGGTGCCCTTTTTCCATGTCGCAGGTGGAGGCTTCCACGAACTGGATGCTCTGTTTGAGTTCGGTGAGGTAGGCGAAGGCTTCGTCAGACGACCGCATGTCGGGCTCGCTGACGATTTCGATCAGGGGGGTGCCGCTGCGGTTGAGGTCGACGTAGGTATATTTGGCGGAGTCGCGGAAGCCTTCGTGGAGGCTCTTGCCGGCGTCATCTTCCATATGGACGCGGGTGACTTTGATGCGCTTGGCTTCCCCATTCACGACAACATCGACGTAGCCCCATTCAGCGAAAGGCAGGTCGAACTGGGAAATCTGGTAGCCTTTGGGGGAATCGGGGTAGAAGTAGTTCTTTCGCGCGAAGACGGAGACGGGGCGAATTTCGCAGTTGAGGGCGAGGGCTCCGCGGATGGCGAGTTCGACGGCCTGGCGGCTGAGGACGGGGAGTGCGCCGGGGAGACCGCAGCAGACCGGGCAGACGTTGGAGTTGGGAGCGGCGCCGAAGCTGGTGGGGCAACCACAAAAGATTTTGGTACGTGTGGAAAGCTGGACATGGACCTCCAGACCAATAACCGATTCGTACTTGCTGATAAGTTCCGGGGACGCGATCTCCATCCTTATCAGGATAACGGCTGGCCGGGCGGGAACAGGAATTTCACAAAACCTTCACAACTACTCTTTATGGATTTGTTCTCATACAGTTTGAGGCCCCTGATGAAACATATACTCGCGCTGTGCCTGTGTCTGCCATTTCTGGCAGTGGCGCAGACCCCTGCGGCGCAGAAAGCCCCGGGTGCGCAGAACACCTTTGTGGGTGGCACCCCCTGCCGGACGTGCCATCCGGATGTGTGGCTGAACTTCAACAAGAACCCGCATTTTAAGTCGATTGCTTCTGGTAAAGAAGCGCCGGAGAATACGGGGTGTGAGGGTTGCCACGGAGCGGGTGGAAACCATGTGGCCGCGAAGGGCGGGAAGGCGACGATTCAGGCGTTTTCGCAGTTTTCGCCGGATCAGGTACTGACGGCCTGCCTGCGTTGCCATTCGAAGGACGTTTCGAGGGCGGGGATTCGGGAGTCGGCGCATACGGGGGCGGATGTGGTTTGTACGAACTGCCACTCGGTGCACAAGCCGGCGACGCCGAAGTTTTTGCTGGCGAAACAGCAGACGCAGCTTTGTTATCAGTGTCATACGACGGTACGGAGTCAGTTTTCGATGCCTTCGAAGCACCGGGTGAATGAGGGTGCGGTGCAGTGTACGGATTGCCATAATCCGCACGGCAATGTGGCGCCGACATGGCGGACGGGGACGGGGTCGCGGCTGGTTTCGACGTCGCACGACAATGAGCAGCCCTGCCTGAAGTGCCATGTGGATAAGCGTGGGCCATTTATTTATGAACATGCGAGTGTTCGGGTGGAGGGTTGCGATACGTGCCATTCGCCGCACGGGTCGCCGAATTCGAAGTTGCTGCGGAGGCCGGTGGTGTTCACGTTGTGTCTGGAATGCCACAACGGCGCGGGGACGTTTGGGCGGCAAACGACGGGGGTGCCGACGCAGTCCGCGTCGCACAACCTGCTGGATCCGAGGTATCAGAGATGTACCACGTGCCATGTGCGAATTCATGGTTCAAACAGCGATGCGAGGTTCCTGCGATGAGGAGACTGGGATATTTTGCATGGTTGTTCCCTGCCCTGCTGGCGGCGCAGGAGACGGTGGCTCCCACGGTTAATGAAAAAGTGGGTTCTTCGCGGGGCGCGGACAAGGGCGGCTTCAATATTGTCCAGAACTGGGAACTGGGGTATCGTTTCGCGTCGGTGGGCGGGGACCGGGGGAAGTACCAGAGTGATGTGAACTTTGGCAAGGGCATTCGGTTGCTGGGAAGTTCGTTCACGGCGAATTCGAAGACCGGCAAGGGCAAGTGGCTGGATGAGTTTGTGCTGTCGACGCAGGGTTTGGGGAACGATCCGTATGAAGCGGCTACAGTTCGGCTGCAGAAAAACCGATGGTACAGATATGACCTGTTGTGGCGACAGAATGACTACCGGAATCCGGGGCTGGTGGTTTCGAACGGGACGCACCTGCAGGACACGACGCGGCGGTGGCAGGACCATGACCTGACCCTGATGCCGCAGACGCATTTCCGGGTCCGGGCCGGGTATTCGCGAGTGAAGGAGAACGGCGCGGCTCTGACGACGGAGCAGTTGTTCGATTCGCGGAGTAATGTGTTTACCATTTTCCGGAACATCGCGCGGCAGTTTGACGATTACCGGGTTGGCGCGGATGCGGATTTTCTGGGTATGCGGCTGACGGTGCAGAAGCGGTGGTCCTTCTATAAAGAAGACACGCAGGACGGGCCGGGGCAAGGGATCGGATTTTCGCGGCAGCAGCCTTACCGGGGCCAGACCGGGGGGTGGATGGGGAATCTGTACGGGGAGCGGCGCTGGATTGTGGTGAATGGCCGTTTCACGTATGCGTCGACGGTGGGCGATTTTGTTCAGAACGAGTCGGCGATCGGTTTGGATCGGTTTGGTGCGGCGGCGAATCGGCAGGTGCTGGTGCGGGGTCGGGGAAATCGGCCGGTGACTTCGGGCGATTTCACGGTGACGCTGCTGCCCGGAGCCAGGGTATCGGTGATCAACCACACTTCGGCTTCCAATACCCGGATGGTGGGGAACAACAGCTACCAGCAATTCGATAATTCGACATTTTCTTATTCGACTCTGGCGTTTGAATCACTGAGTCTGCGGTTGATGACGAATGCGACGGACGTGCGGCTGCGGGTGTCGAAGAAGCTGGATTTTGTGGGCGGGTTCCGGTATTCGGAGCGGAGAATCCGGTCGGTGGAGAACGGCTTTTCGCCGGGGTCACCGTGGTTTGGAGTGTCGGCCGAGCAGTTTAATACGACGAAGGCGGGCGTGGTGGGGGTGAACTGGCTGGCGGGGAAGAATTTCCGGGTCCATGCGGAGTCGGAGTTCGGGACGAACGATAATCCGTTCACGCCGGTGAGTTTGCGGGATTACCATTCGGTGCGGGCTCGGGCGCAGTATCGGGCTAAGAAGTTCAGCCTGGGTGGAGCGTATGCGGACAACTACAACGCGAATTCCATAGCGATTACAGCTTACAGTTCCCGGGCGCGGAGCTATTCGGGCGAGGGTTCGTGGAGTGCGAAGTCGTGGGTGTCGGTGGATGGGGCGTGGTCCAAGCTGCATACGGATACGGCGGGAGGGATTAATTTCTTTGCCGGGGCTCCTCGGGCTGCTTTGATTAGCGGGCTGGAGTCGATCTACGTGAGTAATCTGCATGCGGTGAATGCGGGGGCCCGGTTTGCGCTGAAGAACTACGCGGATTTGTATCTGGGCTACAGCATTACGAAGGACACGGGGGATGGGCGGGGTTCGTTAGCTGCGCAGCCGACGGCGGCGGGCCACGTATTTTACAACGTGCAGACGTTCCCTTTGACGTTCCAGAGTCCGCTGGCGCGGGTGTCGGTAAGGTTGACGGATAAGCTGCGTTGGAACGCCGGGTGGCAGTATTACGGGTATCGGGAGCAGTTCGGGGTGTTGGGTTTGAATCAGGGGTATCGGGCGAATACGGGGTATACGAGTTTGCTTTGGGCGTTTTAGAAGGGGTTCTTGACCAGAACACCGTTGATTGTGGCACCGGCCTGCATGTCTTCGGTGTAGATCACATGGCACCTCGCTTCGCTGGCGGCTGCCACGATTATTGAGTCGTACCAAGAGAGTCGGTATCGCTGGTGAATATGCAGCGCTTCGTTGTAGAGACCGACCGACGGGCGAGGCGAGGAAAGCCGGGAAACGTTTGGTGGCTATGTTTAGAAACTCCTGGACAACCTGAAAGCTGATGACGCCGGTTCGGTCGCGGAGATGATCCTGAATGAGCTTGCGCGAAACGCAGGCCTTTCGTTTATGGTGTGGAAGCCGAGTTCGTCCATATATTCCGTGTAGTCCACGCTGCGGAAAGCCGATTGCAGTAACGTTCCGCCAGCGCTGCCATCCTCGCCTGATAGACTGAAGATTCCCCATGAAAGTCGGAGTCGTTGTCTTCCCGGGCAGCAATTGTGACCACGACGCGTGGTACGCCATCAACAAAAATCTGAACCGGTCTGGGCAGGTTGCCAGCGCTGAGTTCATCTGGCATGACGCTCGTTCCGTCGGCCAAGTGGACGCAGTGATTCTGCCGGGTGGTTTTTCGTACGGTGACTACCTGCGGTGCGGTGCCATTGCGCGCTTCTCGCCTGTAATGCAGGCGGTTCAGAAATTTGCAGCCGACGGCGGTCTCGTCCTCGGCATTTGTAACGGCTTCCAGATTCTGGTTGAAGCCGGGCTGCTGCCGGGAGCTTTGATCCGCAATGCGGGTCTAAAGTTCATCTGCAAGGACGTGGGGCTGGAGACCGTTACGACGGCCTCTCCGTTCACTTCCGGGCTCCAGAAAGGGCAGATGCTGCAGCTTCCGATTGCGCATGGCGAAGGGCAGTACATCGCCGATGAGCGCACCCTGGATCAACTGAATTCGGAAGATCGCGTGGCATTCCGGTATACCGAGAATCCGAATGGGTCCATGCGGGACATTGCGGGTATTTTGAGTGCCGGGCGGAATGTTCTGGGGATGATGCCTCATCCGGAGCGGGCTTGCGATCCTCTGGTGGGTTCCACTGAGGGACTTGGGCTTTTTGAATCGATGCTGGGGGCTTTTGCCAAGTGACCATCACTCCGGAAATCATCAAGCACCACCAACTGACACAGGGCGAGTTCGACAAGATCGTTTCTTTGCTGGGACGCCAACCGAGCTATACGGAACTGGGCGTGTTCAGTGTGATGTGGAGCGAGCATTGCTCTTATAAGAGCTCGCGCATTCACCTGAAGAAGCTGCCGACTACGGGCAAGTACGTGGTGCAGGGCCCTGGCGAAAACGCCGGAATTATTGGCATTGGCGATGGGTGGGTGGTGGCATTCAAGATCGAATCGCACAATCACCCGAGCTACATTGAGCCCTTCCAGGGTGCGGCGACGGGCGTGGGCGGCATTCTCCGTGACATCTTCACGATGGGTGCGCGGCCAATTGCAGTGCTGGATTCGCTGCGATTTGGGCCTTTGACCGGGAGTCCGGTGGCTGAACGGAACGCTCGCATTGTGGCGGGTGTGGTTTCCGGGATCTCGCACTACGGCAACTGCTTTGGCGTGCCGACGGTGGGGGGCGAGTGCATTTTTGAAGAGTGCTACTCGGGCAATCCTCTGGTGAACGTGTTTGCGCTGGGCGTTTGTCGCCAGGAAGATGTGTTCTTTGCGAAGGCGAAGGGCATTGGCAATCCGGTCATTTATGTAGGCGCCAAGACGGGGCGCGACGGGATTCATGGCGCGTCGATGGCGTCGGCTGAGTTCACGGAAGAATCGAAGCAGAAGCGGCCGAATGTCCAGGTTGGCGATCCTTTCATGGAAAAGCTGCTGCTGGAAGCCTGCATTGAGGCCATGAAGACGGGCGCGATTGTTGCGATCCAGGACATGGGCGCGGCGGGTTTGACGTCGTCTTCGTGCGAAATGGGTAGCCGGGGCGAGGTGGGGATCGAGATCGATCTGGATCTGGTGCCTCAGCGCGAAACGGGCATGACGGCTTACGAGATGCTGCTTTCCGAGTCGCAAGAGCGCATGCTGATTGTGGCGGAGAAGGGCCGGGAACAGGAACTGTTTGACGTGTTCCATAAGTGGGGCCTGGATGCGGTGACGATCGGGTCGGTGACTGAGGGCGGCAATCTGCGCATTCAGCACAAGGGCGTGCTGGAAGCGGATATCCCGAACCGGGCGCTGGCGGATGAAGCACCGAAGTATGACCGTCCGCATAATGTACCTCCGCACCGGACGGCACCTTTGGAAGCGCAGGAGTTTGCGGCTTCAACGGATTTGAATGCGGATCTAATGAAGTTGGTGTCGTCTGCCGATCTTTGCTCCAAGAGATGGATCTGGGAGCAGTATGACTACCAGGTTCGGACGAATACGCTGGCGGGGCCTGGTGGTGATGCTGCGATTGTTCGGGTGAAGGAAACCGGGCAGTCGATTGCGATGTCGCTGGATGGAAATGGTCGATATTGTTTCCTGGACCCGAGGGAAGGCGCGAAACTGGCGGTGGCGGAAAGCTGCCGGAATCTTTCGACGGTGGGTGCGCTGCCGGTGGCGGCCACGAACAACCTGAACTTTGGCAACCCGGAGCGTCCGGAAATTATGGCGCAGCTGGTGGAAGCGGTGGAAGGTATTGCCGAGGCGTGCGCGTTCTTTGATGCGCCGATTACAGGTGGCAACGTCAGCTTGTACAACGAAACACTGGGTGAGGGGATTTATCCGACGCCGGTGCTGGGTGTGGTGGGCATTCTGAAGACGGAAATGCCGGTGTCGAGTTCGTTCCGGAGTGTCGGCGCGGATTTGGTGCTGGTGGGCGGTTTTGGGACGACTGACGGGCAGCGGTTCGGGTCGAGCCAGTATGCAAAGCAGGTTCTGGGCCAGTTGTGGGGTCTGCCGCCGGCTTTGGATATGGGTTATGAGAGGCGGGTGCATGAGGCGATGCGCGAGATTGCTTCGCTGCATCTTGCTGAATCGGCTCATGATTTGAGCGATGGCGGGATCGCTGTGGCGCTGGCGGAGTCTTCAACCCCTGCGATTGGGGCTCATGTGACGTTGGAAGGCGGGTTGCGGGCGGAGTTCGCGCTGTTTGGCGAGGCTCCATCACGGATTCTGGTGTCCACAAAGCAGGCTGAACAAATCCTTGCACTTTTGTCGCGTCACGAGGTCCAAGGCGGTGTAATTGGAGTTACAATCGGAGAGCGGTTACAAATTAAAGACGAGGGGAAAACGTTGCTGATTGATGTGACCACTGCTTCGCTGCGAAACGCTTCCGAGGCCGCACTCCCCGCATTACTCCATACCCAACATGCCGTTTAGCCCAGACGACCTGCAATACGACAAACTGCACGAAGAGTGCGGAGTGGTGGCGATTTACGGCCACCCGGAAGCTTCCAAGCTGGCGTACCTGTCTTTGTACGCATTACAGCATCGCGGCCAGGAATCGGCCGGGATCTCGGCAAGTGACGGGACGGTAATCCGGACCGAAAAGCAGATGGGACATGTAGCCGAGATTTTCACGAATCCGGTACTGGCTCAACTGCCAGGGACGATGGCAATCGGCCATACCCGGTATTCGACGGCTGGCGATACGGTGGAGTTGAATGCTCAGCCGTTTTCGGTGCACTGCAACAAGGGTTTGATTGCCGTGGCGCATAACGGCAATATCACGAATGCGAGCGAGATCCGGAAGGATCTGGAAGCCCGCGGGTCGATATTCCAGGCTTCGAGCGATACGGAAGTGATTTTGCATCTGGTGGCGCATTCGCGGGAAAAGACTCTCGCGGCGGCTCTTCGGGAAGCGCTGCTGTTGCTGGAAGGCGCGTTTTCACTGGTCTTTCTGGCGCAGGACCGAATTATTGTGGCGCGGGACCCGCATGGTTTCCGACCGCTGGCAATGGGGCAACTGGAAGTGAGCGGGAAGCCTTCGTATGTGTTCGCTTCGGAGACTTGCGCGTTTGATCTGCTGAATGCGGTTTATCTGAATGATGTGCAGCCGGGTGAGATGGTGATTGTGGGACCTGAGGGCGTCACGCGGGAGCGGTATGCTCCGGCGCAGCGCAAGGCGCAGTGTGTTTTCGAGCATGTCTACTTCTCTCGTCCCGATTCGCTGGTGTTTGGCCGCCCCGTTCAGACCTCTCGCGAACTGATGGGCGTTTTGCTGGCCCGTGAAGCCCCGGCCGACGCGGACATTGTGGTGCCGATACCTGATTCCGGCAACGCTGCAGCCCTGGGATATGCGGGGGAGAGTGGGCTGCCCTACCGGCAGGCTTTGATTCGCAACCACTACGTAGGCCGGACGTTTATTGAGCCGAACCAGGCTATTCGGGATTTTGGGGTGAAGCTGAAACTGAACCCGATTCGGAGTCTGCTGGAAGGCAAGAGCGTGATCCTGGTGGACGATTCGATCGTCCGGGGGACGACGAGCCGGAAGATTGTGCGGATGGTCCGGCAGGCGGGCGCGCGTGAGGTCCATATGCGGATTTCGTGCCCTCCGACTGTTTCGCCTTGTTTCTATGGCGTAGATACTCCGAACAAGAGTGAGTTGATTGCGGCGAACAGCACGCTTGAGGAGATTCGTCGGTTCATTGAGGCGGATTCACTGGCGTATCTTTCGCAAAACGCGCTGGCGCGGGCGGTTTCCGATGACCATGGCGAGTACTGCTACGCGTGCTACACCGGGAACTATCCGACGGACTTCGTGAACATTGAGCAACTGGTTCGCGCTGGCCGCAAGGGCTGAGGCTGTTCCGTTCACACCAACTTGTCCTGTGAGCCGTCGCGCGGCTCGCGGGACTGACGTCGCCCCATGGGTTGCAGCGGCATGGGGTCACCTGTTTCGTTGTCACGCTTATGAGATGACCCGCATGATTTTGTATCAATCGGGAATGCAGCGTTACGCCTCGCACTTGACCCCATTGCGCCCGCAACGCGGCTCGCGGTACTTTTGCCACGGGCTGCCAGCATCAGGCGGCAAAGAGTTGCTGCGGCGCAGAGTGTTAACGGTGGTTGCCGGGAGTTCCTGCAAGGCATAGTAAGGTTCCCTGGCAGACGAGCCGACATCCCGCCACTCAGACCACAATTAAACGTCAGAAAATGTTTCTTGCAGCATGGCTCATTTGGACCTGATTTCCATTAATAGAAAGCCCACCGGACTGTAACGCAATAATCATGTTAGCCCCCTAGAGTTGGACTATATGTCCCGCCTTTGGTCTCCTTTTGCCCTCCCCTTGTGCTGTTTTTTGCTTTTAACGCCACTACTGCGTGCCCAGGTTGACCGGGCAACTCTCGCCGGCACAATCACGGACCCCTCGGGTGCTGTGATTGACTCAGCGGAGGTGGTGATCGAGTCCGCATCCAATGGTTTTCGCCGTTCCGGCCAGTCTTCATCGGTGGGGATCTACCGCATTGCAGGATTGCCGGTTGGCGACTATACGATGACGGTGAAAAAGGCTGGCTTCGCTGCGCGGCGGTACACGCAGGTGGGGCTGCAGGTGGGCCAAACGAGAACGGTTGATGTGCAACTGGAGGTTCAGGCTTCCGCGACGGAAATCGAGGTTGTTGCCGGGGCCGCACCGCTGGAGCAAACGAATGCTGAGGTGGGGATTGTGATCGGCCAAGGCCAAATCGAGTCCCTCCCGTTGAACGGTCGAAACTGGTCAGCGTTGATGGCTCTGGCACCTGGAGCAACAAATACCGGCGAGGGTAACCAGAATACGGTTCGATTCAATGGTCGGGGGCGCGACGAGAACAACTTCACGTTTGACGGTGTGGATGCGACGGGCGTGAAGGACCCCCGGCAGGAGGCGAATTTGCGGCTCAACATCTCGCTCGATTCGATTGCGGAGTTTCGGGTGAGTTCGGGCCTGTATTCGGCCGAGAGCGGCAATGGTGCCGGAGCGCAGATGAATCTGGTGTCGAAGACGGGGAGTAATGTCTTTCATGGTGGCTTGTTTGAGTACTTCCGGAACGACAAACTGGATGCACGACGCCCGACCGATTTATTGGGTAAGGCGCCCTTCCGGTTGAATCAGTTCGGGGGTAACCTGGGCGGTCGCCTGCTACGTGACAAGACATTTTTCTTTGCGAACTACGAGGGTCTGGAGCAACGTTTGGCGACGACCCTGACGGGTGCTGTGCCGTCAGCCAGTTTCCGCCAGAGCGCGCTGGCAGTTCCGGCGCTGAAGCCGATTATTGATGCTTTCAAGCCGGGGACGACGCGAACGTCCAACGCGGAAATTGATAATCTGACTTCGGTGGCGTCGCAGCCGTGGACGGAGAAGAGCGGGCTTGTGCGGTTGGATCACCGTTTCAGCGACAAGGTTTCGGCCTTTGCGCGTTACAACCTGGATGATGGCTCAATCAATGAACTTCGCAATGCGCTCCTGGAGATGCGAACGAGCAATTTCCGGACGCAGAATGGTGTGGTGCAGCTACAGTACATACTCTCGCCGAATCTGCTGAGCGAAACCAGGGTGGGAGTGAATCGATCTGCGTTGCATCGGGACACGAACGGGACCTTCGCGGAAGGGGTAAACATAGCCGGGTTGATCAGTCTGCAGCCAAACCGGTCTGAGGTTGAGATTGGGACGAGTTTTTCCGGCATCGAGAACCTGACGTGGACCAAAGGGCGACATACTTTCAAGTTTGGCGGCGAGTATCGTTACATTACGCTGATTCTGGCTGATACGGGACAGGTGACGACTGCATTTAGCAGCCGTCCGAATTTTCTGTTGAACAGGGCAGATTCGGTGCAGTTTGCCAGTGCACTGCCGGGCCTGAAGGGCCTGCGCCCGTATTACTTCGCGTATGTGCAGGATGAGGTGGGGCTGTCAAAAAGCCTGACGCTGAGTCTGGGAACGCGATACGAGTACTACTCGGTAGCGAAAACGAGCGACGGGCGTGGTCGGGTATTGGACCTGGAGCGTTGTGGCGGCTTCTGCGCTGCGGGAACACCCTGGTACTTTGCGGATAAGAATAATTGGGCACCGCGGGCGGGCCTGGCGTATGCGCCGGAGAGCCTGAAGGGGAAGACCGTATTCCGTTTCGGCTATGGAATTTTCTATGGTCCCGGGCAGATTGACGATGTCAATGCGGCGATCGACAGTTTCCCCGAAACCTATGCGCTGTCCTCGGCAACTCAGCCGCTGTTGTCGTTTCCCGCGACCAACTTCGTGAGCCAGGCTAGATCCACGGGAATTTCGGCGCGCGCGCTACAGCGGGACCGGCGGGACGGGTATAGCCAGCAGTGGACGGTTTCGGCGCAACAGTCGCT
>RGPS01000099.1 GCA_010084195.1 Terriglobia bacterium
TTCATATGGCTGTGCACGCTGCCGATGACCAGGTCAAGTTCGGCCAGGGCATCCCATTCAATGTCCATAGTGCCGTCCTGAAGGATGTCGCACTCGAGGCCAGCCAGTATCCGGATGCCAAGATCGCCGGTTTCGTTGATCTTGCGCACCGTAGCCGCGAAGTCAGTAACCCTCTTCTCGTCCAGGCCGAAGGCCATGGCAAGGGCCTTCGAATGGTCGGTGATGGCGATGTAATCGTAGCCCTGGGCTTTGGCGGCCAATGCCATTTCCTCCAGCGTTGCCCGACCATCGGTAGCCGTGGTGTGCATGTGCAGATCGCCCCGGATGTCAGACAGTTCCACCAGCCGGGGCAGGGCACGGGCTTCGGCCAGTTCGATTTCACCCAGGTTCTCCCGCAGTTCCGGGGGGATCCATTGCAGGCCCAGTGCCTCGTAGATCTCAACTTCCGTGGCACTTGCCACTCTCTCCTCGTTGTCAATGCGGAACAGGCCGTACTCGCTGAGCTTAAAGCCCATGCGAACCGCGCGTTGCCGGAGCGCAACGTTGTGTTCTTTACTGCCCGTAAAGTACTGCATCGCAGCGCCGAAGCTGTTGTGGTCCAGGGCTCGAACATCCACCTGCAGCCCTTCCCGGCCAAACTTCACACTCGTCTTGTTGGCACCGCGGCTGAGTACTTCCTGCACTTTGGGGTGGGTGGCTACCGCCTCCAGCGCCGCAGCGGCATTGGGCCCGGTTACCAGCAGGTCCAGATCCCCGATCGTTTCCTTCCCCCGCCGCAGACTCCCCGCCGGAGTGATCGCATCAATCCCCTCCAGTGACGAAAGGTGCTCCATCAGTTCCTGCGCGGTGTTGTCAGCAAAGCTCAACAGGAAGCGACCGGTACGTTGTTTGTACTGCTCAATACTGCGCAGTACTTTTTCTTCCAGCTTCGCTCCCATGCGGGGAAGGTCACGCAGCTTTTGCTCGCGGCACACCCGCTCCAGGTCATCCATCGACTTCAGCTCGAAGCGTTCAATCAGCAGCGCAATACTCTTCGGCCCCAAGCCCTGAATCTTCAGGAACTCCAGCGCTGCCGGAGGGAACCGCTGCAGCAAAATGTCGCGCATCTCACAACTGCCCCGCGCCTCGATTTCACTCAGGACGAACGCCAGGCCTTTGCCGATTCCGGCAATCTCGGTCACCTTGCGTTCGTGGTCACGCAGGATATCGGACACACGCTCCGTGTGGCCTTCAATAACCCCTGCGCCATTGCGATAACTGCGGATGCGGAAGCCGTCTTCGCCGGCAATTTCCATCAGGTCGGCAGTCTCGTACAGGATGCGTGCGAAATCGCGATTTTCCAAGTCTTCAGTTTAACTGTCAGGGCGAGAGCGGAAAGTTATGCCCGAAGCGTGCCAGTTCCACCCGCTTTCCCCGGATCTCAACGCCTTCCATTCGCAGAAGCAGCATTTGCTCCAGCCCGGCCTCTCCCGGCAGGCGGATGTGGCCCTTCGCACCGAGTACCCGATGCCACGGGACTCCCTTGCCCGCGCGCAGCGCCCACACCACCTGCCGCGCACACCCCGGGTATCCGCTCGACGTGGCCACATCGCCGTAGGTAGCTACCTTCCCCTTCGGAATTCGTCGTACCTCTTCCAGCATGGCCGCGAACATCTGCATGACAATTACTGCGGCAGGAACTTCTGGTCGATCTCCACCTGATACCCACTGGCCAGGCGGTTCGTTTCGTTCGCCATCCCGACCACGGCCATCAGTTCTCCGAACATGCCATCGGTCATACCCGCCTTTCGCGCTGCCGCCGTATGGGACGCGATGCAGTACCCGCACTGGTTCGTGGCACTCACCGCGACATAGATCAATTCCTTCGTGAGAGGGTCCAGCTCACCCGGCCCCATGATCTCCCGGATGCTCTCCCACGTACGCCGAAGGGTTTTCGGATCACGGGCCAGCGCCTTCCAGAAATTGTTGATCCAGTCCACTTTGCGGACGGCCATAATTTCGTCGTACACCGCCCGCACTTCGGGTGAAGCGTCCTCGTATTCAACCAGCCCCAGCGTCGCCAAGGCTACCGGATCTCCAGTTGCACAAGGCCATTTCCCAGAAAGCCGAGGCGCTTCTGCTCCTCGAAATCGAGAAGGTAGCCGCGCTTCCCGACATTCATCGCCGAGGTGTCGCCCAGCTTTTCGGTGACGCCCGCTGCTTCATGAATGTGCCCGCAGAAAAAGTACCGGGGCTTCTCCCGCTGCAGAAACTCCCGAACTGCCCGGCTGCCCGCATGCTTCAGGTTGGTAATCCGGTCCAGCATCGTACCGAAAGGTGGGGCGTGGCAGATAGCGACCGTCGGCGAGAGCCCGTCAAACGCCTGCAGTTTCTCTTCCAGTTGGGCTTCACTGTATTCGCCGGGAGTATCGAAGGGGGTCGGATTTGAGTAGCCCAGACCGGTAAACAAGTACCCGCCCAGCTCAATGTGCTCACCGTGAAAATTCCGGAACCCGAAGCGGTTGCACAAATCGGTGATCTGGCTGGCGGACTCGTGGTTGCCCGGAATCACAAACAAGCGGTCTCCCAGCGGTTTCAGGATCTCACCCATCGCGTCCAGCTGCCGCCCCCAGTTCACCAGATCTCCTGCGCAGAAATAGTAATCAGCTTCGGTTGCAACCAGGCGCGAGAGAGCCGCAGCGTCACTGTGGATATCGGAGAAAACCAGTACCTTCACCGTTTCATCTTAGCTCCAGGAGGGGTACACTGACCTGTGTGACTGCTGCTGTCGCTGCCGGGGCTCTTTGAAAAAACTCCCTCAACTTCCCCGCCTCGACCTTCGCGTGCCCAACTGGTCGCTGAACCGCGTCACGCCGCGTAATTGTCCTCTTTGTGGAGAAGGGCATGAGCCATCCTTTTTGCGGCCCGATGGCTTACCGGTGGCCTGGTGCCCCGACTGCGCCGTCTGGTATCTGTCTTCTCTGCCGCCAACCGCCGAGATCGACCAGGTCTACCAGGGCTACTGGCATAGCTTCCGCCCCAGAGATCTCTCCGCCGGATACGCGCGCGGCCTCGTCACCAATCCCGACCTCCTGCGCCCGGACTTTCGGCTGAATCGCCTGATAGCCCTGACTGGCGGCTTAAGGGGCTGGCATCTGCTCGACGTAGGATGTGGCTGCGGTGAGTTTCTGGCGAAGGCTCGTCACCATGGTGCGGAGGTGGTCGGCAACGACGTCTCCGCAGAAGCATGTGCGTTTGTTCAGGAGCATCTCAGTATTCCCGTCATGCCGGGACTCCTGCGCTCCGGACCTTTCCTGGAAGCTCACGGTACCGTCGATATTGTGGTGATGAGTGATGTCATTGAGCACCCGGCAGAGCCCCTCGCGCTACTGCGCGAAGCTCTGGCCGTGCTGCGCTCCGGAGGCTTGTTACTGCTGCTGACCCCCAACGGTGGCGAAGCTGGCGAATCGGCCGAAACCGCTCGTTACTGGGACGGGTTTCGGGTGGACCTCGAGCATCTCCAGTATTTTTCCCCGGAAGCGATGGTCCGTTTGGCCGCGAAACTGGATTGCAGACTGGAGCATCTGGAGACCCTCGGCGTCCTCTCTCATGTGGACTTCCGCCCAAATCCATCCGGCGCAACCGGCACCGGCAGGAAGCGGGCTCCGGGCTGGCTTCGGGATCTGCTGCGCCCGTTGGCTCGCTTCACACGAACCCTGCGGCGGGCCTTCTCTGCGCCGCCTCCGGACCCTCGGGCCGGCTCCTACAATTTATTCGCGATTCTCCGGAAGATGTGACCCGGGTGTCACCAGGAAATTGGCGCGACCAGGAGTTTAGGGCCTCGAAATAACCAGCCAGCGTTTCCGGGCCGGAGGGCGCTATCGCAGTTGCAGTTCCAGCTCTACCACTCCGGTTTCGCCATCACTAACCTTTGCTACCTTGGCGTCCTTCAAGGCGAAACGGTCCTCCGGATCGAAATCGAACGTGCTGATCAGGCGGTAAGCGCCCGGTGTCAGCCCCGCGAACTGGTATTTGCCGGTGTGGTCCGATCGGGTGGTCCAGAGCTGTAGACGTGTCTCCACCGCCTTCGCATTGAACAGTTCCAGGTAGACAACGGCCCCCGCCACAGGCTTGCCACTCGCTGTCACCCCGCCCGCAATAGACGCAGGGGTCTCCGAAAGCGTCACCGCCAGGCGAACCTGATTGCCGAAGTCCAAACCAAACCAGCCGTCCTGTTTCGTGACCGGTTGCCCTCCGAAATTCATGCGAATCGTCTGCGCGTAGTGTTTCGGTGAGGTCTGCACCATCAACTCGTAGTGCCCTGGGAGAATCAGTTCGTTGGTTCGAAAAATCCCGGCGGCACTGGCCCCATCCAGATCCACCCGCCGCACCAGCAGGGGATAGGTGATATTGGCCCGTGCGCGGTCTGTGACAAGCCAATCGACCATTGGGCGGTAAAGAGGATTACAGCCGATGCGCAGGCCGCTCAGGTCCCGATCTGCCACCAGTTTTGAGTAATTGCCGCATTCAAACCCTTCGGCCACCAGTTCGAGGGGGCCGGGAGGCACGTTCGCAATCTCGAACGGACCTGCCGCACTGGCCGCGAGACGCCGCCCGGTATCGGTGATGATGGTCAGCCGTACCGGGCCTTCCGGGCGCTGTGGCGGGGGAGACAGGATGCCACTGATGGTGAAAAGTCGGCCCGGCTGGGGGCGGATGACGGCATCCTGCTGGGTTTCCCCGAGTTGCAGCCGAAAGGCCTCTGCGGTCTCAACGGACACCCCATATTTGTACCAGGTGGGAATCACACCGCTGCCGTCCTCCAGTTGCCCGGAGCCGGAACGCACCAGATACCGTCCCGGCTCCAGTCCGCCCACTCGAAACACGCCCCGGTCATCCGTCTTGCCTTCCGCAACGCGCCGAATCGGCTTGCGGGCGGTGTAGACGTGCACAGGCAGGTCCGGGAGCCCCACATTGTTCTCGTCCAGCAGGCTGCCGGTCACGGCAGCCAGTCTCTTCATCCGCAACTGAAAAAACGAAGACTGCGTCTCAGGAAGAACTTCAAACGGTATGCCGGGCCGCCCGGGTCGAAGCTGCCCGGCTTCGGCATCGGCGTATCCCTTGCGCGATGTCTTCAGGACGTACCAACCGGCGCGCACGCTCAGCATTGAGAAGGAACCACGGTCTCCGGTTCGAATCGTCAACGACCTCGCGTCAGTCCCGGCCAGGGGCGTAAGTGTCACGCTGGTCCTCGCCAAAGGATTTCCGGTATCTTCGTCCAGCACCACGCCCTGGAGGACGGCACCGCGCGCCAGACCGACCACGAAAAATAGCACCGCAAGCCGCATATTACCCCGATAGACGGGCGACACCTGCGCCGCGTGCAGGCTTAAATTTACCGGGGAAGAACAGGAGCAGGCGACATCACCGCCTCAGGGCAGTACCGGGCGATTGTCTCCATCGCCAGTTGTGCCCGACGAACTCTTTCCCTCGAAAGCGCCAGAATCGTGTTTTCCAGATGTGTGCCGGCGGGGTACACGTCCGGCGAATTGCGTAGCCCGAACTTCAGGTAAATGGGGGCAGCCACGCGGATCAGTTCCGGGATCTCGAAATAACGCAGGAAGCCGCCAATGTTGTCGGGAGCCTCCACGTAAAAATCAATCGGGGCACTAATGGCGGCACGAATGGAAGCAATCTGCGGGATCGTCAGATCCGACGGGATGTTGATCGTCGTGGCCCCAAGGTCTTCCAGAATACGGGCGGACACCGGATTGCACGGGGCCATCATGACCGAGGTCTTAACGATGAGGTCAGAGGGCAGGTCGCCCGTCTGCTTCATTTTGCCGATAACCTGCAGCACCCCGAGATCAGACACCAGGACACTCTTCAGCCCGAGTTCCACACCGCGCTGCAGATCTTCCAGCGCGAAGCGCGTCTGGTCCGCTCCCCGAGCACTCAGGCCCAGCGCCTTGCCTGCCGGGGCGAACACCTGCGCTCCAATGTCGAAAGTGGCCCGTGGTCCGATGAAGAGATTGACCTCCACGCCTGCCTCGCGACCCAGGGCCAGCATTTCAATGATCTCGCTGTCGGTCATCAGCATGATGCCGCTGCCCTGGCTCACCCGATGCAGCGGGACCTTGCGCATATTGCACTCGGCAATCACAGCAGCCAGGCAGCGCGGACCCTCCGTGCTGGGGATCTCGATCCGGTACTCTCCGCCGTCCGGGAAGCGTAGGGTCGAAGTTGGTGCCGGAATCGGGTCACCTGACGGGAGTCCCAGACTTTCGAGCCACGCGGCTGCTTTGCCAAAAACTTGGTTGTTCATCGTTGTAAACCTCTAATAAATTTCAAGTCCGGTCTTACAAATGCCGCCGCCAATCAGTTCCGTAGTACAGCCGTGCAGGGCAAAGACTTGCCGGATCAAATCTGTAACCTGGTCGCAGCCCCGCTCGTAGAAAACCAGCACCGCCGGCCCGGCACCACTCAGTGCGCAGCCCAGCAGACCAGGGGCACGCAGCCGCAGGATCTCAGAAAGCCCGGGGACAAGACTGGCGCGGAAGGGCTGATGTAATCGGTCGTCCAGCGCGGTTGGAAAAGCGTTCTTGTCGCCCGTAGCCAGCGCGGCAATCAAAAGCGCGGCACGCTGAATATTGAACACCGCATCCGCCTTGGAGTACGAATCCGGCAGGACCGCGCGGGCTTCTTTTGTCGGCAACTGGAAGTTGGGGACGATGACGGCGGCGTCGAATTCCGGAGGCATCTCCAGTCGCACCGAACGGGTCAGGCCACCCGGATCAACGGCGCTGGCCACAATGGAGCCCAACACGCTGGCTGCAACGTTATCGGGGTGCCCCTCAATCCGCGCCGCTTCGTTCAGGATTCGCCCATGCTTCCAGCCCAGGTTCAGCAGTCGCTCCGCGATCACAACACCTGCCAGCAGGGCCGCAGCGCTGGAACCCAGACCTTTGCCAAGGGGAATCTCGTTGTGAATCAGCAGGTCTATGGGCGGCAGCGGTCGGTGGACCCGCGAGGCGACCGCAAGTGCGGTCTGCCAGATCAGGTTGTCCGGACCTTTGGAAATGATGGCTGCATCGCGCCCCTGGACCTGAATAGCCAGGCGGTTCGCAACGGAGAATCTACACTCCAGATGCACCTGCAGGGCAAGGCCCAACGCATCGAAGCCCGGCCCCAGATTGGCGCTGGAACCCGGAACGCGAACAGTAGTGGAGGGGGGCAATGCTCTATTATCTAACCCCGCTCTCCTTCAGGCAATCCCGGAAGCCTAAGAAAACAAATCTTTAACTTTGTCGAGCAGGCCCTTTTCGTGCGGTTCGTTGTTTACCGGCAGCGTCGCCGCCAGTTGTTCAAACAATTTGCGCTGGTCTCTGTTCAGTTTCGTCGGGGTTTTTACGGTGATGTGCACCACCAAATCTCCCTTGCCCCGACCATTGACTTCCGCAACACCCCGGCCTCGGACCCGTAGCTCGGCCCCGCTCTGGAGACCCTCAGGGATCTGCATTTTGTGCGGACCTTCCAGCGTGGGGACCTCGATCTCATCGCCAAGCGCCGCCTGTGCGATATTAATCGGCACCGAACAGTGCAGGTCATTCTCGCGCCGTTCGAAGACAGGGTGGTCCTTTACCGAAAAAAAGACGTACAAGTCTCCATTCGGACCACCGTTGGTCCCGGGTTGGCCTTCGCCCGTGACGCGCAACCGGTTGCCGTCCCCGATTCCGGCCGGAACCGTCACCTTCAGGCGCTTGTTGACGTGTTTGTAACCCTCGCCCCGGCAATCCCGGCACACGTTCTTGATGATCTTGCCGGCCCCGCCACAGTGTGAACACGTCCGGCGGACCGAAAGGAATCCCTGCGAGAAAATTTGTTCGCCGCGGCCCTGACATGCCGGGCAGGTGATGGAGCTGCTCCCCGGTTCCGCCCCATTCCCGGAACATCGTCCGCAAGGCTCCAGTTTCGGTACCTGAATTTCCACGGCCTTCCCGAACGCGGCTTCTTCAAAGCCCATCGTCAGGTCATACCGCATATCGTCGCCTTTAACGGGACGGTTGC
Organism: Terriglobia bacterium; assembly: GCA_010084195.1. Classification (GTDB taxonomy): domain Bacteria; phylum Acidobacteriota; class Terriglobia; order Bryobacterales; family Bryobacteraceae; genus BOG-234. The sequence goes on from RGPS01000099.1 coordinate 8,047, forward strand.
GACCGCCCCCGCGCTGCTGGCCGAATACATCGCCGAAACCAAACACCTGGCTGAGCAAATCACCCAGATCCATGTTGTTCGGGTCGAAGCCAGCCCCGCCGGACATCCCCGAAAGGCCCTGGTGGCCATAGGCGTCATAGGCGGCCCGCTTCTGGGCGTCGGACAGCACCCCATAAGCCTCAGCCGCTTCCTTGAACTTCTCCTCCGCAGTCGCATCATCCGGATTTCGGTCCGGGTGATACTGCAGCGCAAGCTTGCGGTAGGCGCTCTTTAGTTCCTGCTCACCCGCTGTGCGGGGAACGCCGAGCACTTCATAATAATCGCGTTTGGTGGCCGGCATGTACGGTTTATTTCGGAAAAATACTTAGGGTTTTACGGAGACCTTCACCATCGAAGGCCGCAGCATCTTGCCTTTGAAGTTGTAGCCACGCTGGAACTCGCCAAGCACTGTGTTGTCGGGCACCGCGTCACTTTCCACGCGCTCGATTGCCTGGTGCTGGTGCGGATCGAAAGTCTTCCCCACTGCTTCAATCGGCTCCAGGCCAAGCTTCTTCAGCGTCTCGACCATCCGCGTGTTGATCATCTCCACGCCTTTTACGTATTCCAAACTGCCGCCTTCCACTTTCAGCGCGCGTTCAAAATCGTCCAGCACGGGAATCAGGTCCTTCACTGTTTCCATACCTGCCCACTGCAGGTACTCCGCGCGCTCCCGCTCCGTGCGCTTGCGGAAATTATCAAACTCCGCCTGCCGACGGACCAGCAGATCGCGCAATTCGTCGCGCTCAGCTCGCAGCTTATCTGCTTCGGGCGATTGGGCCGCTGGATTCTCCGATGCCGCAGTATCGTTAAATTCGTTCTCGACGGTATTTGTTTCGGGGTTCACTCTGATTTCAGATTAACATCGCGGGGGCCGGACACAATCGACTCGTCTTCTCCACCACCGCGCTACAGACTACCGAACACCGCCCCGATTTGTCTCACGGCGGAGACGACGCGCTCATAATCCATTCGCATCGGCCCCAGTACCGCCATCCGGGTTCTCACTCCGGACGGCAGGTCTATGGTGATTCCAATCAGGCTCAGTTCACTCATGGCCGGATTTACAGCCTCCAGCCCAACCTGGATACCGACTTCGCCCCGCGCCGATTCCAGGAAGCGGTCCAGCATCGCGACCACTCCAGCCTTTTCTTCCAGGGCCCGGAAAATCTCCCGCATCCGCTCCCGGGTCAGGTGGAGATCAATGCCCACAAGGTTCGAGGCTCCATCCATCGCTACATGCGGATCCTGATCCACGGCCAGCAGCCCCTTATGGCAAAGCACGGCAAGCTGTTGCAGCATCGCATCATAAAGAGCACGATCTTCTTCAATTCGTCGCAGCAGTTCGGTTCTGGCACGGTCCAGCGTCCAGCCTGCAAAGTTGATATTCACGTAATTGCGGATCGCAGCCAGGTCGTCCGGACTCAGTTGCCGGTCCACTCGCACCACGCGGTTCCGTACCAGTCGATCCCGCGTTGCCACAATCATCAGCACTCGCTGGTCGGACAACCCCACCAGCTCCAGGTGTTCCAGTTCCTGGCTCGACCGCGGCAGCGCTGTCACAATGCCGACGTTGCGCGTCATCTGGCCCAGCACGCGGGAAGCGTTCTCTACCCGTTCTTCCAGCGTCTCTGCATTCTGAATAGTGGAAAACATCTGCCGCTGCTCGCCGGTAGCCACCGTTGATGTCGGGACTGTTTCCACGTAATCGCGAAAAGCCTTATCGGTCGGGATCCGGCCCGCTGAGGTATGCGGCTGGGCGAGATAACCCTCATCAGCCAGGTCTGCCATTACATTCCGGATACTGGCCGGGCTCAGCGCCAGGTCCCGCATTCTGGACAGCGTCCGGGAGCCGACAGGCTCGCCGTTCTCGATGTAACCGCGCACAATCAGGTGCAGAATGCCACGTTCTCTTGCATTCAAGACTCTGCTGTGCGACGCCATTCGGCCGGGGTTCTCCTGTCATTCACCATTTTGACACAGCACAGCGCAGGTCTGCTGTCTCCCATGCCGACCTTTGCCGCCAGATTGCCCCGTTCGCTACAATCAAATCTTGTGAACTGGCGGAACGTCGCCTCTCGCAGGTCCACGCAGCAGTCTTCTACTCACAAACCGGAGAATTCATGGCAGAAGTTCAAAAGTATCTTTTTACGTCCGAGTCCGTCACAGAAGGCCACCCGGATAAAATGGCCGACCAGATTTCCGACGCCGTCCTCGACGCCGTTCTGGCGCAGGACCCGACCGGTCGTGTGGCTTGCGAAGTCCTCATCACGACAGGCCTTTGCATCGTTTCCGGTGAGATCACCTTCAACGGCAATATCGACGTTCCCAAGCTGGCTCGTCAGGCCATCAGCGATATCGGCTACAACAACGCCGCTTTCGGCTTTGATTCCAACACCTGCGGCATCATCAATGTCATCCAGACGCAGTCCCCTGACATCGCGATGGGTGTGGATACCGGTGGTGCCGGCGACCAGGGCCTCATGTTCGGCTACGCCAGCAACGAAACGGCGGAGCTTATGCCCCTCCCAATCCAACTGGCCCACCTGCTCTGCAAGCGCCTCAGCGAATCCCGCAACTCCGGTGAACTGACTTACCTCCGCCCGGATGGCAAGAGCCAGGTTTCCGTGGAATACGTGGACGGCCGTCCTGTCCGCATCGATGCCGTTGTTATCTCCACCCAGCACGGTGATGATGTCTCCACCGAACAACTCCGCGCCGATGTCCGCAAGTACATCATTGACACCGTTGTTCCGCAGGACATGGTGGACGAAAACACCAAGTACCATATCAATCCAACGGGCCGTTTCGTTATCGGCGGACCTCATGGCGACACCGGTCTTACCGGTCGCAAGATCATCGTGGATACCTACGGTGGCATGGGCCGTCACGGCGGTGGCGCTTTCTCGGGTAAGGATCCGACAAAGGTTGACCGCTCGGCTTGCTACATGGCGCGTTACATCGCCAAGAACGTTGTAGCTGCCGGTCTGGCAGATCGTGCGGAAGTCCAGCTCGCTTACGCCATTGGTGTTGCGGATCCGGTTTCGCTCCTGGTCAATACCTTCGGCACCGGCAAGATCGCGGAGAGCAAGCTGACGGAAATCGTCCGCGCCAACTTCCAGCTCACCCCCCGCGGCATCATCGAGACGCTGCAACTGCGTCGTCCCATCTACAAGAAGACTGCTGCGTTCGGCCACTTCGGTCGCAACGAAGAGACCTTCACGTGGGAAAAGACTGACAAAGCCGCTGCCCTCAGCGCTGCTGCCGGTCTGTAATTCGGTTGTAATTAATTCGGGGCGCGGTGTTCAACACCGTGCCCCTTTTTCTTTTTATGTGCGCTTGTGGATGCTTCTTTCTAATCGCCGCCGCCGCCGGACTCGGCTGGTGTGCGCTGAACCAAATGTGGTGGCAGTTCGCGCTAATCCTCGCCGCAACTGCCGCTATTGCCTGGCTGGGGCGTAACCTGGCCAATTGGCGCCCTCCGACTAAGCCCTGACCCCCTCCTCTGCAAAGCTTTGTAAACCGCACCCCTGGTTTACAAATGTTCAGACTCGAAAGCCCTCGTTTCATCGTCTACTCAGGGTAATGAAGAGCTTTTTCCTTGCCTGTCTGCTGGCCACCTCCGCGGTTGCCCAGGTCCGCCAGTTTGTCGGCAGCATCTCCGCGCTGAAGCCCGAGACCGCCGAAATCGTCGTCAAGCCCGACACTGGTGAAGCGGTCTCGGCGAAAGTTTCCGGCTCTACGGTTGTGCAGCGTATCGCCCCCGGTGAAAAGGATCTCAAGAAGGCAGAAGCCATTTCCGTTGGGGATGTCGCCGTTGGGGATCGCGTTCTGGTGGCTCTCGAACCGGGCACCACCGACCTTCGCCGCATCATCGTCATGGCGGCCACCGACATCTCGAAGAAGAACGACAAGGATCGTCAGGAATGGACAACCCGCGGGATCTCCGGCGTTGTGACCAAAAAAGATGGAGACCAGCTTCTCCTCAAGTTGAAGGTCGGCGGCGAAGAGAAAATTGCCACGGTTACCGTTTCGGCAAACGCCAATCTCAAGCGCTACGCTCCCGATAGTGTGAAGTTCCTCGATGCCAAGCCCGGTAAGCTGGCCGAAATCGGGGTCGGCGATCAAGTCCGCGCCCGAGGGGAGAAATCCGCCGATGGCCTCGCTGTCAAGGCCGACGAACTGGTCTTCGGCACCTTCCAGACTCGCGCCGGCGACATCGTCTCCATCGACGTGGCGGCCAAAGAACTGACGGTGAAGGAACTGGGAACGCAAAAGACATTTGTGGTGAAACTTACCACGGATTCGCAGGTCAAGGCTCTCCCCGATTTCGGTGGCATGGGTGCGCCTGCTGGCATGGCCGGTCGTGGTCCCGGAGGGGCCGCACCCGCTGGTGCTCCGGCGGGCGCTGCTCCCGGTAGCCCCGGTATGGGACGTGGCCCTGGCGGGCCTGCCGGTATGGGTGGACGTGGCGGTATGCCCGATGTCAATCAAATGATTGAAATGATGCCACTTGCCACCGTGGACGCTCTCAAGCCCGGTCAGAGCATCATCGTTTCCAGTACTAAAACCGGTAAACCCGACCAACTGACCGCCATTACGCTTATCGGCAACGCCGGCATGATCATCCGCATGGCGCAGGCCTCGGCCATGGCATCCCAGGGCGGCGGTCGCCAAGGTGGCGGTGGTGCTCCCGGCGGCATGGGTGGCGGTATGGGCGGCGCTCAGGGTATGGGCGGAGGCATGGGCGGTATGGGTGGCGGCATGGGCGGCTTCGATCTCTCCGGCATGACCCCTTAACCCAGCCCGAACCCCACAGTAACGTACGCAGAAAACATAGGAATCTTGATAATGCTGAACTTGAACACTCTACGTGTCTCTGGGCTGGTCGCACTCTTCTTTGCGGCTCTGCCTTCCGCCCTCGCACAGGCTCCAACCGGACCTGGGCTGCGCGGCTCTGTTTCTGATCCCTCCGGCGCTTCGGTACCCGGTGCCGTCGTCCAACTGCGCGGCCCCGGTGGCGAGCAGCGTCGTTCCACCGACGCTGGTGGCCAATACGCCTTCGCCACTTTGACCGCCGGCAAATACCAGCTTCGCGTTATCGCCAAAGGCTTCACCGTCACCGAACGTCGCGACGTGGAAATCACTGCGCCGATGGTCTTCGATGCCCAGCTCCAGATTCTGGCTGACGCCACAGTCCTCAACGTGGAAGACGAAGCCAACAGCGTCACTGCCGATGCAGCGAACAACGGTGGCGCGCTGGTTCTCAAAGAAAAAGAACTGGCGGCACTCTCCGATGACCCCGACGAACTCTCCCAGCAACTACAGGCCATGGCGGGTCCCGGCGCGGGGCCCGGCGGCGGCCAGATCTTCATTGACGGCTTCTCCGGCGGCCAACTCCCCCCGAAGTCTTCCATTCGCGAGATCCGCCTCAATTCCAACCCTTTCTCAGCCGAGTATGACCGTCCTGGCTTCGGGCGTATTGAAATCCTCACCAGGCCCGGCAGTGACAAGATTCGAGGTCAGGCGTTTTTCCAATACAACGACCAGCACCTGAACGCACGCAGTCCCCTGCTCGCGACCGCGTTGCCTCCGTACCGGCAAAACTTCCTCGGAGCGAATCTCAGCGGCCCCATCCAAAAGAACAAATCGTCGTTTGGCTTCGATTTTGACCGTCGGGATATCACGGAAAACGCCTTCATCCTCGCCACCAACCTCGATTCCTCGTTCAACCCCCAGACCGTCAATCGCGCCGTCACCACCCCCCAGACCCGGACCAGCATCACGCCCCGCCTCGACTACACCCTGAACGCGACCAACACTCTGGTGGCTCGCTATCAGTTCAGCCGGGGTACTTCTCAGAAACAAGGCATCGGTGACTTCAGCCTGGAGTCCCTCGCGAACGACAGTTCCAATACCGAGCAATCCCTGCAGCTGACTGAGACCGCTATCGTCAACGCCAATATGGTGAACGAAACGCGCTTCCAGTACATTCGCTCGAAGTTTGAAACCGTTGCCACCGGTACCGCCCCCACGCTCAACGTGCAGGGTGCCTTTAGCAGCGGCAGCAGCCCGGTCGGCAGATCAGGTACTTCGCAGAACAATTTCGAATTGGCCAATATCTCCACGCTGACCCGCGGCACCCACCTGATGAAGGCTGGCCTCCGCCTCCGCAACTCCTCCCTCGACAGCACCTCCCAGAGCAACTTCAACGGAACTTTCAGCTTCCTCGGTGGCCGCGCTCCACAACTCGATTCCAACTTCGCCGCCATCGCCGGAACGTCCATCCAGTTGACCGCCCTGCAGGTTTACCAGCGCACGCTGCAGCTGCAGGCCCGGAACCTGAGCACCGCCCAAATCCGCGCCCTCGGAGGCGGCGCAACCCAGTTCAGCCTGTCTGCCGGAACGCCCCTCACCTCCGTCAGCCTCTTCGATATCGGCTTCTTCTTTAATGACGATTGGCGCATCAGGCCCAACTTCACCCTCAGCTACGGCCTTCGGTACGAAACCCAGACCAACATCAGCGATAACTCGAACTGGGCCCCGCGCATCGGCATAGCCTGGGGCATCGACTCCCGTGGGGGCAAACAGGGCAAGACCGTCCTCCGCGCCGGCCTCGGTACCTTTTTTGACCGTGTCTCCGCGAACAATACTCTCAGCGCCGAGCGTTTTAACGGTGTTACTCAGCAGTCTTACCTGATTCTCAATCCGGATTTCTTCCCTACCCTGCCTTCCCTGTCCTCGCTCGCTTCCGGCCAGCAGCCCCAGCGCCTGCAGCCCTTGTATAGCGGTATTCGCGCTCCCCGGCAGTGGCAGGCAAACCTCGGTCTGGACCGGCAGATCAACAAGTACCTGCGCCTCAGCGCCAACTACACCACCACCCGTGGCATTCACCTCCTGAACACGCGCAATATCAATACCCCCATTAACGGGGCGTATCCGTTCGGTGATCGGGTGATCCGGAACCTCACCGAGTCCGCCGGCCTGAGCCGCAACAACCAGCTCTCGCTCAGTCCGAACCTGAACTACAAAAAGGTCTTCCTCTTCGGCTTCTACCAGCTCTCTTATGGCCGTTCGAACAACGAAGGCCAACCCGCTGATCCCTACAACCTGCGCGCCGAATGGGGCCCGTCCTCCTTCGGCGATATCCGCCACCGCGCCATTATGGGCACCAGCGTGCCCATGCCGTGGAAGGTATCGCTCAACCCCTTCGTCTCCATGTCGAGCGGTGCGCCCTACAACCTGACCACCGGTCGTGACCCCTTCGGTACCGGGTCAACCAACATCAGGCCTTCGCTCACCTCGAATTCCGCACCCGCGTGCACCGGAACCGAACTGAAGTTCGTCCCCGACTTCGGCTGCTTCAACCTCAATCCCACCCCGGGGACTTCCATTGACCGCAATTCCGGTCGTGGCCCTTCGAATGTCAGCATCAGCCTCCGTCTTTCCCGTACCTGGGCCTTTGGCCGTAAGGGTGAATCCGGCCCGCAAAACGGAGGCATGATGGGGCCCGGCGGTGGCGGTCCCCCTCCCGGAGTTGGCGGTGGCGGGATGCGCGGTGGTGGTGGCCCCGGTGGTGGTGGCCCCCCTCCCGGAATGTTCGGCGGTGCCCAGACCGGGTTCAAGTACAACCTCACGGTCAGTATCAACGCCAACAACGCCATCAACAAGGTGAACTACGCGCCGCCCAGTGGCGACCTCTCATCCCCGTACTTCGGCCAGTACCGCGCCCTCGCGGGTGGATTTGGTCCCTTCGGCGGCGGCAACAGCACCTCCAACCGCAAGATCAGCCTGCAGCTTCGCTTCAGCTTCTAAACGGCCGCAGAATCATCCAATGGCGGAGACCGGAACCCCGGTCTCCGCCATATTCATTTCAGGATGCAATAATCGATACTTCAGTTCATGCCCATCCGCAGCATGACCGGCTTCGCCCGTGTCTCACGATCCACTCCCCAGGGCGAACTCACCCTTTCCATCAAGTCTGTCAACCATAAGGGCCTCGATTTGCACCTCCACATGCCCGTGGAACTCGATTCCGCCGAGCCTGCCCTCCGCTCCGCCCTCCGCAAACGCCTCACCCGTGGCCACGTCCAGGTGATGGTGCATTTCAAGCGTGCCGGGGGCAACTCATCGTCCATCGTCATTAACGAACCCATGCTGCGCGCCTGGCTCGACAGTTTCCGTGCCGCCGCCAGCCAGTTCGGTCTCGACACCCAGCCCGACCTGAACCAGGCCCTCCGTATCCCCGGCATGCTCGAATCCCGGGCACCAGAAGCGTCCACCGAAGATTTGGATGCCGCCCTGCTCGATGCCGCTGCCGAAGCTCTCGCCGAACTCGATGCCTTCCGTATCCGCGAAGGTGCCGCCATCGAAGTCGAAATCCGCCAGCGGACCGAGTCCATCGCGGACATCGTTCGCCGGATGGAGGCCATTCGCTCCCGAGCGCTGCCCCACTTCCAGCACCGCCTCCGCGACCGCCTGGCAGACCTTCTCGCCGGTGCCTCCCTCGACCCCGCCCGCCTCGCCCAAGAGGCCGCCGTGCTTGCTGAGAAGAGCGATATCAGCGAAGAACTTGTCCGCCTCCGAACCCATGCCACCCAGACCGAAGCCCTCATCGCAGCCGAAGGGGAAACCGGGAAGAAACTCGACTTCCTCCTTCAGGAAATGAACCGCGAGGCCAACACCATCCTTTCCAAGACCGGCGGCATCGGAGAACTGGGCCTCGCCCTTACCGATCTCGGCCTCGCGGCTAAAGCCGAGATTGATCGAATCAGAGAGCAGTCCCTGAACATAGAGTGATCGAACCCAAATGACTTCAGTCTTTATCATTTCGGCCCCCTCCGGCTCCGGCAAGTCGACCCTCGTCAATCGATTGATGGCTGAAGTCCGGAATCTGACGTTCTCCGTCTCCTACACCACCCGCCAACCCAGGGGGAATGAGGTGGACGGCGAGGCCTATCACTTCATCGACAGAGCTGAGTTTGAAGCCCGCCGCGACCGTAACGAGTTCCTCGAATGGGCTGAAGTTTTCGGAAATCTCTATGGCACCCACCAGGACGCCCTGCAAATAGCTGAAAATAAAGGCCTCGATCTGGTACTCGACATTGATGTGCAGGGTGCGGCACAATTGAGGGAGCGGATTCCCGCCGCCGTAACAATTTTTATCCTTGCTCCCTCTCGCGAGAAGCTGGAGCAGCGTCTTCGGATGCGTAGTCAGGATTCGGATGAAGTCATCCGTCGACGTCTCGCTGATGCGGCTCGGGAGATTCAGGATTACAGTCTGTACGACTACGTGCTCGTAAACGAAGACCTGGATGAAGCGGCCGAGACTTTGAAATCGGTCGTCAGGGCCGAGCGCATCAGGCGTATCAAAGTGGAAGAGAAAATTAAGCCGATCCTGGCCACCTTCCATCAGGTTGAGAAAAAACAGTAAGGAAAAATATTATGGCTGACGCGCCCATTCGCAATAACCTGCACTGCACCATCCCGGATGATCCGGACCAGAGCACCTACCGTTTCATCATTGTCGCGGCCAAGCGCGCCCGGCAGCTGCAGAGCGGCCACCGCCCCGTGCTGCCAACCTCTTCCCGCAAGCCTACCGTCATCGCGATGGAAGAAGCTCGTCGCGGTCTGGTGAAGTACGACATTCCTTCTGCGCCGGTCATGGAAGAAATCGGCGAGCCGATCATCTAATAGCGCCGCATCTCATGCGCATTGTTCTGGGTGTAACGGGCGGGATCGCAGCTTACAAAGCTGCTGAACTCGCCCGTTTGCTCATTCGGAATGGCCACGAAGTCCAGGCTGTTCTCACCCGTTCCGCACAGGAGTTCATCACCCCTCTCACCTTTGCCTCTCTTACGGGGCGCAAAGTTATCACCGATATCTTCTCCTCCGCCAGTCCCGAAGCCACCTTGTCGAGTTCTGTAGAGCATATTGGCGTTGCCCAGGAACATGACCTTCTCCTCGTCGCCCCTGCCACCGCCAACACCCTGGCAAAGTTCGCCCATGGTCTGGCAGACGATTTTCTTTCCACCCTGTACCTGGCCTTTACCGGCCCGGTGGTCCTGGCGCCGGCCATGAATGACAAGATGTGGTCGCACCCCGCCACTCAGGCCAATGTCGAGGTTTTGAAGGCGCGAGGGCACCTAATGGTCGATCCCGGCGTTGGCTTTCTCGCCTGCGGCACACTGGGCCAGGGGCGCCTGGCTGAAAACGAGGCCATCCTTGCCGCTGTCGAAGCCGCACTCCAGCCTCCGCTTCGGGATCTGACTACCGAACATATCCTGATCACCGCAGGCCCCACCCAGGAGCCTCTGGACCCCGTGCGCTACCTCACCAATCGCTCCAGCGGCAAAATGGGCTACGCGCTCGCCCAGGCGGCCCTGGATCGTGGCGCCCGAGTGACGCTCGTCTCCGGTCCGGTTGCCCTGAAACCGCCGGTCGGCGCAGCCGTGATCCCCGTCCACACCGCTCAGCAAATGTTCGACGCCGTCTTCGCCAATCTGGCCGACGTAACCACCGTAATCAAGTGCGCCGCCGTCGCCGACTACCGCCCCGCCGCAGCGGCTCCCGAAAAGGTCAAGAAAGCGACAGCATCCCTGAACCTGGAACTGACTCCCACGTCCGACATCCTCGCCGAACTGGGTCGAACCAAAGGCAATCGCCTCCTCATCGGCTTTGCCGCCGAGACCTCCAACCTCCGCGACTACGCCACCCGAAAACTCGAAGCCAAGAACTGCGACATGATCGTTGCCAACCTCGTCGGAGGCCCCGACTCCGGTTTTGAATCCGACAACAACGAAGTCGTGCTCGCCCTAAAGTCCGGCGAGTTCATTGATGTCCCGAAAGCCTCGAATACTACCGCGACCTCGGCATAAAAGACCTGTATCGCCGCCCCGCCAGGCTGGATGTGGCCGCCGCTCCGGAGCCGGTAGTCCGGGAGGCCGTTCTGCAAGCTGTGGTCCAGGCGCCCCCGCCACCCGAGCTTCCCCCTTTCCCCACCAACGAAATGCCCCTGACCGACATAGTCCTCCCCGGCCTCGCCCCCGAGGGCGACACCCTCGAACGTATTTGCGCAGATATCGGGGACTGCACCCGTTGCCGCCTCTCCCAGGGCCGCAACAAAATCGTATTCGGCGTAGGCGACCCCAACACCAAGCTCGTCTTCGTCGGTGAAGGTCCAGGTGCCGATGAAGATGCCCAGGGCATACCGTTCGTCGGGCGTGCTGGTCAACTGCTCACTCAGATGATCGAAGGCACTTCCGCCAAAGAAGGTATCCCGCTCAAGCGAGCCGATGTCTACATCTGCAACGTGGTGAAATGCCGCCCGCCGGAGAACCGAACTCCCGAAGCCGACGAAATGCAGATCTGCGGCCAGTTCCTCTTCCGCCAGTTATCCGCCATCAAACCAAAAGCCATCTGCGCGCTCGGTTCCACGGCAGCAAAGGCGCTCCTGGGCGGCAAGGACGGAGTCACGAAGCTTCGTGGCAAGTGGCATAAGTGGAACGATATTCCGCTGATGGTCACCTACCACCCGTCCTACCTGCTCCGCCCCTACAATCAGGAAGCCAAGCGCGAATCCTGGGAAGATCTCAAGAAGACCCTCCACTTCGTTTACGACTAAGCTTTACTTCTTGTAGCCAATCATCCGCAGAAAGCCCCGCCGCGCCGTCACCTCGGCGTCAGTCTCCACACCCTTCGGCGACGAACCATCCACCACGCCCAGAATCCCGCGGCCCTGCTCCGTCTCCGCCACAATTACTTCCACCGGATTCGCGGTCGCACAGAAAATCCCGCAGACCTCCGGAACATCCTTGATCCGCCCCAGCACATTGATCGGAAACGCTCCCCGCATCGCGACCGCAAAGATATGTCCGGCCCCGATGGCTGTCACCATTCCCACTGCCACCTGCTTCAGTTCGTCATCCGTCCCCTCACACCGGGTCAGACACGGCCCCGACGCCTCATTGAATGCGACCCCGAACTTCACGCCGGGTACCGTATTCACCATCGCCTCGTAGATGTCTTCGACCGTCTTGATGAAGTGGCTCTGGCCGACAATAATATTTGCATCCGAAGGAAATTCGAGGCGGACCGCATGGAGATTCAGCATTGTTCACTTCGCGCTGATCATGTTCGCGAACAACCGATAAGCACCCGGCACCCCCGCAGGTAACTGCCGGAACCAGGAGTACGTGGAGAACACATAGACGCCTTTGCCATATCGCGTCCACAACTCCCCACCTTCCATCGCCTTCTCCCCCGGGTCCGCCGCCGAAATCACCGTCTCATACTTCGGATCCCATTCCGTGGCGAACAGCAAGCCACGTTCCTGCACCCACCCCTGGAAATCTTTCTGCGTAATCCGGTTTGGATATTGCAGCAACCGGCTGTCCACATGCGGGAACGTCACCGGCGATTCTTCCACCGTCACGCGAAAGCCATTCCCGGTCGGAATCGAAATCTTGTACGGTCCAATATTCTCCGCATCCGCTCCGGCACTTTGATACTGCACCACATATGTCCCGCCCTTGTTCACGTACTCCATCAGCCGAGCCTGGTTGGCACGCAGATCCGGTCGCACGTTATAAGCGCGAACACCCGCCACAATCACATCAAACCTGCTCAGGTCACCCTTCACCAGGTCAGCTTCGCTCAGCATCGTGACTTCCACACCCAGATGCTTGAGCGACTCCGGCACTTCATCGCCCGCGCCCATGATGTAACCAGCCTTCTTCGAGGTCACCTGGATGTCCGCGCGAACTACCTTAATCTCCGACGGCGGAAACAACATCTGCACCGGAATATGGGGGTAGTTCAAAGCCTGCATCCCCGTCGAGATGTCCTTACCCCCAACCGTCGCAATAGCCTTGATCCGGCCCACAGAATCCCCCGCAGGTGGCGTGACCTCGAAGCTCAGCTCCCGATCTTCACCCGCCGTCGGGATCTTGAATGTCTGCGTCGCGGGAGCCGCCTTCCACCCGGCTGGCATTTCCAGCCGCAACGTTCCCTCTGCTCCGGCCACATTTGCATGCACCAGCATGGAAATCTTGCGTGCCACCGCGGTCGGGAAAATCGCCGAACTCACGGGGACATTCACGGCCACCGCCGGCACCACCGTTAGAGGGTGGATTCTCTCCACTTCGGCCCGAAACGCCGTTTTCTGCTCGATATTGCGCGTAATCTCCACCGCCGTACCCGCCACCGTCATCCGGATCCGGACCCGTTCCACGGGCGATTCCGGCAAGCCTGCCAGAATCTGACTATCCACCGCATACCGCTCGCCAATTGTCGGCTTCTGCAGCCAGTAAGCCGACGAATACGCCTGATTCGCCGGTACTGCCAACTCCAGGGCTCCCGTCACGCCGCCCTCTGCGCGAGGCTGGAACTTCGTCAGCGCCGGACCATCCCAAACGCCCTCAGGCTGCACCGATTCCACTGCCACCGGCACGTTCAAACGCGGATAAATCGCCAGTGCCACCGCCACTTTCGAACCCGGCGTCACTTCCGCCTGGCGGGTTGTCGCTTCTGCCCAGATCCCCGCACACCTTGCAATCAGTTCATCTATCTCGGCCAGCTTGATCCTGGCCAGCGGATCATTGATCGCTGCAATCAGCGGACGCGCCCTGCCCAGCAACGGCAGAAGCTTCTCCGGATGCTCCGGATCGTATTCCCTGATCGCCTGGCCCAGCAATTCGCCCACCGGCCTACCGCCCGGCAATCGATTCCACGAATGGTCGATATCCGCAAACAGATCCGCAGGTGGAGGTGGTGG
>RGPS01000100.1 GCA_010084195.1 Terriglobia bacterium
TCGGGCCTGATGGCAAAGTCATCTTCGGTCGCATGACGTCCTGCAGGAACTCCGAATACTGCGCCGCCCCCGAAGGCCTGATCGACCCCATGCTCAAGTCCATCAGCCTGTTCGATGGTGAAGTGCGGGTGGCAACCCTGAGCTACTACGCCACGCACCCGATGAGCCATTACGGCAAAGGTGCCATCACCTGCGATTTTCCGGGCCTCGCCCGGGCGCAGCAACCCGGCTTCCAGATCCACTTCAACGGTGCCGGCGGCAATATCGGGGCAGGGAAGTACAACGACGGCTCTGATCCCCGTCGCCCTGTTCTTACCGAGCGGATGGCCGATGCCATGAAGCGCGCCCGCGAAGCGGAAAAACGCTACAAAGTGGAAACTCCCGTTATCCGTTCAACCCCGGTTCGCCTGCCCCATCGCGAAGGTGCCGAGTTCACCGAAGACCGCATCACGGCCGACCTGAAGAACAAGTCGCTGGAACCGAAATTCCGCGCCAACGCCGCGCGCTATCTCGCTTGGTATCGCCTGCTCAAAGCCGGTCGCGAAATCCCGATCACGAGGGTTCAGCTCGGCCCGGCCAACATTATCCACATGCCCGGTGAACTCTTCGTCGAATACCAGCTCGCCGCGCAGAAAGAGCGCTCCAGCGAGTTCATCGCCATGGCTGCTTATGGCGAGTACGGGCCCATGTACATTGGCACGGCGAAGGCCTACGAACAGGGGGGCTACGAGTGCGGCCCGGTGTCGCGCGTTGGGCCAGGCACGGAGGATGTCCTGATGAGCGCGGTTAAGCGGGTTTTCTCAGCTCTCTAAGCAGGTCGCTGATGTCATCCACCTTCTCGTCGAGTGAATGTAACTTGCGCGCCAGCCCCTGAATCTCCGATTCCGCGCGGCGGTTCACGTCAAAGTCGAGTTCACTACGGAGCCGGTCCTTCGTGTCCTGCCGGTTCTGGCTCATCATGATGACCGGAGCCTGAATGGCTGCCAGCATCGACAGAAACAGATTCAGCAAAATGAACGGGTACGGGTCCCAGGCACCTTTGCCCAGCAGCGTGTTGTACGTGGTGTAGCCCACCAGAATCGCGAAGAACGAGAGGATGAAGGCCCACGATCCTCCGAAGCGCGCCACGAGGTCAGCAAGACGTTCCCCAAAGGTCGCTTCTTCCTCGATAATGTCGTTCGCGCTCCGAGCGGCTCTGCCCCGGATGATCTGCTGGGCCGCATGAAACTGGCGCGACAGAACTGCCATCATGTCGATGCCGGCGTGCGGTTTCCTGGTAAGCAGCGTCAGGATGTCGTTCGCATCCACTTCCACGCAGACAGAGGCTTCGGTCGCAATTGCGGTGGTCTGGTGTTCCGTCCGGGCCATCATGGAGGCGAAGCCGAAGACTTCCCCGGGCGCAGGTTCATCCACCACAACTTCCTGCTGATCCTCGTCGACCGTCGTGACCTGTACTTTTCCTGACACCAGCACATAAGCTCTTTCGCCGGGCTCGCCGATCTTATAGATCCGTTGCCGGGCTTCGAACTGCCGCAGTTCCACCTGGTTGGCGAGGAGAGCCGTCTCTTCATCATCGAGCAGGGCGAAGAGAGGAATGTTTCGCAGATCGTCCGGGGAGCAGGCCATGCCTTGATTGTCGCGCCTTCTGCACCCGAGGCTGTATTTTTCAATTCCGGCGAGGGGAAAATTTACTTCTCACGCGACTGCCCATGTGGACCTTATGACAACCTCCATTCGCAGACTCGTCCTCTTCTTTACCGTGCTCTTCGGAACACTTCACGCCTGGAAACATGAGTTGGCCCTCACGCTCGGCTCCGTTCGCGACCAGGAACGGTCGCTCACTTCGGCCCGACTTCGCTTATCCCAGGGCCTTGCCCTGCAAGCGAACTACGGTTACCTGCTGCATGCAGGCAAGGTGGCAACCGTGTATGTGGAAACTCACTTTCTTGCCAATCCACAACGCAGGGTCACATCCGCGAACAGTTCGCTGACGCGCGATATCGCCACCCTGTACCTCACGCCCGGCCTTCGCATAAAGCTGTTTCCTGCCTCGCGCTTGTCGCCCTGGGCCGCCATTGGTGGTGGATATGCGCTTTACGAGCAACGTACCTTTCTCTTGAGCGGGACCCCCAACCCGGCGGCTCGCCACCTCAATCGAGGTGCCCTTGATTTTGGTGGAGGCGTCGATATTCGAGCCTGGAAGATGTTCTCGCTGCGAGCTGAAATCCGGGATTTCTATGCCGGGAGCCCGGCGTACAATACCCGCGCTATCAGCGGCGGACAACACAACGTGGTAGCGGGAGGCGGCCTTGTCCTGCGCTTCCCCTAACCCACAACTTCCCCGGAACGCCACCGCGCGGTGGCTCCAACTGGCCCGCATCCTTCTGTCCTTGCTGGCCGGTCTGCCTGTGCTGGTACTTGGCTTCAGCAGCGGTCCGCCGACCCGAAGGACCGGCGCACCGGTGAATGGCGGCCTGACCTGTACGGTCTGTCATGCCACGTTCGCTCCGGCCAACTCAGACACCCGGGGTTCCCTCACGATTGATGTTCAGCCTTACTCCCCCGGTGCGGTACAAGTGGTCCGTGTCACGGTACGACATCCGGAAGCTTCCCAATGGGGTTTCCAGCTAACGGCCCGCATGATGAATGACCTGACGAAGCCGGCCGGAACCTTTACCGTCTCGGACCTGGTGCGGGTGCGGTGTGATGATGGTCGCGACGCCCCGTGCAATGGTACGACCGAATTTGCCGCACACCGCACCCCCGGAAAGGCCAGCGGCAGTTTTGCCTTTGATGTGCAGTGGACCGGGCCGGCTCCTGGCGGCGATGTGGTGTTTTACGCCGCTGGCAATGCTGCGAACGGCGATGGGACGCTGTTCAGTGATCGCATTTACACAACCAGCAAGCTTGTCTCTTCGCGCAGTGCCTCCACCTGGGGCCTGACAGCGCTCGCTGTTACGGCCTGCGATTTTAACTGCACAAAGACGGACGGTGGCTACGTCCCCCTGAGTGAGTTCAGCGCGAAGCTGGGCGTGACGGCCACCGCGTTCTGCGCGCCTGACTTCAAGACGACTTTGCAGGAAGGCTGGCTGGGCCAGTTTCCCGATTTGGGGCTGGGGGTCTGTAACCCTGAGGCTGAAGCTGCCAAAGCCTGCGGAACTTCCGAATTCAGATCCGACATGAAAGCGGAAATAGCCGAATACCAGTTCATCCTTTTCCGTTTCAGTACTCCGGTAGACTTGCGATCGATCTCCTTCGCGAAGTACGACAATGACCGAAATGTGGTGGATCAGAATCTAACCTACTTCGTCGGCGACGGTAGGGAAGAATTCAGCCTGGGTTCGGTTGCGGAACTGGAAAAGACCTTCTCCGCGCCTACCAGCATTGAATGTTCAGAGAAGTGTGGAGAGCGAAGTGAGATTGCCGGCAAGGGAGTGAGTTTCCTGGTAGTCGGGTCGAGTACTTCGGAAAAGGGTGTTTCGCCTGGTGAGTTCCGGATTCAGGGCCTCACGGTGGCTTCGCAGGATTCGGCGGAAGGTATTACGGCAACTCCCGAGCAGTCAACTATCTGGACAGGGTTGACGGCGCTGGTTGCACTGGCTGCCTGGTTCCGTCGGCGTCAGGGTACTGGTACAGATCCGGCCCCGGCAGCGTAACAAGCAGCGCGCCTGCTGCACTTTGTGGGCGATGGTACGCTTCGCAAATGTGGTTTTGACGATGGCAGTGGCCTGCGGGTCGATGAAGGGTGTCACCACCTGGAACTTTGACTTTACTGGTACCGCGTCCGGCAACTACACCACGCTGAGCGCCCTCAGCAGCACCTTGGGCGTGACGGCAACTGCCTTTTACACCGCCAATGCAACCACAACGCTTGCCTCGGCTACGATCTCAAGTTCCGGGGGGCTTGGCATTTGCAATCCTTCAACCGAGAGCGGTACCCGGTGTACTTCGGCCCAGAGCCAGATCGACAACGACGGGCGGTACGAATTTATGCTGTTCCGGTTTAGCACTCCTGTCAGCCTGGCCTCCATCAATCTGATCAATTCAGCAAAGATCGGCAGCGGTGCGGATCGGGATCTGACTTACTACACCAGCGCCACCGCGGCCTCTTCCGTGGCTCTCGGGTCTCTGTCGAGCCTGGGGCATAACTTTTCTGCCCCTACGACGGTGGCATGTGCCAGCGCGTGTAGTGGAACAATGACAACCGACAGCCTGAGTGGAACCGGAGTAACGTACCTGCTGGTGGGCGCTGCCGGACCTGGCACGGCTGACGGCAGCAAGGACGCTTTCCGCATTAGAAGCCTGTCGGTTACCACCAACGACATTACTGTGGTTGGCGCCGCTTCGGCTACGCCCGAGCCTGGAACGTGGTTCCTCGGGCTCACTGCCCTGGCTGCAATTGGCTGGGTGCGTAGGGCCGGAACTCAGAACTCAGTGCGTTAGGTCGTAGATCAGGTAGTTCATCGCCATGCGATAGGCCACAGAAGACCATTTCTCGGGGTAGCGGGCTTCGTCGGAATGCTCCCACGCGTCGCCTAAATCCATGTTGTGACCAATGATGATCATCAGGCGCCCCTTGTCGTCATAAATCCCCCGCCAATGGGGGATTGTGCCGGATTCTCCCTTTTCATAAGTCAGGCCGGTTTCGAAGTACATGGCTCCGGGGACCTGGGTGTTCTGGTCAGCGTCGAAGAGGACGTGGAAGATAGGGTCCGTGGGCGGGATATCGACGATGGGCCGTCCAGGCAGAACCTTGTTCATACTGGCGGTGAACGTGTTGAACTCCTGAGAGCCATGGAAATCGTCGAACATCATGAAACCGCCGCGTCGCAGGAACTCGCCGAGCTGTTTTGCCTGGTCGTCCGGCAGCGCCCAGTGGCCGGCTTCGACGGCATATAGGATAGGCCAGTTGTAGACATCGTCCGTGCCATCAAGGGTGACCACCTGCTCAACGGGGCGGGCATCAATGCGGGTGAGGCGGCGCACACCCGTCAGCAGATGGCGGTCGGAGCGAGGGTAGTCCATGGTCCAATAGCCAGGGAATTCACGCCCGTCCTGAAATACCAGTGACTTAAAGGGATATCCGAAAACATCGGGGTAACGGAGCCGCCCAAGAACCCAATCGGCCTTGACGTTCCAGTCCGGAGGGAGGGGGTATTCGTCGTACTCCATGCCGGGATACGACCGGAACGGCTTCTGCGCAACAACGGCTGTGCCCGCGAGGCAGATGGTACAGACGGCGATGGCTAAACGGTGAAGATTCCGCATTGCGGGGAACTGGCGTCAGAATAGCAGACGGTCGCCAAACAGATACGTGCCGAAGGGATTAGTTTCGTGTGATGGACGCCGGCCCGGTGCTGGCTGCGGGCGTGGTGGGGCCTTTGGAGTTTGGCTTTACCGCTCTCCACGAGAGTTCTCCCCCTATGTAGAGGAGCCAGACACACAGGACGAGGCGCATCATGCGGGGCGATACCACTTTGGTTAGTTGGGTTCCCAATATGACTGCGGGAATGCCGCCCATCAGGAGCTTGAGCAGGATTGCCCAGGGCACGCCGGACATGGACGCATGAATTGTTCCGGCCGAGATGGAGAGCAGCAGGCCGAACGCAAGGTCGGTGCCAACTACTTCGGCGGGCAGCAGTGAGGTAAAACGCATCAAGGCCACCGTCCCCAGCGCACCCGCGCCCGCTGAGGAGAAGCCTACCTCGAAACCGATCGGCGCAATAATCCACGGGAGCCACTTGCCATTGATGGGGCTGGGCGTGATGCCGTTTGCAGAGAGGCTGCGCCAGAGTGTGCCGGCTGCGGAGATGAGGACGGTCAAGCCCACAATTCCCAGGATGGGACGGGTGAGGCTGTTCTTGTCAAAGGAATTCAGTAAAAGGCTGCCGATGATTGCTGCCGGAATACCACCGTAAGCCATGAGTCGCAGGACCTTGCCGTTGACGTGCCCGCGTGACATGTAGATCGGGGTGGCAATCAGCTTCACTACCGTTCCGAAGATGAGGGCAGTGGTCACTGCGTCAGACGCGGACTGGTGGAAGAACAGGATCAGGATGGGGGCCGTGATGGTACCTGCTCCGACGCCGGTGATGCCGATGGCGAGCGCAATGATAAAACCGGCCAGTATCTCCACAAGTCGAGTATATCCTATTCTCGATGGGGATTATGCGGAGATGGCTGGCCCGGTCTGTGCCAACGATGCAGGTACCCTGGTGTTCACCCCGGGGTGTCCAGAAACAGGGCAATCGCGCCCCTGGTATTTTCGAATTCGCAGGTGAGTTTCGACAGGCAGCACCTGGCTGCTTCCATATCTTCCTGCTCGATGGCCTTCTCCATACTGCGGGCTGCGAGGCTGAGGGGGGCTCCGCTGATGTTCGCTGCGGCACCTTTGATGTTGTGCGCCAGGTTCCGAATGTCTTCCAGGTTTGCCGACGCGCCCGTATGCCCGGAATCGACAGCCCGAGCCAGCGCGGCAATCTGCGCGGGCATGTCTTCGAGGAAGCGAGTGGCGACGCGCCGCGCCAGATCTTCATTCCCCATCAGCCTCTCCACCAGTTCTGCTCTGTCGAAACTGTGGTGGGGGTTGGCCGTTTCACGCCCGGGGCTTGCCGGAGCCGGCTGTTCTCTGCTAGTGCCGGTGTATTGGTCCAGCAATCTTTCGAGGAGCTGGGCGTCAACCGGCTTGGTGATGTAGTCATCCATCCCGCTATTCAGGCACTTTTCCCGGTCTCCTGCCAGCGCATGGGCCGTCATCGCGATTATCGGGACATTGTGATCGGCCACCTCGGACTTCGGGTCGCGGATCAGGCGGGTCAAGTCGTAGCCATCCAGTTCCGGCAGGTTACAGTCGGTCAGGACAGCCGCGTAGCAGGTCTGTTTCAGCAGGGTAAGGGCCTCCTGGCCATCGAACGCAACGTCTGCGGAATAACCAAGATATTCCAAAATGCCCAGTGCGACCTCCCGGTTTACCGCATTGTCTTCCACCAGGAGAAGCCGCCTGCCGACCCGTCGTGCACGCCGCTCCGGTGGGGGGGGCTCGTGGGGCAAGACCCCGGCAGTTGGCCGACCGTAACCCATCGTCCAGGCCAGGGCCGCGCCCAGATCTCCCTGTCGAAGCGGTTTCGTTACCCGGCGAACAAAATGCCGTTGTTGCCAGTAGTCCGTATCATGAGCATCCGGAAGATGCGTCATCGCAATCAGGGGCGTCGTGCGCAGCGCCGGGTCCGCGTGGAGTCTGCGCGCGAGTTCGCCTCCGGATATCTGAGGCAGGTGAATGTCGATCAAAACCGCATCGTACCGGGTATTCGGTCTGCGGAGTTTTTCCGTAGCTTCTGCGGCGCCGGAGCATTCTTCAGCCGTACAGTTCCACAGGCTGAGGTAACGGCCTATCAGGAGTCTGCTGCCCGCACTGCTATCCACAACCAGGACTCGCTTTCCTGTCAGGGACAAAGCGGCGGGGCGTTTCACTTCCGGTTGTGCTTGCATGGCGGCGGTAAACCAGAACGTGGCTCCCAGACCTTCTTCGCTCCTGAAGCCAACTTTTCCGCCGAGCATTTTCACCAGCCCCGCCACAATGGACAACCCCAGGCCTGTGCCGCCATATCGTCGGGCCGTGGATGAATCCGCCTGGGAAAAGGGCTGAAACAGCAGGTGCTGCCTGGCGGCAGGAATCCCGGGGCCGGTATCCACAATCTCAAACAGCAACAGGCCATCGAGCCCCGGGTGGCGGCTGACACGGAGAGAAACGCTTCCCGCGGAAGTGAACTTGACGGCATTGCCTACCAGGTTGACCAGCACCTGGCGCAAGCGGTTGGAATCGCCCTGGAGCCGGGTGGGGACGTCCGGCTCGATAAAACAGAGGACTTCCAGTTGCTTTTCCTGAGCTTTTACCGCCAGCAGGTCGGACACATCTTCCACGACTCTGCGGAGATCGAAATCGGCGATTTCCAGCTCCAGCTTACTGGCCTCAAGCTTGGAAAAATCCAGAATATCGTTGAGCACGCCAAGCAAGGCTTCCGCGCTGTCGCGAAGTGTCTCGAGCCGACCCTTCTGGCGCCATGTCAACTCGCTTTTCAGGAGGAGCCCGGCCATGCCGAGGATACCGTTCATCGGCGTTCGGATTTCGTGGCTCATGGCAGCCAGGAAGTCGCTCTTGGCCCGGCTGGCACTTTCTGCCGCGCGCCTGGCTTTTTCCAGCCTTTGCGCCTGCTCAAGCTGATCGCTGATGTCCTGAATCACGCCCAGGAACCCTACCGCCGTCCCCGTCTTGTCCCACATCGGGTTCACGGTCAGGCTGGCGGCGAACCGGGTTCCGTCTCCCCGGACCATGGTCCATTCGGTGGCTTCGGGCAAGCAGTTGTCGTCGAATCGCAACACCAGTTCCCGAAATTCCACCGGGCGTTTTAGTTGCCTGCTCCGTTCCTGCTTCCGTTCTTCCACTTCCCCGGCAAGGTGCCACGTTTCGGGGGTCAACTTACCCACTACTTCGTCCGACCTGTAGCGGAGTATTCGTTCTGCCCCCGAATTGAAGATCGTAGTCAGGCCGGAGCTGTCCACCGCGATGAGGGCCACTGAGGTGGCGGCGTCCAGAAGTCCCCGGAGGTAACCCGGCTCCATGTATGTTGCGTTCATTGCCTGTAGTTCGAGGCCTTGACGGCCAGCGACTCCTGCTTTAACTCGTAGTAGACGCCCCGCAAATGCCTCTTCGAATCGAACTGGGGGCACAGGCCATTCAAAGATTCCATAGATCCGATGATCAACTGCCCGTCTCGTTCCAGGCGCTGGCCAATGCGGGTAAACAGCGAGATTTTGTCCGGTTCATTGAAGTAGATCGCCACATTTCGGCAGAACACAATGTCAAACGTTCCAACCGAGGTGAAATCCTGCACCAGGTTTAGTTTCCGGAAACAGGCCATGGCTCTGAGTTCGTCCCGGATCCTCCAGCCCTTTTCAGCCCGCACGAAATAGCGGTTGAGCGAGGCGTCACTGAGACCGCGCGAAATTTCCACGTCATTGAAGATACCCTCGCTGGCCGACGCTACGGCGGCATCGGAAATATCAGTACCCAGCAGCCGGATTTTATATTTCCCGAGGTCACCCAGCGTTTCCTTCAGGGCAATGGCAACGCTGTATAACTCCTGCCCGCTGGAGCAGGCGGCACTCCAGATACGGATGGGAATGGGCCCGCTGGTCTTGCTTCGGCGGTCTACTAATTCGGGGATCAACTTGTAGCGAAGCAGCTCAAAGGGTGCCGAATCGCGGAAGAAAAGTGTTTCCCTGGTGGTAATCTCATTGATGATGCGGCGTTGCAGCGCGCCGCTCCCGTCCTGCCGGGCGCGTTGCACCAGTTCGAGGTAGCTTCCGCAGCGCAATTCTTCTGCAATCGGGCCCAGCCGGTTCTCGATCAGATAGGTTTTTGAGACATCCAGAGACAGTGAGCAGAGCGTGTGGATATAGCCCCCCACCGCCTGGAATTCCTGTGTTTGGAGTCGTATCATTTTGCATCCCGAACCTGGCGCACTATCTCAGCCGCCACGCGGCTCAGCGGAACGACATGGTCCGCAATTCCTGCCCGAATCAACTCGCGAGGCATTCCAAATACGGTTGAGGTAGCCTCATCCTGGGCAATCGAGATGCAACCGGACCTCTTCAGTTCCCGGACACCTGCCGTCCCGTCACTGCCCATTCCCGTCAGGATGACGGCAATGGATCGCTGAGGGAAGGCGTTGGCCACGGAGCGAAACAACACGTCCACCGCTGGCCTGCAGCCGTGTTCCGGGGGCAGATCACAGAGCCGGATGAGAGCTTTGCCCAAAGGGCTCGCCATCAGGGTCATGTGGCGACCGCCTGGCGCCAGATAGACGCATCCGGCGACAGGTGCCTCGCCATCCTCGGCTTCTTTGACGCGCAGCTGACACTTCGCCTGAAGGCTTTGCGCCAGAGCTGCGGTAAACAGCGGGGGCATATGCTGGACGATCAGAATCGGGGCTCCCAGGTCGGCAGGTATGGCCGGCAGCACTTCCGCCAGCGCCCGCGGCCCCCCTGTGGAAACGCCCATCAGTACCAGGGGCGGGCCGCTGAACTTCATACCTGCGTGAAGGGTGCGTGCCAGGGGTGCCCTGGTCCCGGGGCGCTGTTGAGGGCTGGCTGTTTCCGGCGGTATTCGCAGTTCCGCGGTGCCACAGCCGACCTCCATCCCCGCCGTCTCCCTCCGGTACGTATGACTCAACATCTGGCGGATCTCACGCTGCCTGGCAAAGGCAACCAGCCTGGGGGCCAGCGCACTCCGCAGTTTCAGCAGCGTGGTTTCCTCATCCCCTGCCTCTGGTTTAGCCACAAAATCGAAAGCCCCCAGTTCCAGAGCCTTCATGGTGGCCTGTGTCCCGCGCGAGGTTCCCGAACTGAGCATGATCACGCCTGGAGCCGCTGCCATTTTTGAGATAGCCTCCAGGGTTTCCAGGCCATTCATTTCAGGCATCTCCATGTCGAGCGTAACCAGGCTGGGCCGTATTGTCTCGATTCGGGCCAGGGCCAACTTACCGTTTGAGGCCGTGCCACACACCTCCACATCAGGAATTCCGGTCAGGGCTTCGCTGATCAGCTTGCGGAAGACTGCCGTGTCATCCACAACGAGGACGCGAAGGCTCATTAGTGACTCCTCTCTGCCCCCGCGACGCGGCTTCCGAGGTAAGAACAGCATCGGTATTGAGCAACGAGACCACCCTGCCATGGACCCGGTAAACCTCCGAAAACAGGAGCGCCCGGTCGGTGCCCACATTCGCCGGTGCAGGCTCCGCTGTGCCTGCCTCGGCCTCCAGAACTTCGGTGACCCGTTCTACCATCAGGCCAACGAATTCGCTCTGGCTGTTGACGATGATGATTCGGTTTTCAGGCCCCGGCGTGATGGTGTCGAAAGCACCGACACCATCGGCCAGCAGCCTCGCCGTATCGAAGATCGTCACAATCCGGCCCCTCAGATTAATCACGCCCATAATGGCCCCGCAAGCGTGGGGGACCCTTGTCATCGCACGAGGCCGGATGATTTCCTGGATCCGCGAGGCATCAATCGCGAACATCCCTTCGTTAACCGAAAAGGTGGCCAGAAGAATCGCGGAATCAGTAACCGCACATGTGGTAGACATATTGCCTATGCGTGGACAACGAAGCGATCAACGGTAAGTTGCAGCTGGGTAGAGATCCGGGAGACTTCTTCCGCGCTGGAGCGGACATGGCTGCTGCCGTCCGACATCTCGGAAGTTGCATGATCCACTTTCGAAATATCCCTCGCGATCTCCCTCGATACCTGCGAAGACTGTGCGACTCGTTCGTTGGCGTCGTTCACGCCCGTGGAAGCCTCAGCAATATTGCGAGCGATATCCCGGGTTGCTGTCGCCTGCTCCTCAATCGCGGCCGCAATGGACCCCACAATGTCACTCACTTCATGAATTACCTGCGAGACCTTTTCTATTTCTGAAATGCCGTTGGCTGTGGAGCGCTGCACGCCGGCTACCCGGTTTTTGATGTCTTCCGTAGCGGCTGCCGTTTCCTGTGCCAGCGCTTTGATCTCATTTGCGACTACCGCGAAACCCTTGCCGGCAGCGCCCGCCCGTGCCGCTTCAATGGCCGCATTCAGCGCCAGCAAATTAGTCTGGGACGAAATCTCGTTTATGGTCTCCGTCACCTTGCCAATCTCTCTCGCCGACTCACTGAGCTGATTGATCTGCTCTGTGATGCGCTTGGCCTGTATTGTGGCGTCATGTGTGATTCGGCGGGCGCGTTCCGAATTCCCTGCAATCTCACCAATAGTTGCTGTCATCTGGTCAGTGGCGCTGGCAACATTGGCCAGATTCGTCGTCGTTTGTTCCATGCCGACCGCCACCGATGTCACATTGGAACTCATTTCCTCGGCGGCGGCTGCTACCGAGTGGGCTTTGTCCGAAGCATTCCTGGACTCTGCGGTCATCTGGGTCGAGCTGGTTTGCATTTGTGACGCTGCTGACGAAAGAACCCCGATACCACTCGAGATATCACCTACCATCTCGCGGAGCTTGAGTGACATTTCCTGCATGGCCCGTGACAGCGTTCCGATTTCGTCTCCGCGGCCGAGGAAGCCCGCCGGTAACTCGGTCGCGAGGTTCCCCCGGGCCACCTGGCCCACGTGGGCGATTGCGACGGCAAGCGGTTTCGTAACCCCCCGAACCGTAAGCGCCAAAACCAGCAGCGGCAGGCCGAGCGCGAAAGCGGTTCCCGCTGCCAGTTTCATTCGGTATTTTCCGAAGCCGTCCAGGCGCGCTTCCAAAAGCTTGTTCAGTTCCTGCATCGATTTGTCACTTGTTTCGAGCGAAGTCTTAGCTGCCTGCGCCGAAACCTGCTCCAGTTCGTCTGGCGTGACGGGTTTGCCCTGCCGCGCCGCATGCAGTATGGCGATAAGCTGCCCCACGTCTGCTTTGTAGTGGCTCAGGGCGGCCTCGAGGGTTGCCCTGAGGGCGGGGTTCGCCCTCTCAGGCATGGCGCTGGCGGTGATTACCGTTTCGAGGTCCTGAGTGATACGCTCAAAATCTGACTCCTGCAGCATTGCCGCCGCCAGAACCAGGTTCTGCCGATCCATTGCCCCCCTTGATCGGGCAGCCAGGGCCGCTTCGGCACGGACAGCCGCGATCCGGATCAAAGTTGCTGACATTGCTTCAGACACAAGATCGCCCAGGTGGTAGGAGTCAAGTTCCGGGTCCAGGATCAGGTTCGAGGTGACTATCGTGTGCGCCACCCACCCTCGCAAGTCCTGCATCAGGGCCGCGTACTGTTCGCTGGCCGCTTTCGAGGTGGGCGTTTGCGCCTCGCGTTGCAAAGCCTGCCACCTTTGCTCGATTCTGTCCACGCGAAGGTTTTCCAGTCTGGCTGCTTTCAGCGCGTTGTCGCCAAAGCCCAGCCTTTCTCCTTTCTCACGAACTTCATTCCCCAGTTGTTTGAACAACTGCTCCGTTTGCTGGCGCGCCGCTTCACTCTCCCGCGAGCCTCGCAGCGTGAAGGTGCGGTAGTCTCCCAGCGCTTTCAGGGCATGAGTCGCCGGAGTCTGGAACTGGTCGCCCAAAAGCTCCTGCCGGGCGAATTCAATTTTCTCTGATAACTGGTCGAGGTTGAAGTAGAAGAGTACCCCTAAAGGCAGCGCAAAAAAACAAACGCTGGCTACAAAGCGTTGTGTAATATTGAAGCGATTCATAAAAGCCGCGAATTTTGACATTGGTTTCACCTGTTTCTGTCCTTCTTAAATCTGTTTGTCTTCTGAAGCAGTTCGAGCCTGGTTTCCCGGCTGCCTAAATCCAGTTGGCCAGCGATTTACGGATACTGCTGATCAGCATGTCGCCGTCCAGTTTTATCTGATACTCGCTGACTCCGGCTTCCATACCCTTTGCAATTTCGGCCTCGCCGGCCAGCGACGACAAGGCGATGATGGGGAGCCCTGAAAAGCGGGAATCTCCACGAATTTGCCTCGTCAGAGCTAACCCGTCCATCCTGGGCATCTCCACATCGGTTGCTACCAGGGCTACTTCTCCGGCATGTGCCGACAGCATTTCCCAGGCAGCCTGACCGTCCGGGGCTGTCATCGTCCGGTACCCCACAGCCTCCACCAGCCGTTGGATCTGATTGCGAAAGAACTCGGAGTCTTCCGCGATGAGGACCGTGGCAGTCTCGCCATCGGCCCTGGACTTAGCCATCACGCCGGGGGGCACTTCCTCCGGCCCCATAGCACTCGAAGCCAGCTCAAATGCATCCAGCATCAGCGTGGTCCGTCCATTCAGAACCGCTGAGCCACCCACGCCAGGCTGTCGCAGCGTAACGCTGTCCACGGCTACTTCTGCTTCCAGCATCGCCAAAGGCTCTGCTGCCACCAACCCGAAGCTCCTGCCAACCCGTTCGAACAGAATTACCACCCAGTTCTGCGTGGGTTCCAGTTCCCCGACATTGGCGGTGTCGTGCAGCATCACCAGAGGCAGACTGCTGCCTTCATACTGCATGGTCCGCCGCCCGCCCAGGTATTCGATCTTCGCCGGGGCCAGACTATCCACTCGCTTCACCTGTTCAATGGGAATGGCACAGGCTTCGCCGGGGGCATTATGGAACAGCAGCAATGAATGTACTGCGTTCTTACTTTCACGTTCGCTTTCCACTGCGGCCCCTGGCATCGTTTCTGCGGGCTTCATGCCGGCCCTTTCTGCCAGGCCGGCGGCATCCAGAATCAGCGCCACTTCCCCGTTGCCAAGAATCGTAGCTCCGGCATAATCACACAGACCCTGCAGGTGCCGACCGAGGGGTTTCACCACAATCTCCAGTGTGTCGTGAAGTTTCTCCACTACCAGCCCGAATTCAAAAGTCCCGGTGCCCAGCAGAACCACATTCAAGGCCTCTGCACCCTGCTCGGGCCGAGCCAGGCCGAGGGCCTCGGCAAGATACAAAATGGGAACCAGGCGATCCCGCAGCAGCAGCACTTCGGCTCCCCCTGCGCGGTCCAGGCGCTCTGCAAGCCTCGCTGCCGGAATCCGAATCAGCTCACCCACGCTTACCTGCGGGATGGCAAACCGTGCCCCTGCCTGCGATACCAGCAGCGACGGGATAATCGCCAGCGTGAGCGGCAACTTGATGCGGAATGTTGCTCCCTTGCCCGGTGTTGAGTCGATCTCGATCTTTCCGCCCAGTTTGTCCAGATTGGTCCGGACCACGTCCATGCCCACACCCCGCCCGGATACATCGCTGACGGTCTCGGCGGTGGACATTCCGGGCAGGAAGATCAACAGGATCTTCTCTCGCTCGCTCATCGCGTCAACCTGAGCCTGCGAGATCAAACCTTTGGCCACACTCGACGCCGCGATTCTGTCCGCGCGCAGACCCTTGCCGTCATCTCGTATTTCGATAACTACCTGTCCGCCCTGATGGCTGGCCCGCAGGATGACGGTTCCGCTGGCTGATTTACCGGCTGCCAGACGCACGTCCGGAGGCTCAATGCCATGGTCTACCGAGTTTCGGACCATGTGGGTCAACGGGTCACTCAGACCCTCCAGAATCGTCTTGTCAAGTTCGACCTCGCCGCCTTCCAGCTTGAGTTGCACGTCTTTGCCGAGGGTTCGTGACAAGTCCCTCACCAGGCGGGGGAATTTCGCAAAGAGCGCCCCCACCGGTTGCATCCTCGTCAGGGTTACGGCCTCCTGCAGCTCCGATGTGGCTGCTGAGATTCGATTGGCACTGGCGGTGATCGCTCTTTCGTCCCGGCTGGCGAGCGCCTCATTCATCTGGTTTCGGCCGAGTACCAACTCTCCTGCCAGGGTCATCAATGAGTCCAGCAGTGAAACATTGAGGCGCACTGTCGCTTCCGCTTGCGTGGCCGCTGCCGGTTCCACTGTCGGCCCCGCCGCCTCGCGATTCGCGGGGGCCGTCGCCGGAGGCAGGGCGAGGGGCATGGGCACAACCTGCAGTGGCCTCACTTCCGCAGCAGGAATCTGCTCCGGAGCCGGCAGACAAACGACCTGGTCTTCACGCAGGCTCAGGAATTCGCGGAGGTCGGCGTTGTTCAGTCTGCTGGCATAGAGAACTTCCAGCATGATCGAGTTGGTCGGTTCATCCTCAAGCGTGCCGACCATCGTCATGTCTAACGATGAGTCCAGAATCTGACCGCAGCCCATCAGGTTCCGAAACACGTCCAGAGGATTTAAGTTACGTCTCTGAATATCGGCAAGTAAGTCGAAGTGAATGCGGAAGATTCGATTCCCGGCCCCTCGGGCGTGTTGCAGATCAAAAGTTGAGACCTCACGGAATCGCTCCGGGTTGGGCAGTTCCATCCCCACTTGCTGCTCCTGGGGCGGCCCCGTCGTCACCGGCGTCACCGGCGTCTGTACCGTCAGGGTTGACAGGGCGGCCACGAAATCAGAAATGTCCTCGTTGTTGCTCGACGCATACCGGTCCAGCAAGTCTCGCAGCTTGTCAAAGGCAAGCAGCAGGACATTCACAATCTCCGGTGTCGGGATCAACTCCCGGGACCGGACCATATCCAGAACGTTTTCCGTTTTGTGCGCCAGTTCGCGGATTCGCGTCAAATCAAAGAAACCCGCGCCACCCTTGATTGAATGTGCCGCGCGAAACACCCGATTGACCAGTTGTTCGTCAATTTCGGCCCCAGCCTGCTCAACCTGCAGCAGGTCCGTTTCAATTGTCGCCAGGTGTTCGCGGCTCTCCGCCAGATAACACTGGACCAGGTCGTCGTCAAGGGAAAAGTCGCTCATGGCCCTCTATTCTGCCCCGCTGATCCGGAAGTGGTGGTGCATTCTCATGCTCCGGAACAGATCGCCGAGTTCAGGTGCAACCCCGGTCAGCTCCAGCACGCCTCCCAGCTTGCGCAGAGAGTTGTGAGTGGAGATAATCAGCCCGATACCTGCAGAGTCCACCATTTGCACATTCGAAAGATCCAGACTCAGGCATTTTGTGCCTCCGGAAATCAAGTCCTTCAGGCGAATGCGTAACGCCGGAACGTGAGTTACCACGACATCTGTCCCGAGCACATAGTCTTCCCGCTTCGGGACCGTTTCCTGCATTGCCTCCGTCATACTTATTTCTCCTTGTTTTCCAATCCGTTATTTTGTCGGGCCCCGTCGCCCAAGCGCCGCATGATAATCAGGCGGTTTCCGCGATGGTTGAACCGGATTCGACTCGCGTAACGTTCGTAGATAGCCAGCCCGCGCCCGCAGGTATCACAGTCGCCGGGCGAATGGGCAGCTTTTCTGCGCCAGTCAAAACCGGGGCCTTCGTCCGTGATGTCCATGGTGACGCTGTCGGGCCGCAGGCGTGCTGTAAAAGCTACCATTCTGGTCCGGTCCTGCGCCGAGCCATGCATCACGGCATTCGCGAGAGCCTCGCGGCAGAGCAACTCAGACGCGAACATGTCGGCCCGTGAGCAAGAGCCGCGAAGAGCGTGCCGCAACCCCAGCGAAAGATCTTCTATTGCCTCTAATGAAGCCGGAATAGCTCTCCGGATCTCTACCAGAACCCTTGCCATCAAACCTCCACTCCCAGCAGGAGGAGATCGTCGGCAACGGTATCTTCTCCGCTACGGACGATCGCGACGATTGCCTCCACGGAGCTCCTCAGCGGGGCCTTGCGGTATGCCACGCAGGCCTCCACCAGACGGCTTACTCCCTCTCGCCTGCCAGAACCCGGAATGGCCTCAATGAGCCCATCGCTGAACATATAGAAGCGATCCCCTGGCCCGACATGCAGCTTCCTGCTTTGCAGGGTGAGCGCCCCAAAACTTCCCAGGGGATCTCCGTCCATTTCCACCAGCTCTGCATTTCCCGCAGCGCGGATCACGATCAGCGGAGGATGCCCCGCACCCACAACCGTCAGCCGTCCGGAAGCCCGGTTCAGGCGGGCATAACTCGCAGTCAGGTACTGCTCGTCGCTCAGCATTTGGCGCATCACCGCATCCACGCCGCGCATCGCATCTTCAGGAGAGAACACAGGACTGGAATACTGCCGCAACAAGGCCTTTACGGCTGCCGTCGCCGCCGGGCAGTCCTCGGGCTGGACCAGAATTGCCCTCTGCGCGTCACGCAGTTGCTCCAGCCGAGCCTGCTGCTCCCGCATCATGGAGCGGTTGTTCTCCCGAATCCGAAGATGGACCCGCACCCGGGCCAGCACTTCTTCACCATGGACAGGTTTCGAAACGAAATCGACCCCGCCCGCCTTGAGGCCACGAACCTTGCTCTTCACATCATCCAGCGCCGACAGAAAAATGATTGGAATATCCGCCGTTCGAGGGTCGGACTTCAGCGCGGCGCAGGTCTCAAATCCCGACTCCCCCGGCATCACGACATCCAGCAGAATCAGATCCGGAGCCTCTGATAAACTCAACCTTCGGGCGACGGCCCCATCTTCCGCACGCAGCGTCCGGAAGCCCTCTGCGTTCAAAACATACTGCAGCAGATCCACGTTCATCGCGGTGTCATCCACAATCAAAATGCGTGGAGTGCCCGGCTGCGGTTCTGCGCCGGTTTCGAGGGGAGATAGTACTGTTGATCGCAAGGGCACCTATTGCTATATCGGTGCCCAATTGAAAAAACTATAGATGGAAAATCAAACGATTTGGTTGCGGGGTAACTCTTAGACGGCGAACCCGACCCGGACTGCGCCCAGAGGGCCGAAGGTTGCCTCGATTTCGTCTCCCGGCGCAGCCGTATACACCTCCGACACTACTCCAGTCGTCATGTATTGCCCCGCCCGAACCGTCTCGCCCCGGCTGTTGACCTTATTCACCAGCCAGGTCAGGGCATTCAGGGGATGCCCCAGAACCGCAGCTCCGGAACCCTGACGCGCCAGCGCCCCGTTTACCCAAACCTGCACTGTTTGCGCGGCCAGATCCAGGTTCCGCCAGTCGCGCACCAGCTTGCCGCACACCCACCCGCCGTTGCAGGCATTGTCCGAAATCAAAGAGATCGCCCCGACGGACTCCCACGCGTCAAACCGGCTGTCCACAATCTCAATGGCGGGCATTACGCCGGCTACTGCTGCAGCAACCTCGTCACGCGATCGCCCCCCGGCCACGGGCTCCAAATCCAGCCCCATACAGAAGCCGAACTCGGCCTCCACCACCCGCATAAAGAAGCCGTCGGACGCGAGGCGCGCGCCGCTTTTCCAGCAAAACGGCGACAGTAGCCGTCCCAGGAACGGCCCGTCCACCCCCAATTGTTGCTGGGCGATCACATTGGTACAGGCGACTTTATAGCCAGCCACTTCACCACCGTAGTGCGCCAGCCACCCGGCTACAACTTCATCCTGAGCAATGTAGGCTTCAGCGACAGACACGGGGCGAACGCCCGCAGGCAGTTCCGGGAGCCGCCGATGGCCAATTCTGGCCTGAACCAATAAATCTGCCGCTGACATCTGCTGAGACCTACAGGAAAGTTTTGAATTCCATGATGTCGCCGTCCTGCACCACGTACTCTTTGCCTTCTGTTCGCATCTTGCCCAGTTCCCGGCAGCGCGCAAAGGTTCCGCAGGCCATCAGATCGTCATACGCGGTTGTCTCCGCAGAAATAAAGCTCTTCTCAAAATCGGAGTGGATCACACCCGCTGCCACAGGCGCTTTATCCCCGGCGCGAATCGTCCACGCCCGCGTTTCCTTTTCACCCGTGGTCAGATAGGAGCGCAAACCCAGCAGCGTGTACGCTTCCTTAATCAGAGTCGCCGCACCCGTCTTTGACCCATCTTCCACACCCAGGCCCGCGAGGTATTCCGCGCGCTCTTCCGCCGGTAAGGTAATCAGTTCCGATTCAATCTCGGCCGAAACCACGACGACGCCACAACCCAGGTGCGTGGCCGCGTACTCCTTCACCTTCTGTACCCAGGGGTTATTCTCCGGGTGCGCCAGGTCTTCTTCCCCTACATTGCACGCGAACAGCGTTGGCTTCGCCGTCAACAGAAACAGCCCTTTGCGCACGGCTGTCTCTTCTGCTGTTACTTCCATGGAGTACGCGTGCCTGCCGTCGTTCAGGTGGACTTCCAGACGGTCAATCAGGGCCAGTTCTGCAATCGCTTTCTTGTCACCGCCCTTGGCGATCTTCTGCTGCTTCAGGCGTCGTTTCTGGATGCTGTCCAGATCCGCCAGCACCAGCTCGGTATTGATGATCTCGATGTCCCGAATCGGGTCCACCGTATCCATCACATGCTCGATATTGGAGTTCTCGAAGCACCTCACAACCTGGACGATCGCATCCACTTCGCGAATATGTCCCAGGAACTGATTTCCCAGGCCCTCGCCCTGGCTGGCACCCTTTACCAACCCCGCAATATCCACGAATTCGAATACCGAAGGGATGATCTTCTGGGTCTTGCTGATCTTCGCCAGCACGTCCAGGCGCTCATCCGGGACCGTCACTACCCCCTGATTCGGCTCAATCGTACAGAACCGGTAGTTTGCCGCCATCGCCTTCCGGCTTTGCGTCAAAGCGTTAAACAGAGTACTTTTGCCCACATTGGGCAGACCTACGATTCCGGCACAGAGCATGATTATCTTTGTCTTTTGTTGTTGGAGGGGGTTCACGCACCTGGGGCGAGCCCAGAGTGCTTATCTCCTTATCTTAAAACGGCAGGTATAGTGTTTTATGTATGGCCCAACCAGACGGCGCAGTTTCCACCCAATTTACCTCCCCCAAGCTACCCGAAGGCGTGCTCGACATGACCACCACGGAGCCCATCCTCGCGGAAGGTCAAAAAGTCTTCGTGTACTACAACGGCCCCACTGACCAGCTCAGCGGCGTCTCTGCCGGAGCGTGCGTTCTGGAGCCTGGTGCCAGCCCGCATCCACCCCACCAGCACCCGGAAGAAGAGTTTCTCATCATCGGTGAAGGCACGGGCGAAGTCGTTTGCGACGGCAAAGTGACGCAGGTTGCCGCCGGAGCCATGATGTACTGCGCGGGAAATACCTGGCACGGCATCACCAATACCGGCAATACACCCATGACGTTCTACTGGTCCAAATGGATGGCCAATGGCTTCTCCGCCTGACTCCCTGCCCGGCTTAGTACGTCAGCTTGATGCCGGGTCCCAGAATGGCAATATAGAGACCGCCCAAAACCACTGCCGCAACCCACCAGCGGGGCGATCTCGCCACCACCAGCGTTTCCTCAATCACAGCCCAGCGAGGCCGCAGGTTGTCGGCCCACAGCAGCCCGGAACTGCCCCCGAAGGCAGCCGGAATTGTGGAACCCAGCAGCAGTTTCCAGCCCATCGGATCCAGCGCCCCGGCGGCGCAACTGAACAGGCACGCCGCCAGGTAGGGCAGGCGTCCGACGACATTGTATTCGCCACGGTCTTTGCAATACGGCCAAACTGCCATCACCAGAATCTTCACCGAGCCCAGATACAGGGCCGCACCCAGGATAACCATCAACGCCCGCCACAGAGCCTGGTTTGGCAGGTCACTGATGATCGCGTTCCAGTCGCCGAGGCCAAGGATCCCGGAAAACAGGAAGTATCCCGCCCCCGGTAACAGATTCAGGGCAGCCAGCAGCCACAGGAAATACCTGATATTGATGTGTCCACTGACCCGCAGGGACGCTAACAGCGCAGCCATCCCTGCTGCGAGGTTCACCAGGGTACCGCTCGCTTCCACCCATTTATCAGGCCGCAAAGAGGTGAGGTGGTTGCTGGTGAGTTCCATAGGCACTGCCCCCCGCAGGAACGCCACCAATCCATGCCCCAGCCCTTCGTGCAGCAATGTTGCAACCGCCGAGGCGATCACGGCCATGCTCACAATCGTTAACTTGTCGTGATTACCTCGGGGGCGGACGCGTGCCATTCGCTCCAATCTACCGCATC